>REES01000126.1 GCA_007694935.1 Rhodospirillales bacterium
CGGTAGGGGCCGCCGGTCGCGGCCACGCGCTCATCCTTGCTCCAGGACCGCGCGCGCGGCTTCGAGTTCTGCCATCGTCGCCGCATCGACCTCGGGATAGGCCAGTTCCAGGGCGCCGAGCGCATCGATGATCGCGGCGGCGACCACCAAGCGGGTGAACCACTTGTTGTCGGCCGGTACCACATACCACGGGGCCCGCTTGGTCGCCGTGGCTCGGATCATCTGCTCGTAAGCCTTCTGATAGTCTTTCCAGAAGCCGCGCTCGCGGGCGTCGGCCATGGAGAACTTCCAGTTCTTGCTCGGGTCGTCGAGACGCGCCAAGAAGCGTTTTTTCTGCTCCTCGGCCGAGACGTGCAAAAAGAATTTCAGGACAACGGTGCCGTTGCGGACGAGGTAGCGCTCGATATTGCGGATATCCTGATAGCGCTCGTCCCAGATCGACTTCCGGACAAGCTGCGGCGGCAGCTTTTGCCTGGCAAGCATGTCTTCATGAACCTTGACGACCAAAACTTCCTCATAATAGGAGCGGTTGAAGATGCCGATTCGGCCGCGCTCGGGCAGACACTTGATGCAGCGCCACATATAATCGTGATCGAGGTCCTCGGCAGACGGTCCTTTGAAGGAATAGACTTGGCAGCCTTGGGGGTTCACGCCTGACATGACGTGCTTGATGGTGCCATCCTTGCCCGCCGCGTCCATCGCCTGAAAGATGAGCAAGACCGACCAGCGGTCCTGGGCGTAGAGCTGATCCTGCAAGGCAGCGAGAGTCTCCACGCCGAGTTGGAGGACCTCTTTGGCCTTGGGTTTGTCCTCGCTCTCCAGCTTCGCGGTGTCTGCCGGATCAATGTCCGACAGCTTGAACGAATCCCCGTCGACGACCCGGTAAGGAGCCGAGAAGTCCCGACACCGCTTGATCCGTTTTTTCAGGCTCAGCTCGGCAAAATCCATCCGTCACTCCCCGGAGCACAACAAGCCAAGCGTCCAGCTTGGCCGAAAGACGACAGCATGTTTCCCGTCACGCCACCGAGTCGGCAGGGCAACCACGCCTCGAAGAACAGCGATCGTCGCAAGCGACCAGCCCCGGCGGCAAGCCGCCGAGGGTAAGTTACGGTCGTCTGCCGGCCGTGCCGCCAACTTCGCCCGTCAACCGGCGGCCAGCCGGTCCTCGTAGAGCCGGAAGGTCACATAGTATTTGAGTATGTTGCGGACATAAACGACCGGCTCACGGCCGATTACGCGGGCAGCCGCAATCTCCACATTACCGAACCAGACATTGGGATCGAGCCCCATCGCCTCCGCGCGCCGACGTGCTTTCGCCACATTGCCGGGGCCGGCGTTGTAGGCGGCGAACGCGAACAGCGTCTGATCCAACTCGCTCATCGTCGGCTCGGCGAAGTAGTGATCGCGGATGAAACGCAAGTATTTCACGCCCGCCTCCACATTTCGGTTCGAAATGTGGATGTCGGGAATGCCGACGACGGGGTCACGCGCAGTCTTGGGCATGACCTGCATGATGCCGACGGCACCAGCAGCGCTTCGCTTCGTCTGGTCGAGGCCGGATTCCTGGTATCCCTGTGCTGCGATCAGCATCGGATCGAAGTCGTAGGTCGAGGCATGAGCGCGGATGTAGTCGATTGTCTCTGTGAACTTTTTGTCCTCGCCGCCGGCCACCGCGTTCCTGATCCGCGTGGGATCGACCAGCCAGCGGCGGAACAGGATGTTCCCCAGTTCCGTGCCCTTTTTCGCCTTGGCAGCGAAGCCGTTGACGGCCGCCATCAACTGCGGCGAGTCGGGCCGGACCGCCCAGGCGATCTCACCCCCCTCATGGATTACCAGATCCTCGTGGACCGTAGCCTTCGGAAACAACTGAGCGTAGATCGAGGCCTTGTGGCTGTCGACCACAAGCCCGGGGATCACCCCGACCTCGAGAAGTTCGAAAAGGTCGAAATCCTCCAGGTTCTCGTTTGCCGCAATCACGGGGATCGGTGGCTGCCCTGCTGCCTCCCGGGCTGCGTTCAAGGCCGTCAAATGCTCATGGTAGCTGCTGGAGGGCCGCACGTGCAGCGCTGTTTGCGCGAGATCGTCGAGGCTCTGTACCGTTGGCGCCGAGGGCCCGGTGACGACCAGTTCCTTGACCCCTTTCAGCATCGGCTGGCTGAACGCGACGTTTTCGGCTCGCTCGGGCGTGATGGTGAGGTTGGCCGCCAGGACGTCGATGCGACCGGCGAGCAGGGAGCCGAACATCTGGTCGCGCGGCAACGGGATGATCGCGACGGTCAGCGTGCGCGCCTGCTTGCCGAGGGCGGCGCGGAGATGCTTCTCGAACTCTCGTGCCAGATCGACGGAGATGCCCTCCTGCGCGGCACCGTCATAGGTGAGGAAGGCCGGCCCATAGGGGACACCCGTTCGCAGATAGCCGCGCTCGACGATGCCGTCCAGATCACCCGTCCAGGGATCCGCTAGGGCCGCGAGGAGGGCGTCTTCCTCGTCCACTGCCGCCGCAGAATCCGCTCCTCCCGGTGCCGCTGCGACCGCCACCGCGATTGCGAGAACCACAGGAAACAGCCACGCCAACATTCTTATCGCCTCCGAGTCCAGGCGCCGATACTTACCAAAAACCAGTATACCACAAATCAGCGCGCAAACAACAGTCAAGGAAGCGGGCAACCTACTGGTGCTGAGAAGCAAGTTCATCGGACGGCACAAGTTGGGCATGAACGGCGTAGCGGTTTGACCAGGAAGGCGCGCACCCGCCAACGGCGGTGCCATTGGCGGCGTTGTGTCGACGACGACCGGAGCGTCAGCCGGCACGTGGACGACCGCCGGATTGGCGGGCGCCATCGTGACGGCGCCGTGGGCAACGATCCCCGCCTGGGCCGCATTGGTTTCCAGGCTGCCGACAGCAGGTGCGCGAGGCCGTCGGCGCCGCTCGGCATGCGAAACCTCTTTCGACCGCACCACGAGTGCCTCGCCGAGCTGTTCGCGCCCTTGCCGCGGACCAGGCCGCTCGTCCATCGCGGGGCGGATGCGTAAATTACCGTAGCACGCTTATCCCACCGTCCATGCCGGCTGGACACCGCAACAGGGCTCCCTCATTGAAGGCCTGGACTCGGTAGACGAGCATCAGAAATGATCATCGGGCCGAATTCATCGGACTTGGCTGTGGCAGTGGCCGCGCCCGCGCCCGCGGGCTTGGCGGATATCCCGAGCGAGCGGTATATGCGCGCGAGGAGGTGGTGGACTGCGCTGCCTTCGACCCATGCGAGCGATCCCCGCCCGGCGCTGTCACGCTGCCGATGCTGTTGCGGCTCGACCGGGAGAGAAGCCGCGTCACCATGACCAACGCGCACGAAGCCAGAGGCTATGTCGGCTTCGGCGTTTGCTCTGTACAAATCCTGGAGTAGACCGATGCAATCACCAGCGCGGATGTCCTTTCACTCGGTCGGTGCGGTTGCGATGAGCGTGGCCCTGAGCGTCGCGGCAGTCGGCCCGGCGCAGGCCCGGCGCGCCAGCGACGAACTGCTGCGGAATACGGCGAGTGGGGCGGCCAAGGGAGCGATCGGCGCGGCGATCGCCGGCGATGCCGGCAAGGATGCCGCCGCCGGTGCCGTGGGTGGCCTGCTGTCGGGTGAAGCCAGGCGACGCCGGTAGCCCCGCCATGTCTCGGCGGCTCGCCCGACTGGTTCCGGGCCTTCAGGCCTTGATCACATATGATCGTCGCGACCTTCGCTTCGACCTGGGGGCCGGACTGTCGGTGGCGGCGGTGGCCCTGCCCGTCGGCATCGCCTATGCCGAGATTGCGGGCGTCCCACCACTCGCGGGTGTCTACGCCGCGATCTTTCCGCTGTTCGCCTACGCCCTTTTCGGGTCATCCCGTCAGTTGATGGTAGGGCCGGACGCGGCCACCTGCATCATGGCTGCCGCCGGTGTGGGCATCCTGGCCGGGGGGGATCCGGACCGCTACCTCGCCCTGATGGTGCTCCTGACCTTGCTGACGGCAGTCCTCTATATCGTCGCCGGCGCGGCCCGCCTCGGTTTCGTCGCGGACTTCCTGTCGCAGCCGATCCTGATTGGCTACCTGAACGGGGTGGCGCTGCTGATCCTCGTGGGCCAGCTGCCGAAGCTCTTGGGCTTCGGTATCGATGCCCATGGTTTCGGTCCGCAACTGGCCGCCATTGCCGCCGGGTTGGATCAAACCCACTTGCCGAGCCTGGGGCTCGGCCTGGGGTTGTTGGCGCTGCTGCTCGCGACCCGGCGTTACTTTCCCCGGCTGCCGGCAGCCCTGGTGGTGATCGTCGCCGGGATCGCCCTGGTCGTCGCGTTCGATCTCGACGGTGAGGACATCAAGGTGCTTGGTGCCTTGCCGACGGCGGCCCCGGCGCTCGGCCTGCCCAGCATCGAATTCGGCGAGTTTCGCGAATTGCTGGGCAATGCTGCGGGCATCATGCTCATCAGCTTCACCAGCGGCGTCCTCACCGCGAAGAGCTTCGCCCGTCGCAACCGCCAGACGGTGAACGCCAACCGAGAGCTCTACGGCTTCGGTGCCGCCAATTTTGCCTCCGGGCTCGCCGGCGGATTTCCGGTGACGGGCGCCGATTCCCGGACCGCGGTGAATTACGCGTCGGGCGGCCGGACACAACTGGTTGGTGTCATCGCCGGGGCGGTCATGCTTGGCTGCCTCGCTTTTCTCACCATTCCGCTGGCCTACGTGCCACAGGTCGCCCTCGCCGCGGTGATCGTGGTTGCCGCGACCGGCCTTTTCGATCTCTCCGCGGCCGGCACGTTGTGGCGGTCCAGTCGGCGGGAGTTCGGGCTGAGCCTCGCAACCACCATCGGCGTGCTGGTGCTGGGTGTTCTTCCGGGCGTGCTCTTTGCCGTGGTGCTGTCGCTGATCTGGCTCTTATCGGTGGAATCGCGGCCGACCGTTGCGATCCTCGGCCGGGTCAAAGGGGTCAAAGGCTTTCATGACATTCGCGATTACCCGGAAGCCCGGACTATCCCGGGCCTCTTGATCGTCCGATTCAACGGCAACGTTCTGTTCTTCAACAGCGATTATTTTCGGGATCGGGTGCTGAACGCCGTCACCGCCGCCGGCGAACGCGTCCGGTGGGTCGTCATCGACGCGAGCCCGGTCAATCTCGTGGATTACACCGGCTTGCAGAGCCTTGACGTCCTGCGGGAGGAACTGGAATCGCGGGGCATCCGTCTGGTGGTGGCGCGTGCGAAACGCAACCTTCGTCGCTTCTTTGAACCCGGCTTTGTCCAGGAGCGGCGCGACATCGAGATGTACACGTTGTTCCCCACCCTTGGCACCGCCGTCGCCGCCTTCGAGGCGGCCGCGCTTGACGAACCTACTGAGCAGGCTCGGGAACCGTAACCCTGAAGTCCTTCCAGAACGCGATGCCGAGTGCGGCTTCCTCGACCACGCCGAGAGTTTCGGACAACAGTTCGGTCTCGTAGCGCCGCAGCGTGATCGACCCCTCACCGTGGGCTCCTTCCATGCGGCCCTCACCGCCGGTGAGTTTGAACCGCCCGTTACAGCCGATCAGGCGAAACCCGTCGCAAGTGAATTCGCCATAGGAAACGGCGCCATCCACAGCCCGCAGGCGGCAATGGGCGGACCCAGTCTGCTGTCCGGTAACCTCGTCCGCCTGAATCAAGCCGGCGCAGGCGATCTCCCCGGCCGGAACAGGCCCCTGCCCGACGTCCACGAAGTAGGGCCCGCGCATGGTGCCGGCGAAGACATGGGTCTCGGACCCCGTGGCCAATACGGTGCCCGTGGCGCGGAGCACCGCAAACGCATCCAGTTCGACCGGGGCTTCTTCAGCGACAGCGATCCAGCTCCAGGCGACGAGGGTGGCGGCCAGGGCGATACGAAAGCGCTGCATGGCGGGATCCTCAATCCAACTTGATGTAGACGGCGTCGCCGCCGAGGGAGAGGGCGAGCCCTTCACGCTTGGCGGCGAGGTGCATGCTCACGCCTTTGTCATTCTGCAGCCACAATGCGCCAGCGCCGATGTCGCCGGCCACGGCGCCGTATCGGCCCTGGACGTACGCCCCTTCGAAATCCCTGACGTCCTGGAGCCCGAACACCTCTCCGGTCGCCGTCATCCGTGACACGCCGACGCCGCCGATACCCAGGCCGCCGATGGTGAAATCGTAGTCGCGCTCCTCGAAGGTCAGCGTGCCGCCGCCGATGTTACCGCTGCCGATGAACGCGACCTGGACTTGGTCGATGACGACCGTTGCAGCGGGTTTGTCGCCGGCCGACGCCGTGTCCGGCGCTCCAAGTGCTCCGATCAGCAGCGCGGCACAGGCAACCGATGATGTGGCCAACAACGTTCGCGGCATGGATTCACTCTCCAAAAAAAGCCCACAAGCCAGTCAATGCACGTCAAGATTGACCAGAAAATCCGGGCCGGCGCCCAAGCGAGACATCCTATAGCGATACCGGCCGAACCAACCCATGATCGACAGGTATGTTACCGTAAATACCTGCCTTCGCGCAGATGCACGACCCATCGTCTTCACAAGTTTACTGTAACGTTTCGGCCGCGGTGCCGAGGACATGATACGATCCGGCTTTTGCAAATATGAAGGGTTAACGACCATGCACAAGGAAACAAAAAAGGCATCGGTCATGCGACGGCTGACCCACCTCGTCGCTGCCGGTGTGGTGCTCTCCGTCGCGGCATGCGCCGGGGCCACCACCCCGCCTCCGGGCGGTTCCATCGGGGAGGTGAGCACTTTTGATATGCGCACGGCCGATCCCCAGTTGGTCGCGCAAGCCCTCGAGCGCGACGGCCGCGTCGTCTTGCGTGGGATCACTTTCGAATTCGACAGTGCCAGGCTATTGCCTGAATCCCTGCCCGCAGTCGCGACCATCGGCAACGCGATGCTGGCCAATCCACACCTGAACGTGGCCGTGGTCGGGCATACCGACAACATCGGGAGCTTTGCCGTGAACAAGGACGTGTCCGAACGGCGGGCAGAAACGATCGTGGCTGCACTTCGGCAAAACTATGGCATCGCCGGAAATCGTCTGGTAGCGCTCGGCGTCGGACCGGTGGCGCCCATTGCTTCCAACTTCGACGAGGCCGGGCGGGCAATGAACCGGCGGGTTGAACTGGTCGTGATCGACTAGCGGGGAGCGCGGTCGGCGGCCCGGCCCGGCCGCCGCCTGCGCCCATGCCCGCATCCCAGGTGACGTGACGAGGCGGTCACCGTGATGGCTTCTGACGGTCTCAGCGCGCATGGTTTCGCAACACAGCCGGGCTGGTCGACGGTACAGGAAGCCCCGCAAGCCGCAGACCGTCGACAAGGAGCTGGACAACATCAGGGTGGACGTTACGGCCCAGCAGGTCGTCGACCACCCGGTGCGCATACGACGGATCGAGTCGCCGGATTTCGGCCAGGGCGGCCTCGGCCTCGTCTCGGCGGCCGAGCCGCGCAGCAGCCACGGCGATCGGCATATGGCTGAAGATGACGTCGGGTGCCCGGATTTTCTGTGCCTCGGCCAAGGCCGCCTCGTCATGCCCGTGGGCCAAGTGGTCAATGGCGAGGCCCAGCCGATAGGTTCCGGGCTGCGCCGGATTGCGGGCAAATGACTCGTGTAGCAACCGCGTTGCCTTCGCCCATTCGGCTCGAAGCGCGCAGCGGACGCCGAAGTCCGCCATGATCTCCGTATCGTTCGGATTGAGGCTCAGTGCCGTCTCAAAGGTGCGCAGGGCTGGCTCCACCTCGTTGCGAAACCAGTAGGCCAGGGCCAGAGCATGGTGCCCGCGGCTGGATCTCGGCGCCAGGGTGACGGCCTGCCGGGCCAGCACGCTCGCCCGCTCGAGCGCGTGGGGAATGTCCGTGGCGTTTACGAAGTTGAAGCGAAAGGCGTCAATGTAGGCCAGAGACAAACAGGCAAAGGCTTCGGCATAATCGCGATCAATGGCGATGGCCCGTTCCAGACCCTCCCGGATCTGTTCGTTCACGGTGGGATCGAACGTCCGCCGATACTGGTAGAAGCGAATGACGTAATCGTACGACGTCAAGCTACCGGGTGGCTTGCCCTCGACTTCCAGGGCCCGGTTCGCGAAAATGATGCCGTAGGGCTGGGCCAGCGTCCCGGCGATGCGGTTGGCGACCTCGTCCCGAACCGCGAGGATGATTCGCGGATCCAGTTGCCGTTCGTAGCTCTCGCCCCAAAGGTAGCGCCCGGTCACCGCGTCCACCAGCAAGACCTCCACCCCGAACCGATCCTCTGACAGGGTGGTGCCGCCCGTGACCACGAAATCGATGCCGAGTTCCCGGCGCAAGCTGGCCAGATCGGCCTCGCTCCCACCGCGAAACGATGTCTCCGGCCCGAACACCACGAGGTCGGTGAAGCGGGTGAGACCGATGATGAGTTGGCGGGCGAAGCCGTGCGTGAAGTTGGGAAATGCCGATTGGTCTCCCTCCTGCTCGAACGGCCGGACGAGGATGGAGGGGCTCCGGGCTTCCCACGCGGCTGGGCGGCCACTCGCCTCACCCGCCGGCATCCCGCCTGCTGATGGGGGCGATTTCGTCACCTCGAACCTGGGAACGTACGCTCCCTTCGGAACCGTGATCCGGATCGGATCGGTGCGTCCGCCGGAGAGATAGTAGCGTTCGAGCGATCGCCTGAGCCGCCCCGCTTCGATCCGGACAATGGGATCAAGCTGGGCATCGAAACTCGAGTTGCGGCCGAACACGGAGGTGGCGATGTTGTAGGCCTTGATCCGATCGGCGCGACCGGCCAGTGCCTCCTCGACCACGTAGCGAAGAAAGGCCCGGTTGCGGGCCGAGGCGTCGAAATCGGGCGAAGCCATGAGACGCCCCAGTTGGGCGTGCACCTCCTCCGGTGTCAGATCAGGGGCTGCCGGCTCCGTCATCGTTTCGAGGGTAGCTCCCAGACCTCAGGGTTGCCGCATCCTTGGTCGAGAATAGCCCGCTCGGTAAGGGGCTGGCAACGTTGCGGCTGCCCGGCGCGGTCGGCCGCAATAGCGTTGCGTACCATTACCAGCCAAGCCAGGGCCCATTGTACTCGCCGCAGGTGGTCTTCCGCGCCCCGAACGGGTTGGCCCAACGGGAAGACCGCCGAGATGAGGCTCGGAGCGGTGTCGACGGATCGTGCCTTGATCGCCGCGCATTTCCCGAAAAAAGCCGAGCTGATCTGCGGCCTG
>REES01000048.1 GCA_007694935.1 Rhodospirillales bacterium
CAGTTCCAGGCGAAGGAACCAGTCCTGGATGGCGCGAAGCTCGCCCGCGTCCCGCGTCCCGGTGCGGTCGACCAGGGCATACTGGAAGATCCAGCCGACGCCGGTGGCGTCGGGCCCCATTTCGACTGTCACGCCCGGCGGGAGCTCGCCCTGGATGCGGGCGAGCTGCTCTTGCACCCGGGAACGCGCCCAATAGAGGTCCGTGCCTTCCTCGAACAGCACGTAGACGAACGAATCGTTGAAGAAGGAGAACCCGCGGACGGTGGTGGCCCGGGGCACCGACAGCATCGCGGTGGAGACCGGGAAGGTGACCTGGTCCTCCACGATTTGCGGCGCCTGGCCGGGATAGGTCGACTTGACGATCACCTGGACGTCCGACAGGTCGGGGATGGCGTCCACCGGGGTGCGGGCGAGCGACCAGAGTCCCCAGGCGGCGAGCGCCAGGGCCAGCAGCAGCACGGTCCCGCGGTTGCGGGTGGACCATGCAATGACGGCGGCGATCATCAGTGATGACCGGAGTGGTCTGCAGCCGGCCGGACGTCGCCGATCTCGTAACGCCCTTCCGGGGTCTGCACGAACCCGAAGGCGATGTCGTCACCCACCCGGAACGCGTCCATCGGGATGTCCGGCCCCACCCGAAAGTCCATCACCATGCGGGGCCAGCCCAGTTCCGGCACCGGCGCGTGGTCAAGGGTCACGACGCGACGATCCTCCTCGACCGCGACCACCTTGCCGTCCGCCCAGACAAGGTCCACGGACGCGCCGTCGGGCAGACCGTGGTCCATGCCGTGATGGCCGTGATGGCCGGCCGCCATCCGGTCGAGCCCGGCCTGCAGGCTGCCTTCCGAGTCGATCAGGAAATGGGCCGCCGCGACGATGCGGTCGCCCTCCGCGAGGCCGTCGTGGATGACGATCCTGTCGCCGACGCGGGGACCGGTGGTGACCGTGACCGGTTCGAACCGCCCTCCGCCAAGCTCTCGGACGACCCGGGCGGTCTCGGCGAGCCGGATCACGGCATCGGCCGGAACCGTCAGCACATTCTCGATCGGGTCCCCCTGCAGTGCCACCCGGGTGAACGCGTTGGGCAGCAATTCGCCATCGGGGTTGTCGAAGACCAGCCTGAGCTCGATGGTGCGGGTATCCGCCCTCAGCGTCGGGAACACGGTGTCGACGACCCCGCTCAACGGCTCGGGACCGCCGTCGATCCCTTGCACCGTGGCCGTCATGCCGGCGCGGACCCGGTGCATGTCCCGCTCGAACACGTCCGCCAGAACCCAGACCCGCGACAGGTCGGTCAGGGAGACCACAGTGGTGCCCGGGGTGATGAACATGCCCTCGGCGACGCCGATCGCGGCGACGATGCCGTCCTGGGGGGCATACACATGGATGTTCTCGATGATGCCGGGGCCGGGCCCGAACGTGGCGATCTGCCGGTCGCTGACCCCGAGAGAGCGCAGCTTCGTGCGGGTGGCGTTGATGCCGCGCTGGTCGCGCCGCTGGAGCTCCCTTGCATATTCCATCGCGGCGATGGACAGATCGGGGGCGAAGTAGGCGAACAGCAGGTCACCCTGCCGCACCGCCTCGCCTTCCCGGCGTACCTCCAGCCGGTTGATCCAACCATCGGCGCGGACGTGGACGTGCCTCGTGCGGTCCTCGTCGTAGGCCACCCGGCCGAAGGTCCGGATCTCCGGTACCAGGGTCTCGCGCTCGACGGTTGCGTACCGGACGCCGATGGCTTCGGCGGCGACCGGGCTCACCCGGACCAAACCCGGCTCCGCCGGCTCATCGCCTTCATAGACCGGGATCAAGTCCATCCCCATGGGCGACTTGCCGGGGCCATCGCGCCGGTAGTTGGGGTCCATGGGTGCGACCCAGTACAGGATCTTCCGGTCGTGCTCGTCGCCGTGATCCCGGGCGGCCAGCAGCCCGCGCAGGGGATCTGCACCCTTAAGAACAAATCGTTCAACCGCCCAGCCGGCTCCGGCCGCAGCCAGGACCACCAGGCTCAGAAACAGGAACTTGAGGCCGCGCATGAGGCCCTCCTCGACGTTATCGCAGGTGAGACAAGGCGGACGGGGCCGGGAAACCCGGCACCGATCCACCCGGTTCAGGTCACGCGATGACTTCGGGAGGGGGGTGAGCGCCGCCGCGGACGGCCGACGGCGGAATGGAAAGGGCGGAATTCTGAGCGGCGGGAGCCGCGACGCCAGCGCGTCCAAGGCCGGCCATGATCACTGCCGAGCAACAGCCCGCGACGCAGGCATCGTGGCTGGGTCCGGCATGGTGCGTGCCGTCACCGGCCCCACGGCAGGTGTCGCCGTGGTCGCCGGCGGGCGTCGCGGCACGCACGGTCATGCCATCATCGGCAGAAACCGCTTGGTCACTGTCCGGAATGGCCGAGCCGGCGAGCGGCTGCGCGCCGGTGACGACGGCGGCCGCAAACCCGTGCCCCGCCGGCGCCAGGATCAGCAGGACCGCCATCGCGACCGTCGCCGCGGCGCGAAAGTATCGGTTGGAGAATGGAATTTGGCGACTCAATGCCATCCGGACCGCACGTTAACGTTCTGGCACCATTCGACACCCATCATAAGAATGACGCTAACACACGGGGCGGCGGCAGGCCAATCAGAACGGCGTGAACGACGGCACGCCCGGCTTCATCCCTTCGACGACGACATGCTCGAGCCGGCGACCGCGTCCCTGCCGGGGGCGACCCGGCGGTAGGAGAGCGCTTCCGCCACGTGCACCCGGCTGACGCCGCCCCGGCCTTCCAGGTCGGCGAGGGTGCGGGCGACCCGCAACACCCGGTGATAGCCGCGGGCGGTGAGGCCCATCCGCTCCACCGCCTGGGACAGCAGCGCCCGCCCGCCCGGGTCCGGTGCCGCCACCCGCTCCAGCAGTTCGCCGTCCGCCTCCGCATTGGTGCGGATCGGTGGGCCCGCGGCCGCCTCGCGGTAGCGGTCGCGCTGGATCGCCCGGGCGGTGGCGATCCGTGCCGACACGTCGGCCGAGCGTTCAGCGGGCGGCGGCAGGGTGAGGTCGGCAGGGCTCACCGCCGGTACGTCCACGTGCAGGTCGATGCGGTCCAGCAGCGGGCCGGACAGCCGGGACTGGTACTCCTGGGCGCAGCGCGGCGCCCGGCCGCAGGCCCGCGAGGGATCGTCCAGGTAGCCGCAGCGGCACGGGTTCATCGCCGCCACCAGCTGCACCCGGGCGGGATAGGTGACATGGGCGTTGGCCCGGGCGACAGTGGTGTGTCCGGTCTCCAGCGGCTGGCGAAGTGCTTCCAGGGCGGCGCGGTGGAATTCCGGCAGCTCGTCCAGGAACAGGACGCCGAGGTGCGCCAGTGAGACTTCCCCCGGCCGGGCGCGCAGGCCGCCGCCCACCAGCGAAGCCACCGAGGCGGAGTGGTGCGGGTCCCGGAACGGGCGACGGCGGGTGATGCCGCCGTCCCTGAGGCTGCCGGCGAGGCTGTGGATCATGCTGACCTCCAGCGCCTCCGCCGGCTCCAGCGGCGGCAGCAATCCGGGCAGCCGCTGCGCCAGCATCGACTTGCCCGAGCCCGGAGGCCCGACCATCAGCAGGTTGTGCGCGCCGGCGGCGGCGACCTCCAGCGTCCGCTTGGCGGTCTCCTGCCCCTTGATATCGGACAGGTCGGGGTGGGCGCCGGCCTCGGCCACCAGCCGCGGTTCCGGCGGGCTCAGCACCTGGATGCCCTTGAAGTGATTGACCACCGCGAGCAAGGTGGGGGCGGCGACGATGGGGATGCCGGCGGCCCATGCCGCCTCCCCGCCCTGCTCGGCCGGGCAGACCAGCCCCTGCTCCTTGGCACTGGCGTGCAGGGCAGCCGGGAGCACCCCGGCCACCCGGCGGAGCGCACCGTCCAGGGCGAGCTCCCCCAGGGCGACCATCTCACCGATCTCCTCCCCCGGCAGGACGCCCATGGCGGCGAGGAGGGCGAGGCCAACGGGCAGGTCGAAGTGGCTGCCTTCCTTGATCACGTCGGCCGGCGCAAGGTTGACGATGATGCGCTTCGGCGGCAGACCCAGGCCCATGGCCCCGAGGGCGCCCCGCACCCGCTCCCGGCTTTCCGCCACCGCCTTGTCGGCAAGCCCCACCACGACGAAAGCGGGCAGCCCGCCGGTCATCTGCACCTGCACGTCGACATCCAGGACGTCGATCCCCTGGAACGCCACCGTGCCCACCCGCGCCACCATGCAACCGCCCCTGATCAGGTTCGCCTCATGCGGGAGTTTACGGCCCCGCAGCGCCCGGAACCAGCCCTGATTCGGGGCGAATGCCGACGATGCGGGGCGCTCAGTCCAGGAGGGCGATGGCGTCGCCGGTGCGGATCACCCCGCCCTCCACCACCCGGGCGCAAATCCCCGCCTGCTCCCCCAGGGCCTCACCCATGCGCGGCTCGGTGATCTCTACCAGGTAGGCGCAGGGCAGGCGGGGCTGCTGGTATTCCAGAACGGCTTCACCCACCCGGAAGCGGCGGCCGACCAGCGAGGCGTGGTCGATGCCACGGGTGACGATGTTGCGCCGATGCTCGCCGCTCAGAACCTTGACCCCGAACTCGGCCGCAATCCGATCCAGGTGTTCGCCCGCGATCAGGGTGACTTGGCAGTTGTCGTGGAAGCTGCCGGTGCCGCGGCCGTAGCGGTCCCGGTCCAGGCCACGCCCCGGCAGCGCCGTCACCGTCGCGACCGGCACCATGGCGGCGCCGCCGGCGGGGGCGCAGAACATGCCTTCAACCGTGCCCCGGGCCCGCGTGTCGTCCGATCGGTTTGGTGATACGTTGACGGCTTGGTGCATGGTTTGCGTCCTCCGGTTCGGTGTTCCGCCCAAAGGGACCCTAGCAGACTGCAGGCAGGAGAGCATCAGCCGAGCGGCGGGCAAGTGATGCAGGTGGGGACGCCATAGAGCCGGATCGCCCGGCGAACGGGTTGTCCGGCGCCCGGCCGATGTCTATGCTGCGTTCTCCACTGCGGGAGCGATGCTGCTGTTGATTCGTCCCCTATGGCGCCGGCGTTCGGCTGCCGCGGTCGTTGCGGTTGTGGCGATGGCGGCGGTCGGGATCTGCTGCGCGGGTGTTGGCGCGGCATCGGTGCCGGAGGTGTCAAGGCCCGGCGAAAAACCGCTGCCGCCGGCCGCCGAAACGCCCGTCGAGCGGACGCCGGCGGTTTCGCCCGAACGCCTTGGCCTCCGGGCGTCGATGGCGGCCACGGCACGTCTGCCGGCCAAGCCGCCGGCGCCCGGCGATGGTCCGGCACCATCGATCGGCGCCGCCATGGCCCCGGCAGCACCATTGTCTCCGGCCGACGACGGGGACGGTGAGTCCGGCCTGCTGTCGCCGCCACCGGTCGCGGCGCCGGAAGAGGTGGCGGCTCTCTCGGTCATGCCCCAGGCGACCGAGGCACCGCACCTCCGTATCGGGTTTGCGCCGGGCTCTTCGGAGTTGGCTGCTGGTTCCGCTTTGGCGCTGGACCGTATCGCGAGCCGGCTGGCGGCGGATGAGACCTTGCGGTTGCAGCTGGTTGCCTACGCCGCCGGCGGCGACCTGACACCCGGCACCGCGCGACGGCTGGCATTGGCCCGGGCTCTGGCGGTTCGCGGCCATCTGATCGACCGGGGTATCGCCAGCAACCGGATGGACGTCCGCGCCCTCGGCGACCAAGTGGAAGATGAGCCTTTTGATCGTGTGGACCTGTCGGTGGTCCGGCGGTAGTGGATCGGCGCTCACGCCTGAATGCCAGGCGTCAGCTCGGTCGAGTCACGAACATGTTGATCCGGTGGTTCGATTCAGCCAACGGTCGGGACCGATCCGTCGGCATCGTGCAACCAGCCCTTCGGCGGTCGTGTCTGCACCGATTCCCGCCGAATGTTGTCATCCGATAGTGGCCCCATCCGGGCTCGGGAGACGCCCCTCGCCATGACACGACTGCGCCGGTTCCTGGTCCGCATGGCTGTGTTCGTCGGTGCGGTGACCATCGCCGCGGCGGCACTGTTCGACCCGCTGCGCGAGGCCTTTCTTGCCAACGCCCCCCTGAACGGCCTGATCATCGGCATCCTTTTCCTGGGGGTGGTCTACAACTTTCGCCAGGTCCTCACCCTGCGCCACGAGGCGGCATGGTTGGACGGCTTTCGTCGGCAGGCCGACCGGACGGCCACGTCCCCGGCGGACGCGCGCCGCGCGCGCGCGCCGGCCGCACCGCCGTCTCAGGGCGCGCCACCCCGTCTGCTGGCGCCGATGGCGACCATGCTGAGGGAGCGTCAGGATCGCCTCAGCCTGTCCGGCCCCGCCATGCGATCGCTGCTCGACGGCATCGCCTCGCGCCTGGACGAATCCCGTGACCTGTCCCGCTACACCATCGGCCTGCTGATCTTTCTCGGGCTGCTCGGCACGTTCTGGGGACTGCTCGGCACGGTCGGGGCGGTGGCCGATGTCATCGGTGGCCTCACCATTGAAGGGCGCGATCTGTCGATTGTGTTCGCGAACCTGAAGGAGGGGCTGCAAGCGCCACTGGCCGGAATGGGAACCGCCTTCTCATCATCGCTCTTCGGGCTGGGTGGATCCCTGGTTCTGGGGTTCCTTGACTTGCAGGCGAACCAGGCGCAGAACCGGTTCTACAACGAGTTGGAGGACTGGCTGTCCGGGGTGACCCGGCTGTCCAGTGGTGCCTTGGCCCATGACGGGGAGGCGTCGGTCCCGGCCTATGTCCAGGCGCTGCTGGAGCAGACGGCGGAAAGCCTGGACAGCCTGCAACGGATCATCGCCCGCGGTGAGGAGGGCCGCGCCGCGACCGGCCATCACCTGATGTCCTTGGCCGAGCACATCGGCACCCTGACCGATCAGATGCGGACCGAGCAGACCCTGATGCTGCGCCTCGCGGAACAGCAGACGGATCTCAAGCAAGTGCTGGCCCGCCTGGCCGATGCCGCCGGCCATGCCCCGGCCGCCGCGATGGATGAGGCCACCAAAGCCCACATCCGCAACCTGGAGGTCTATGTCGCCCGCCTGTTGGAGGAACTGGCCTCCGGGCGCGATGAGATCATCCGGCAGGTGCGGAGCGACATCAAGCTGCTGGCCCGGACCATTGCCGCGCTGGCCGAACAGCCGGAGCGGTGAAGGCGTCCCACCCATGACCACCCTTGCGCGCAGGCGGCTTCGCACCACCAACATCTGGCCCGGCTTCGTCGACGCCCTGGCGGCGTTGCTGATGGTGGTGATCTTTCTGCTGATGGTGTTCGTGCTCGCTCAGGTGTTCCTCAGCGAGACCCTGTCCGGCCGCGACCGCGCCTTGCTCGACCTGCGCAACCAGGTGGACGAACTCGCCGACCTGTTGAGCCTGGAGCGGCAGGCGAGTGCCGGTCTTCGCGCCAACCTGGCACAGCTCTCTGCCGATCTGCGTGCTTCCCTGGTTGCCCGCGATGACCTCGGGGGAGCCCTGCGCGCCATGTCCGAGCGGGCGGACCAAGCCGAGCGGGATGCGGCTCGGCTGCAAGCGGCGCTCACCACCGCGATCGAGGCCGGGGACGCCGACCGGGCCGAACTGGAGGCGCAAAGCCGTCAGGTGTTGTCACTGGCCGCCGATATCGCCGCCCTGCAAGCGCTGAAGCAGGACCTGGAACAGGAGATCCTGGAGCTGGGGCGGCGAGCCGACACCACCGCCGAGGCGCTGATTGCGGAGCGGGAGCTGTCCGAGAGCGCACGGGCGCAGGTGGCGTTGCTCAACCGACAGATGGCAGCGCTGCGGGAGCAGATCGTTCAGCTCAACGCCGCGCTGGAAGCGTCCGAAGCCGAAGTGCATGCGCAGAACGTGCAGATCGCCAACCTGGGCGAGCGCCTCAATGCGGCGCTGGCGACGCGGGTCCAGGAGCTGGCACGGTACCGCTCCGAGTTCTTCGGGCGGCTGCGGGCGGTGCTCGGCGACCATCCCGACGTCCGCATCGTCGGAGACCGCTTCGTGTTCCAGTCGGAGGTGCTGTTCGACACTGGCTCGGCGGCGATCGGTCTGGAGGGCCGCAGCCAGCTTGAGCGGGTGGCGGCGACTCTGCGGGAACTGGCCGCCGAGATTCCGGAGGACCTCGACTGGGTCTTGCAGATCAACGGGCACACCGACAAGGTGCCGATCTTCACCGCCCGCTATGCCTCCAACTGGGACCTCTCTGCGGCGCGGGCGATTTCCGTGGTGCAGCTCATGATCGACCAGGGCATCCCGCCCCATCGCCTGGCGGCTGCCGGCTTTGCCGAATTCGATCCCCTGGTGGAAGGGGACACGCCGGAAGCGTTGCGCCGCAACCGCCGGATCGAACTCAAGCTCACCCAGGGCTGACACGGGCTCCGGTCGCACACCCGATGCCCGCTCTCTTTCTGATCGTGTTCGTCGACCTGGTCGGCTTCGGGATCATCATCCCGCTGCTGCCGTTCTATGGCGAATACCTGCAGGCGACACCGGCGGAGGTGGGCCTGCTGATGGCCAGCTACTCGCTGGCCCAGCTCGTCGCAGCACCGCTGTGGGGCCGCCTCAGCGATCGCGTCGGCCGCAAGCCGGTGCTGGTGGTGAGCCTTGCCGGGATCGCCCTCGCCTATGTCTGGTTGGCCTTCGCCGACGGCCTTTGGGAGCTGTTTGCCGCGCGTCTGACGGCGGGGGCGATGGCCGGCAACATCGGGGTGGCCTTCGCGTACGTGGCCGACGTCACCCGGCCGGAGGACCGGGCCCGGGGCATGGGCCTGATCGGGGCCGCGTTCGGGCTCGGCTTCATCCTTGGCCCGGCGATCGGTGGCATCCTGGCGGGTGCGGATCCGATGGCGCCGGACTACCGGACGCCGGCGCTCACCGCGGCTGCGTTGTCGCTGACCGCGCTTTGCTTGACGATCGCTGTTCTCAAGGAGTCGTTGACGGCTTCGGATCGGGCGCGCCACCAGGCATCGGCTTCGGCGGGCCGCCTCCGGGCGATGCGCCAGAGCTTCAGTCGGCCGGAGATGGCCCTGCCGCTGGGGCTGCTGTTCCTCGCCAGCCTCGTCTTCGCTGGGATGGAGACCACGTTTGCGATGTGGTCGCGCCGGCAATTCGGCTGGGGGCCGCTGCAGAACGGCTACCTGTTCGCCTATGTCGGCCTGCTCACCGCACTGTTCCAGGGCGTGGCGGTGGGCCGGCTTGCCCGCCGCTTCGGCGAGGACCGGCTGGTGGGACACGGCGCGCTGGCGTTGGCTGCGGGCATGGTGCTGATCCCGCTGGCATCGTCGGTGCCGCTCCTGCTGGTGGCGATGACGGCGGTGGCGTGGGGGTTCAGCCTCGTCTCTCCGGCGCTCAACAGCTTGGTGTCCCTCCATGTCGATGCCGGGATGCGCGGCGGGGCGATGGGTATCGCCCGTTCGGTGGTGACGCTGGCGCGGGTGCTGGGCCCGATCGGCGCTGGCGCCCTGTTCCACTTCCTGGGCCGTGACTGGCCCTATTTCACGGGCGCCGCGGTGATGCTGGTGGTGGTGGTGCTCGCCCGGCGGCTGGGTCAAGTCCGCGATCAAGCTGAATCCGGCTCCACCGACCGTGATGCGGTGGAGGCAGGCAAGCCGGCACCGGCGGCAGCCGCCGTTCGGGCGGCCGAGCGCGAGCGTTGATCACTGTTGCCTACTCGCCTATATCGATTGAAACCTCAAGGAGTGGCGGTGCCGACGATGAAAAAGGACATTCACCCCGATTATCACGAGATCACCGTCGAGATGACCGACGGCACAACGTTCCAGACCCGGTCGACGTACGGTAGCGCCGGCGATGTGCTCAAGCTCGGCATTGATACCAAGACCCATCCGGCCTGGACCGGCGTCCACCGTCTGGTCGACAGCGGCGGTCAGCTTGCCAAGTTCCGCAAGCGCTTCAAGGACTTCGGGTTGAAGGAGTAGGCTTTGGCCGAACCGCGACCGAATGCGAACTGCAAGACCGATGCGGGACCCTGTCCGGCGGGCGGCCCCGATCGCGGTTGGACTCCGGCCCGTGTGGTCGATCTGGTCGGGCGCCTGATCCCGGCCGCGGCCGTGCTCTCCATGCTGTTCGCGTTGGACGACAGCCTGCGGTGGCTCGGGCTGCTCGGCATCCCGCTGCTCTTCCTCGCCCTCAATCGGGGCTGCCCGAGTTGCAGCTTCCGTCGCGCCGACGGAGCAACCTCGGCTTGGCGGCCGTTCGCCGGCCACTAAGCCGAACCTCACCACGCGTTCTTCCTGGGGCGGCGCCCCAGGGTGAGGCGACATGCCCAGACCGCCCGATGCCGATGCCCGCCGCGCCGTTCCTCCGGTGATCTGCTATCCCACCGGCACTCTGCCACCGCCCGACCTGGCGCTCTACGCCGCTGCCCGCGCCGGCATGCAGATGACCGGGGAGGTGACCGTCGCGCCCCGGGATGCCCGCGCCTTCCGGGTGGCGGCCGGCAGCTTCTTTCGGATCGTGAGCCTCGACGGTCCGCAGGTCGGGGATCTCAACCTGTTCAACGCCCATGACCTGAGGGAGCGGTTCTATTCCGGCAAGACCCGGGCGCTGCACGGCAGCCATGTCACCACCGGCGACCGGCTGTGGTCCGGCTTCCCGACCTTGCGGCCGATGGCGACGATCACCGAGGACACCCTCGGCTGGTATGGCATCGACGCCTTCGGCGCTGCCGTCCACGACGTCATCGGCACCCGCTGCGACCCCTATACCCATTCTCTCCTGACCGGCCGGGCCTACCATCGCTGCTGCCATTCCAACCTGACGCGGGCACTGGCGGCGGAGACGGGGCTGCCCCTCGACGAAGCCGAGCCTCACGTGCATGACGTGCTCAACGTGTTCATGTGCACCGGCTTCACCCGTGACACCGGGCAGTACTTCATGAAGGCCAGTCCGGTGCGTCCCGGCGACTATCTGGAGTTCCTTGCCGAGATCGACCTGCTGGGGGTTCTGTCGGCCTGCCCGGGCGGCGATTGCGGCGCCGAGCATTCCAGCGATGCGCCAGCCTGCTTCCCCCTGTGCGTCGCCATCTATACCCCGCCGCCGGGGGCCCTGGCGGGGTGGCGGCCTCCCGAGCCCTCGGCCTATGACCGCTCCCACGGCGGTCCCAGCCGTAGATCATCAGGCGATCAGCCCTGAGTCGCTCCGCTCCAGGCAGGTGATGCTGTCCCGGTGATCCGGGCCCGATTGAACCCGGTCGGCACAAACATCCACCATCGCCGTGGGCGCTGACGGCATCGGCGGCGGGGACGGGAGCACAGCAAGATCGATCGCCGTGTTCCTGGCGGCGAACGTCCCGCCCCTGTAACTTGGCCCGAACGCGATCGCGTAAGCTGCGGATTAGGGTACTTGGGGGCGAACCGGCGGTGAGGGAAACGTCATGGCGCGAGGCAAATCCGGCGGCGGCAGGGCCATGCGGTTTACCCGCCTGCGCTTGGCCAACTGGCGCAATTTCGCCGATGTGGATGTGGCGCTGCAGGGGCGGGTGTTCCTGATCGGGCCCAATGCTGCCGGCAAGTCGAACCTGCTCGATTCGATCCGTTTCCTGCATGACCTGGTCGCCGTGGGCGGCGGGTTCGAGGAGGCGATCCAGAGGCGGGGCGGGGTGAGCAAGCTCCGCTGTCTGGCGGCACGACGCGATCCGGAGGTAATGATTTCCGTAACGGTGGGCGCAAACGAAGGCGCGCCCGAGTGGCGCTACGAGCTTGCTTTCAATCAAGAAAAGCGGTCGCCCCCTTTGATACGAAGAGAAATGGTTTGGAAGGATAAAGCGGAACTTCTTAAGCGGCCCAACGAAGATGATAAACTAGATGCAGCCCGCCTTCAGCAGACTCATATTGAGCAAATAAATGTCAATAAGGAATTCCGTCCTTTAGCTGACTTCTTTAAATCTGTCCGTTATAGTCACTTGGTTCCGCAGCTTCTTCGTGAGTCCGATCGCACTATTGTCCGGTCCCAGGATCCGTTCGGCTCCGACTTCCTGGAGCGGGTCGCCGGCACGCCGGACAGAACCCGTACGGCCCGACTCAAGCGGATTAATGAAGCTTTGAAAGTCGCTGTGCCGCAGTTGAAAGAACTTGAGTTCTATCGTGACGAGGACAAGGGCACGCCTCACCTGCGTGGCAAATATGCTCACTGGAGGCCGCGCGGTGCCTGGCAAACAGAGGAGCAGTTCTCCGATGGGACGCTTCGGCTTCTCGGCCTCTTGTGGGTGGTTCTCGATGCAGCTGGGCCCTTGCTGCTGGAAGAGCCGGAATTGTCCCTGCATCCGGAGGTGGTCCGGCACCTACCGTCCATGTTCGCGCGGATGCAGCGGCGCACCGGCCGACAGGTGCTGGTCAGCTCCCATTCGGCCGATCTGCTGCACGACGAAGGCATCGGTCTGGACGAAGTGCTGGTGCTCAAGCCGGAGACCGAGGGAACGCGGGTTGCCGTGGCATCCGACTTCGAGCAGGTCAGGGCACTGGTAGAGGGCGGTCTGCCGCTCGCGGATGCCCTGCTGCCGCAGACCCGACCGCCGAGGGCGGAGCAGCTCTCCCTGTTCGGCGACTGACCGATGCCGGATGATGCGCGGCCCATCGTCTCGGCTGCAGCGGAAGGGGATGTGGACAAAGCCGTCTTGTTACGGATCGCCGATCACGTTGGCGTCCGCCTCGACCCTATCCACGGGCTGAACGGCAAGGATGCGTTGCTCCGCAATCTGAGGGGCTACAATAACGCCGCCCGGTTCGGACCATGGATCGTCCTCGTGGACCTGGACCGCGGATGGAGTTGCGCGGCTCTTCTTGTCCGCGAAAAGCTTCCGGACCCGGCTCCGCAGATGTGCTTCAGGGTCGCGGTTCGGGCGGTGGAGGCATGGCTGCTGGCCGACCGCGAACGCGTGGCAGCATGGCTGGGAGTCAGCATTGCCAGGGTTCCGGTTATCCCGGATGCGGAGGCCGATCCCAAACTCGCGCTGGTGGACCTGGCGCGGCGATCACGCCGCCGTCGCCTCAAGGACAGCCTCGTTCCACGCCCGGGCAGCAGCCGGTCTCAAGGACCGCTCTACACAGACGAAGTGCGCGCATTCATCCAAAACCGGGCTAACGGCTGGCGGCCGGATCATGCTGCCCGGGCCTCGGACAGCCTTGCCCGATGCATCAGGGCCTTGCGGCTCTTCCGTGAGACCAACACCTGACCATCGCCGCCGCCGCGCCCCCCGACATCGGCGTCCCTCCGGCCTTGGCAGTGGCGTGCCGGCTCCGCTAGTATTCGGGAGCGCTGCCGCGGCCCGTCGCCCTGCCGCCGGCCGGCTCCGGTCCCCCTGGCCCCTGGCCGCCCTTCAGCTTGAGATCGCGACGCCCATCATGAGAGCCCTTGCCATTCTGCTTGCCGTCGTCGTGACGGTTCTGGTCGCCCTGCCGCTGGTGCCCGACGCAACCCTGCCGGAGATCGCCGCCTACCGGTTCGAACTGGCGGTGGCCGCGGTGGTAGCTGCGGTCCTGCTGCTGCTGGTGATCCTGGCCGGTGGCGGTCGCAAGGCGGCCCCGGAGCGCCCCAGGGCGGAAGCCGCCAGGCCCGTGGTGGCCGTGCCGCCGCCCGCCGCCACCCACGAGGCGGACGTGGTGACCCTGCTGGCACTGCTGCAGGAGAAGGGGCGGCTGGTGGACTTCCTGATGGACGATGTGGCTCCCTACACCGATGCCCAGGTGGGCGCGGCCGCCCGGGTGGTGCACCAAGGCTGCAAGGCGGTGCTGAAGGAGCACTTCGCCATCCGCCCCGTCCGGGAGGAGCCGGAAGGATCCGCGGTGACGGTGGAGGCGGATCATCCCGCCGATCAGTATCGCCTGGTCGGCACCATCAAGGGGGCGGCGCCGTTCACCGGCCGCCTGGTGCACCGCGGCTGGAAGGCCGATGCGGTCAAGCTGCCGCGGGTGCTGCGCCCGGCCGGCGACCGCCTGCCGACCATCGCGCCGGCCGAGGTGGAGATCACCTGAGACCCGCTTGCCGGGGGGCGCCACGCCGCCAACGTCGTTCCCGCAAACCGTCCACATTGAGCCGCCATGACCCAGCGTTTCAGCCTCGGCATCGACCTCGGCACCACCAACAGCGCCATCGCCGTCACCGACCTGGAGGGCGAGCGCACCGATGTGGTGGACGTGACCCAGATCCTGGGCCCCGACCGCATCGGCGAGAAGCCGACCCTGCCGTCCGCCCTCTACCTGCCGCACCCGGACGAGTTTCCGGCGGAGGCTTTGGCTTTGCCGTGGGGTGGCGAGGCCGGGACGCCCGCGGTGATCGGCCACTTCGCCCGGGACCACGGCGCCCTGGTGCCAGACCGGCTGGTCACCTCCGCCAAGTCGTGGCTCTCCAACCCGCACATCGATCCCCGTCAGCCGACCCTGCCGTGGAAGTCGGAGAGCGTCGCCGACAAGCTGTCGGCGTTCGCGTGCTCGCGCCTCTATCTGGAACACCTGCGCGAAGGGTTCCTCTATGCCGAACAGATCAAGGGACGGGCGTGGAGCCTCGAGGAAGGGCAGATCGTCCTCACCGTCCCCGCCTCGTTTGACGAGGTCGCGCGCAACCTGACCGCGGAGGCGGCTGAGGCCGCCGGGCTCGGCAGGGTCACGCTGCTGGAGGAACCGCTCGCCGCCTTCTACGCCTGGACCGACCAAGCCGGCAAGGACTGGCGGAGCCAGGTCGGCCCCGGCGATATCGTGCTGGTGTGCGACGTCGGCGGCGGTACCGCCGACTTCAGCCTGATCGCCGTCAACGAGAAGGACGGCGACCTGGATCTGGAGCGGATCAGCGTCGGCGAGCACATCCTCCTGGGCGGGGACAACATGGACTTGGCCCTCGCCTACACTCTCCGCGCCAAGCTGGAGGGCGAGGGCAAGAGCCTCGACGCCTGGCAGTTCCTCGCACTGGTGCATGCCGCAGCCAACGCCAAGGTGGCGCTGTTCGACGATCCCGACTTGGCCGAGGCGCCGATCGCGGTGCCGTCCCGGGGATCGGGCCTGTTCGCCGGCACCATCGCCACCGCGCTGGACCGCGCCACCCTGGAACAGGTGATCCTTGACGGCTTCTTTCCGTTGACCCCGGTGACCGAGATGCCGAAGGCGGGCCGCAGTGTCGGCCTGCAGGAATTCGGCCTCCCTTACGCCTCGGACCCGGTGGTGAGCAAGCATCTCGCCCGCTTCCTGACCCGCAGCCTCGCCAATGTCCGGGCGAGCGAGGCGCTCACGGCCCTGGTCGGCAACGACGCCCTGCAAGGCGACGTGCTGATGCCCACCGCGGTGCTGTTCAACGGCGGCGTGTTCAAGGCCCGGCCGATCCGCGATCGGGTGCTGAAGGTGCTGGCGTCGTGGCGCGAGGGGGCGGCGGTGCGTCAGCTCGAGGGCTTCCAGCCGGACTTGGCGGTGGCCAAGGGTGCCGCGTTCTACGGCCGCAACCGTGCCACCGGCAAGGGTATCCGCATCCGCGCCGGGGCGGCGCGCTCCTATTACATCGGCCTCGAAAGCTCGATGCCGGCGGTGCCCGGATTCACCCCGCCGGTGAAGGCGCTCTGCGTGGTGCCCCAGGGGATGGAGGAGGGCTCGGAGCTCACCATCGAAGGCCCTGATCTCGGCCTCATCACCGGCCAGCCGACGGAGTTCCGCTTCTTCTCCTCGGAGGTGCGAAGCGGCGATGCGCCGGGGGACGTTCTGCCCGATGCCGACCGGGAGCTGGAGGAGACCAGCCTCCTGGAGGTGACCCTGCCCCCTGTGGAGGAGCTGCCGGCGGGGCAGCCGGTGCCGGTCCGCATCCAGTCGGTGGTGACCGAGCTTGGCACGCTCGAGCTGTGGATGCAGCACACCCAGTCGGAGCGCCGCTGGAAGGTGGAGTTCCAGGTCCGCACCGAGTGACCTGCAACCGCGCCCGGATCCCGACGGCTTAGCCCCGGCTCATGACCGCCCGCTTCAGCATCGGCATCGATCTCGGCACCACCAACTCCGCTTTGGCCTTCCTGCCGCTGGAGGGCGAGGCCGCGTCCGAGGTGCTGCTGATCCCGCAGTGGGAGACGTTGGGCAACCTCTGCGAAGTGTCGAGCCTGCCGTCCTTCCTCTACCTGCCCGAAGACGCGGTCGCAGACCAGCTCCAGGGCCGGGAGGCCGGCCGCGGTGAGTGGGTGGTGGGACGGCTGGCGCGGCGCCGGGCCGGCGAATCCACCGGCCGGGTCGCCCACTCCGCCAAGTCCTGGCTGTGCCACCACGGCGCCGATCGCACCGCCCCGTTCCTGCCCTGGGGGTCGGACGCCATCCCGCCGGAGCGCAAGATCTCGCCAATCCGCGCCGCCGCCCTGATCCTCAACTACTTCAAGGGCGTGTGGGACGACCGCTTCGCCGCCGCCGGCCGGGACTTCCGCTTCGATGCCCAGGAGGTCACCGTCACGGTGCCCGCCTCGTTCGATGCCATCGCCCAGAGGCTCACCCTGGCGGCCGCCGAGGAAGCGGGATTCCCCGGACATGTCCGGCTGCTGGAGGAACCGCAGGCGGCGTTCTACGCCTGGCTGGAGCGTCATGACGCCACGCAAGACCTGTGGCAGCGGCTGCCCGCAGCGGAGGGCGGTATTCACCACGTGCTGGTGGTGGACATCGGCGGCGGCACCTCGGACTTCAGCCTGTTCGAGATCCGCCGGGGAGATGCCGGCGGCCTGCCGGGGATCCGGCGGGTGGCGGTGAGCGATCACATCCTGCTTGGCGGTGACAACATCGACCTTGCCATCGCCCACCGCCTGGAACGAAAGCTCGCCGGCCTTGGCGAGACCCTGTCGGGGGCGCAGTGGGAGTTCCTGGTGGCCCGCGCCCGGGACCTGAAGGAACGGGCTCTGGCGCAAGAGGGGGCGGCGGAGGAGGTGTTCCCGTTGGCGCTGCCGTCGCGCGGCGCCGGGCTGATGGCGGGCTCCCTCTCCACCCAGCTCAACCGGCAGGAGCTGGAGGAGATCCTGTTCGACGGCTTCTTTCCCGACTGCCCGGCCGGCGATCGCCCGCATCGGGCCCACGCGGCCCTGAAGGAATGGGGGCTGCCGTTCGCCGCCGACAGCGCCGTCACCCGCCATCTGGCGGATTTCCTGCGGGACCGGCCGCCGGTGGATGCGGTGCTGTTCAACGGCGGCACCTTGTATCCGGCGAGCCTCAGGGCGCGCTTGGCCGACCAGATCGCCCGCTGGCAGGGTGGCGCGCCGGTGCTGGTGCTGGACAACCCCGAACCGGACCTGGCGGTCGCCCGGGGTGCCGCCCGGTTCGGTCGGCTCGCGCATCGCCGCGGCCGGCGGATCGAGGCCGACACCGCCCGCGCGGTCTTCATCGCCGCCCACCGCCAGGCGGAGGGGGAGGGGGAGCGCCCGGCGGCGCCCGCCCTGGTCTGCGTCCTGCCTCAGGGGGCTCAGCCGGAACAGACATTCGCGGTCGCCGGTCTCGACCTCAAGCTCCGGGTCAACCGCCCGGTGCGCTGGCAGGCCTACACCTCCACCCGGCACCGCAAGATCCGGGCAGGGGAGGTGGTGGACTGGAACCCCCGGGATTTCGTGCCGCTGCCGCCGCTGGAAACCACCGCCCGGCTGGCGGACGCCAAGGACAGGGACGGGGAGCGCGTCATCCCGGTCACGCTCACCGCCCGCACCAACGAGCTTGGGTTGTTGCAGCTCGCGTGCGAGAGCACC
Organism: Rhodospirillales bacterium; assembly: GCA_007694935.1. Taxonomy (GTDB): domain Bacteria; phylum Pseudomonadota; class Alphaproteobacteria; order Rhodospirillales; family Defluviicoccaceae; genus REEP01. The sequence goes on from REES01000048.1 coordinate 17,665, forward strand.
GATCCCGAGGTCCCGCAGTCCTGGCCGCTGGACTTCAACCTGCGTGCCCACGAAGGGGACGATCTCGGCCCGGCGGCTGCGGCGGCGGCTGCGCCCCCGCCGGCCGAGCCCAACGTGGCGCCGGATGCCCTCGACGCCGCGGCTGACCGGCTTCAGGCGCTGTTCACCGGGCCGCGGCGCAAGGGGGACAAGTTGACGGCCGCCCGCGCCTTCAGGATGCTTGAGAGCGCTCTCGGTCGGCCCAAGGGCGACTGGAACTGGGTGGTGGTGCGGCGGCTGTGGCCGGCGCTGGAGGCGGTGATGCCGGCCCGCGCCGCCTCGGTGGAGCATGAGGAAACCTGGCTGATCCTGGCCGGCTTCCTGCTCCGGCCCGGCTTCGGCGCGCCGGGAGACGAGGCGCGGATCGATTCCCTGTGGCGGGTCCGGGACCAGGGGCTCCGCTTCCCCGGCAAGCGCATCCGTCTGCAGGAACATATCCTGTGGCGGCGGGTGGCCGGCGGGCTCGACAAGGCGCGCCAGGAACGGCTGCTGGCGGCCGAGATCGAGACCGTCCGCAAACGGACCGATGCGTCGCCGGAACTGATCCAGATGCTGGGCGCCCTGGAGCGGATCAGCCACGATGCCAAGGCCGAACTGGTGTCCCGCTTCACCGACAAGGCGTTGGACCTGATCAGCCGGGGGCGGCACGCCACCCCTTATCTCGCCGCCCTGGGGCTGTTGCTCAACCGCACCCCGCTCTACGCCGGGCCGGATGCGGTGGTCTCCCCGGAGCTGGTAGAGCGGGCCTTCAGCGCCTTCCAGCCGCTGGACTGGAGTGACCCGGCCCTGGCCGAGCTTCAGACGTTGTTCCTCCGGGCCGCCCGGGTCACCGGCAACCGCAGCCTCGATCTGCCCTCGGGCCTGCGCGGCCGGATCGCCACCCGGCTGGAGAAGGCCGGCGTGGGACCGCAGCGGGTGGCCAAGGTGCGGGACTTCATCCCGGTGGAGCAGAGCGAGCGCCCGGCCCTGTTCGGCGAATCCCTGCCGCCCGGCCTGGTCCTGGGTTCGGGGTAGCCGTCCTACCCGCCTGGCGAGGCACCCTGGATCAGCTTGGCGAGCGGCTGGAACAGTTCGGTGTTGGCGGCCAGGATGCCGGCCCCTTCCAGCATGCCGCGCCCGCCGGCGAGGTCGGCGACGAAGCCGCCGGCCTCCCGCACCAGCACGATTCCGGCGGCGACGTCCCAGGGAGACAGCCCGTTTTCCCAGTAGCCGTCGTAGCGCCCGGCGGCGACGTAGGCGAGGTCGAGGGCGGCGGACCCGAACCGCCGCACGCCGGCGGAAACTGCCATGACCGCGCCCAGCTGGCGCTGGAACCGGTCGTGGTCGGGCAAGCCATGGAACGGGATGCCGGTGGCGAACAGCGCGTCGTCCACCCGCCGCCGGCCGGAAACCCGGAGCCGCCGGCCGTTGAGGTAGGCGCCCTGCCCCTTCTCCGCCACGTACATTTCGTCCTGGATGGGTGAATAGACCACGCCCGCAAACAGGTCGCGGTCCCGCTCCAGCGCGATGGAGATGGCGAAGTGGGGGATTCCGTGCAGGAAGTTGGTGGTGCCGTCCAGCGGGTCGACGATCCAGCGGTTGGAGATGTCGGTGCCGGGCTCGCTCCCGCCTTCCTCCATCAGCAGGCCATAGGCCGGGCGGGCCTTCTTCAACTCCGCCTTGATCACCCGCTCGGCCTTGCGGTCGGCCTTGCTGACGAAATCCGCCGGCCCCTTGCGGGACACCTGGAGGTGCTCAAGCTCCCCGAAGTCGCGGATCAGGCCACGCGCGGCCTTCTGCGCCGCCGCAGTCATCACGTTCAGTAGGGGCGAGCGGTAGAGCATGGCAGTCGCGGCACGCGGTCATCGGGGGTGGGGAGGGACGGGTGGGGCAAGGCGAGGCCGGTTCAGTCCTTGGCCCGCTCCACGTAGGTGCCGTCGGCGGTGTTGACGACGATGCGGGTCCCCGCCTCCACATGCGGGGGCACCATCACCCGAAGTCCGTTTTCCAGCACCGCGGGCTTGTAGGAGGACGATGCCGTCTGCCCTTTCACCACCGCATCGGCCTCGACGATGGCCAGCACCACGGTGTCGGGAAGCTGAACGCTGATGGGCGTTTCCTCGTGGAACTCGATGGTGACGGCCATCCCTTCCTGGAGGAACGGCACCTGGTCCTCGCCGATGGCGTCCGCCGGCAGGGTCACCTGGTCGAAGGTCTCGGTGTCCATGAAGGTGTGCATGTCGCCTTCGGCGTACAGGTATTGGAACTGGCGTTGTTCCAGGCGCACCCGCTCCACCGTCTCCGACGACCGGAAGCGCTCGTTGAGCTTGGTGCCGTCGCGGATTTCCTTGAGCTCCACCTGGAGGTAGGCGCCGCCCTTGCCGGGCTGGGTATGCTGGATGCGGACGGCCCGCCACAGCCGGCCCTGGTGCTCGATCACCATGCCGGGGCGGATCGCATTGCCGTTGATCTTCATGATGGCCGGAGTTTCGCGTGTTGTGGATGGGACGTGGGGCGAGGCCCGTTCTTCAAGTGGCCGGGAAGCTATCAGGTTGCCCGGCGCCGCACAACGCCGCGCCGGGTTCGCCGCCGTTCCGGCCCGGCCCCGGCGGCGTCCGCTGACCCACAGGCTTTCCGAGAGACCAGGGTGGGCCGGGAGCCCGTTGTCAGGATTTTTTACACCCCGGAATCCGCGGGGATCCCGGTGGCCCAGTCTCGGAGCCGTCGAGATTTAATGTTTTAAATCAATGCGTTGTGCCGGACCGCGAGGGGCCGGCGGCAGCCTGCGGTTGCGGATCGCGATGCCGCAGGCCGCCGTCAGTGTCCTTGAGGTGTCGGATTTCTTTACACCGAAAAGTGGTGCGTCCGGCATCGGTCGCGCACATGTCTCCGGCGGTTGCTCTACCCGTCAACAAGCCGAGGCGATCCCATTAACCTATTGAAAAATATAAATAAGTGTCCTGATTCGCACGGGTCCCGAAACAGCGCAGCAGCCGACTTCCGAGCCACCATTGCCCCATGCTGGGCATCAACATACCAATTTTGGGGTGCCGGCTTCTTTTACACTTTTCCCGCGCAAGGTTGGCTGCTGATCGGCTATGCCATTGATAATAATTGAAGTTCACGATCTGGCATAAAGTTTGCTTGAAGCGCAATCGCTCAGTGCCCGTTCGAACCAGAAACTGTGAATGTTCCGGGGCGCGATGGCCTGTCGGTGCTGAGCGACAACCCAAGCGATGGGGACAGGGTGATTGGAAGACGTCCAACCAGTTCCAGGCACGGATTGCCGCTGTATCGTGGTCAGGGGTGCTCGTAAACGAGTGCCTGAGATTGGTGGAATCCTGGTTTCATGTTGGATTTTTTCTTGGCCTTGACCTCATCCAAACCAACGAAAAAGGAGGTCTAGATGCGTTCCACTTGTTTCGCCCTCGCGGCTTGCGCTGCGGTTGCCCTCGCTCCCATCGGCAAGGCCGATGCCTCGATCCTGTATGCCACCCAGTACGCCGGACCGACACCGTTGTTCGTGGTCGATCAGACCAATGGCTCTTTGAGCCAGGTCAGTGCCGATATCGGCGTAATTGATATCGGCGACCTCACCAGTGACACCCGGCCGGGTTCTCCGCGGCTTTGGGGAAACAGCATCAGCAGAAACACCCTGGTGGAGATCGACCCGGTCACCGGTCTTGTCACCTCAGAGGTCGGGCTCGACAGCCGCGAGAGCATGGTGTCGCTGGCCTTCGACGTGGTCACCGGAGTCCTCTACGGCAACACCTCCGTCGCGTTCGGCGCTCTGGAGGGCGACGCGCTTTACACCATCGATCCGACGACCGGCACGACCACATTTGTTGGCGAAATCGGCTTCACCAATGTGTTCGCGCTGGCGTTCGACCAGTCGGGCACGCTGTTCGGGATCGCCGATGCCACGAACCAGCTGATCAGTATCGATACGGGGACCGGGGCCGGGACGGCGATCGCCACCCTCACCCTGGGCTTTTCGTTCGACATCGCCTCGCGGCCGGAAGACAACGTGATGTTCCTGGCCGACAGCGGCAACTTCGGCTCGATCTATACCCTCGACACCGGGACCGGTGCCGTGACACTCGTCGGCAGCTATTCCCCGGGATCAATCAACATCGCCGGCCTTGCCTTCCTGCCGGAGGCCCGGGCGGTCTCGGAACCCGCCAGCCTGGCGCTTCTTGGCCTTGGCCTCGCCGGCCTTGGCTTCGCCGCACGCCGGCGCAATACCGCGGCGTAAGACCGCACCACACGACCGGGAAGGCCTCTGACGGCGGCACTTCGGTGCCGCCGCTTTTCTCAGGGGGCGCCGGTGTTGAGCCGGGCGATGGTCGCGCTGGTGCTGAACCCCGGCTCCAGCCGGGCGAGCGCCACGGTCCCGCCCCATCCCTGCACCAGGTCGGCGCCGACCACCTCGTTCAGCCGGTAATCGGCCCCCTTGACCAGCACGTCCGGCCGGAGCGCCTGGATCAGGCGGATCGGGGTGTCCTCGGCGAAGATCACCACCATGTCCACGTCGGCGAGAGACGCCAGCACGGTTGCCCGCGCCGCCTCCCCCTGCACCGGCCGCCCCGCACCCTTGAGGCGCGCCACGGAGGCGTCGCTGTTGAGGCCGACCACCAGCCGGTCGCAGGCGCGCCGGGCCTGGGCCAGCAGTGAGACATGCCCGGGATGCAGCAGGTCGAAGCAGCCGTTGGTGAAGCCGACCTTGAGGCGGCGACGGCGCCATCCTCGAACCCGGTCGATGGCGGACTCCAGAGCCATCACCTTGGCCTCGGCGGCAGAAATGTCCTGATGCCGCAGGGCGTCCGTCACTTCGGCGGCATACGCCACGGCGGTGCCGACCTTGCCGACGACGATGGCCGCGGCGACATTGGCGAGGGCTGCGGCCTCGCCGAGGGGCACCCCGGCCCCCAGGGCGGCCGCCAGGGTCGCCACCACGGTGTCGCCGGCACCGGAGACGTCGAACACCTCCCGCGCTTCCGCCGCCAGCAGCAGCGGTTCACCGGCCGCTGGGACCACCGCCATGCCGTCCTTGCCCAGGGTCGCCACCACGGCGCCGAAGCCATGGCGGTGCAGCAAGGCGCGGGCGGCATGGATGGCGTCATTTGCGCCGGTCACCGGCATGGAGGTGGCTTCGGACAGCTCAAGGCGGTTCGGGGTGATCACGTCGGCGTCCCGATAGCAGCTGAAATCGCGCCCCTTGGGATCGACGATCACCGGCCTGCCGGAGGCTTTGGCGCCGGCAATCACCTCGCCGGCGATACCGTCCGCAAGCACCCCCTTGCCATAGTCGGACAACACCACGGCGCCGCTGCCGTCCATCCGGGCGGTCACCGCCTGGAGCACCGCCGTCCGCGCCACGCTGCCGAGCGGTGCCACCGTCTCATGGTCGGCGCGCAGCATCTGCTGACCGCCGGCCATGAACCGGACCTTGACCCCGGTCTGCCGTCCCGCTTCGGGCACCAGCGCCCCATCGCCACAGCCCAGCGTCGACAGTGCCGTCGCGATCGCCGCGGCGGCGGCATCCTCGCCGACGGCCGACACCAGGCGGGGGACGGCGCGGAGTGCCACGAGGTTGCGCACGACATTGCCGGCGCCGCCCAGCATCTCGGTCTCGCCGTCCACCTTCAGGACAGGGATCGGCGCCTCCGGCGATATCCGCTCCACCGTGCCGGCGACGTAGCGGTCCAGCATCACGTCGCCGACGCAGAGCACCGGGACGCCCGCCATTGCGTCCACCAACGACACCAGCGACGACTTCGAATAGCTCATCCGCGGCCCTGTCGGTGTCAATTCGACCACACGGTTGTCGGCGACAAGCCGCCGGCCCGCTGTGCTGCGGCACTGTAGCACGGCCTCCGGTCACGGCGAGGCCGGTTTTGCCGCGGCCGCGCGTGCCCGCCGGTGTCGGAGGCGGGGCGGTCCTTTACGATTTGTTAGACCTGCAAACCTCTACTTGTCGCTGTCATGGGCACCGATTCAACCGGCTTCATCCTGGATACCGCGTGGCTGTCGCTTTGCCGGATCGGCATCCGGTCGATTGATGCCGACCACCAGGACATTCACGACCGCATCGCGCGCCTGCACGAGGCCTGTGCCGCCCGCCGCTTCGCCGACTGCCGGGAGCTCATGATCGGCTTGGTAAGCGCGGTCGAGCGGCACTTCCGGCGGGAGGAGGCGCAGTTCAGCCGAGTCCCGTACCCCAACGCCCGCCATCATGCCGATCATCACCGGCATCTGCTGAACAGGCTGACGGCCGCGACGGCCGCGCTTGCCGACCCGTCCCGGTTGCCTGACCACATCCTCGACGGCATCGATGTCTTCGCCTCGGTGCTGATGACCGATCATGTGGCGCTCGACATGGAACTCCGCGCCTACCTGACGTCGGACGACTGAGCACGTGGCCACCGGGCCGAGGGGGCTTGGCACGGCCGCCGCATGCCCCGCCGGTGTCGGCGACTCTCCGCTGAGCGAACCACCGGCTTGAGGTTGTCCGCCTGGGGAGTTTCGGGCTGGACTCGACCTGCGGCGCGCCATAGATGCAGGCGCGCAAGGATTGTTGCGCCGCAACAATCAGGTCGACACGAAGCGTCCATGGATTGCATGCATTCACGGATCAGCCCCGGGCGGACCGCGGGGTGGGCCAAGGTGCGGGCGTTGTCCAGGGAGAGGCATTGCAGGTCGATCGTCGGCGGGCGGTGGTCGGTCCGGGAGAACCGGCCCACGGGCGAGAGGACGGCATGGACGGCATTCTTGCACTTGCACAACAGAACTTATTCTCGCCCATCGTTCTCAGTTTTGTTCTGGGCCTCGCCGCCGCTTTGGTCCGTTCGGACCTGAACATTCCCGAAGCCATCGCCAAAGGGATGTCGGTCTATCTTCTGTTCGCCATCGGGTTCAAAGGCGGCGCCAACGTGTCGGGTCACGGTGCCGATCTCGAGTTGGCGCTGGCGCTGCTGGCCGGCGTGATCCTGTCGGCGGCGCTGCCGTTTGTGGCATTCGGTATGCTGCGGTTGCTCACCCGCCTGTCGGTCGTGGATGCCGCCGCAGTGGCTGCCCACTATGGCTCGATCTCGATCGTCACCTTCGTCGCCGCGAGCACCATCCTCGACTCGCAGGGCATCGGCTACGAAGGATACATGGTTGCGGTGGCCGCCGCCATGGAAGCACCAGCAATCCTCACGGCACTTTGGCTGATCTCCCGCGCCCAGCCGGACAGCCGGCAGCAGGACGGTCACCTCTGGCGCGAGGTCATGCTCAACGGCTCAATCGTCCTTCTGGTGGGCGCCTTTCTCATCGGCTGGATCACCGGCGAGGACGGCAAGCGGCAGATCGACCCGTTCATCACCGCGCCGTTCCATGGCATTCTCTGCCTGTTTCTTCTGGACATGGGACTGGTTGCCGGGCGGGGTCTGCACAAGGCCCAGCGGGTGGTGTCGGCCGGTGCACTGACGTTTGGTGTCATCATGCCCCTGGTGGGCAGTCTTTTTGGTTTGCTCGCGGGGCTGGCTCTGGGGCTGTCGCTGGGAGGGGTTACGTTGTTGATGGTATTGGCGGCCTCAGCCTCCTACATCGCGGTGCCAGCCGCCATGCGGGTGGCGTTGCCGGAGGCGAACCCGGCCGTCTACTTGACGCTTTCGTTGTGCATCACTTTTCCCTTTAACTTGCTGCTCGGCATTCCGTTGTATACGGCTGCAGCCGCGTTGGTGGTGGCAGGGTGACATCATGCACATGCATCCAGCGAAACGGGTTGAAATCATCATCGAGTCGGTGATGGAGGGGCATCTGACCGAGGCCTTGGTCGACGCCGGCGTCACCGGATTTACCGTGGTGCCCGTGAGCGGCGGATCGGGCCGTTCCGGTCATTGGACCAGAGAGGGTCAGGTGAGCCGGGCCGGCGGAATGGTGATGTTCATCTGCCTGCTCCTGCCGGATCGACTGGAGACTCTGCTCGATGCGGTTTTTCCGGTTCTGAACCGTCACATCGGTGTGCTGAACATTACCGATACGCATATCCTCCGGGCCGACAGGTTCTGATGACCCCGCCCCTGAGCGGACCTGCCAGCGATCTCAACGCCCGCCGTCGCGACACGCGACTCGCAAGATGGCGCACCCCGCCTCAGGTGCTGAGAAAGCGCACCTGATCCCCTTCCAGCACCAGGCACGAGAGGATCCCGCTGCCGAACGCGCCGGTATCGATGCCGATGCGATTGGCACGCACCTGCGGCCGGCTGGTGATCGTATGGCCGTGCACCACGCGTTTCCCGAAATCCTCAGTTGAGCCGAGGAACGGCTCGCGGATCCACATCAGGTCGGCAGGGCGCTGGTCCGCCAGGGGGATGCCGGGCCGCACCCCGGCATGCACGAACACGTAGTCGCCGGCCATGTGCCGGAGTTCCAGGCTGCGCAGGAACCGATCGTGCTCGGGCGGGAGTTCCCGCGCCAGCGCGGTGCTCAGCCCCTGCACCGCCTGGGGATGGATCGTCGACCAGGCGGCCGGGACGCCGTAGCTGGCCAGCGTTGCATCACCGCCGTTGAGCAGCCAGCTCCCGTTGTCCTGGCCGTCCAGGAAGCGCAGCATCATCAGCTCGTGGTTGCCCTGCAGGTGAACCCGCTGATCGGCCTCGATCGGCTCCCTGATCAAGATGTCGAGGACCTCCCGCGAGCCCGAACCGCGGTCCACGTAATCTCCGAGGTACACCACCGTGCATGGGCCGGGCGCCGGATGGTCGCGTCGGTCGGCCCCGATAAGGTCATGAATCCGCCGCAGCAGATCGTCGCGTCCGTGGATGTCGCCCACCGCATAGATCCGCTCGCCCTCGGGCACCCGGGCACCGGAGCCGCCCCGTCGTCCCGCCGCCGACCAGCTTCGTAACGCGCGTGTCCACATGGTGAGAAAGCTGTCGTCGGATCGCCGCCGCGGCAAGGGGCGGCTACCATCGGCCGGTATCAGTGGGGGGTCCGGACCACGGCACGACGTCTCGGTCTGGAAACAACTCGTTAACGTTTCCGGCACTACCGTCGGGACAGGCCGTGACCCGAACCCGCCGGAGCCTGTTCTTGCCCCTGATGGAGCCCGTCGGCAATCGCGCCGGCCGGACCCGCGACCCTGACTTCGACAGCGCGGCGGTCCGGTTGGGGCGGTTCCTCGGCCGGATACCGGCCGAAGGCGCCGACCTCTACGCCGTGCAGGTGGACGGCGACGGACCGGCCCACCCCGCTTGCGCCCGCCCGGGCCGGACGGTCCTCGGCGCGGCCCTGCAGGCGTTCGCAGCGGCACACGGGGCACGCCTGTTTCTGCTGTCCGGCGGCACGATGGTCCTGGTCTGCGGGTCCCATGTTCCGGTCGACCGGATCGAGGCCATCCTGGGCGACCCCGCTCCAAAGGTGGCCGAAACGGGGAGAGCGCAGGCCGCGGATCGAAGGGGTGCCATTGGCGGCCAAGCCGGAGAGGGCAGCCCAGGGTGCGTGGCCGCCTGGTATGACCTGTCGGACCCTGACGACCTGCGCCGGCTCAGAGCCATCGTCCAGCAGCGGGAGGCGGCATTCAGACGCCATTCCGGCGTGGCGCGGGCCGATGCCGGTTCTGCCCGGCTTGGTCGGCTCGACCCCGGCCTGCTGGCCGAGCTGGCCCGGCGGCTGCCGGAGACGGACCCGCGGTGCCTCGTCCGCTCGGGAACCGTCGTCCGGCTGTCCAAGGCGGCCGAGGCGGTGCCCCGCATGCGCCGGTTCCAGGTCGATGTCGACGCCATTGGGGAACGTCTTGCGCCAGGGATCGACCTTGCCGGCGGTGGCTGGCTGTTGCGGGCGTTGTTGGAGCGGACCGACCGGCTCATGCTGGCGTTCGCCGAAACCCTGCCTCCCGGTCAGCCCGGACTCGATCAAGGCATCGACCTGAACCTCGCCACCTTCACGGGGCCGGCGTTCCGGCGGATGCAGGACCTGATTGCCGGTCCGAACCGCCGTGCGTCGGCCGTGGGGCTGCCGCTGGTCGATGTGCTCGAGGGGCGACACGGCTACGAGCGGGCGCGAGCCTGGCTCCGCGACCGGGGTTGCCGTGTCATGATCACCGGCGTGTGTCTTGCCACGCCTTCGGTCCTGGATGTCGCCAAGCTCGACGCCGAGATCGTCGCGTTGCGGTGGGAGGAGGAAGTGGCCGCGGCCCTTCCGGATTCCAGGCGGCGGGCGGTGGCGGGCCTGGTGGAAAGCCTGGGCCCGGACAACGTGATCCTGGTCGGCACCGATGCGAAAGCCGCGCTGGAATGGGGAGCCCCGCTGGGCCTTCGCTGCTTCCAGGGGCGCTTCGTGGAACGCCTCATCGGCGCGCTCAAGCCGGCCGCAACAATCGGGGTCGACGGCCGGCCATGACTGCGATCAGCCGCCCCGGCTCCGCCGGCAGCCAGGACTACCTCCTGCTCGACTTCACGCGCCGCCTTGCTGATTATGCCGAAGCACGGCAGGCCGTGCACCTCGGACTGTCCCGCCTGCGGCCGGACAGTCGTCGCGATCACCATGTCGCCACGGCAGTAAGCGGCTTCCGCGCCATGGTCGATAGCGGTGATGGCCAGCTTTTCGTGCTGGCGTCCGCCGACGTGGTGTTCGTTTACCTCAGTGCGGTTCATCCGCGGGTGGTCCGGGAGGTCGAGCGGATCTGCTTCCTGTTCGGGGACGATCCGGCGCTGGTGGGCGATGCGGCGGCGACATTCGCCCGCTGGTTCGATGTCGCCTCCGACTACGACGGGTTCCTGATGGCGATGCGGCGGCTGGTCGCGCCGTCCTCCGCCGCCGCCGAAGGCGCGGGGGCGTGCGACACGCGGGCCCGGCTGAAGCGGCGGCAGAGCCGGGGCGATCCGCTGACGCCGGACCAGCTTGCCAAGCTGGTCACGACGCTTGCCCGGGCCGACCTGTCCAGCCTGGTCCGCCGCCAGCCGGTGTGCCGCGTGTCCGACCGTCTGGAGGTCGCGCCGGTGTTCGAGGAGCTGTTCGTCGCCATCGACGGCCTGCAGGAGACCGTGTTGCCCGGCACCGATCTGGCCGGTGACCGATACCTGTTCAGGCATCTGAGCGAGACCCTGGACCGGCGCGTGCTGGCGCTGATGGTCGCCCCCGAGCAGGGGAAATCATCGCTGCATCAGGCGATGAACCTCAACGTTGCCACCATCCTGTCCGCGGAGTTCGCTCGCTTCGACGCGCGGCTCGGCATCGGCGGTGCCGCCCGGATGATCGTCGAGGTTGACCTGATCGATGCCTTGGCGGACCTGAACGCGTTCACGGTTGCCCGGGACCGCTTGCACGGCAAGGGGTATCGCCTCTGCCTCGATGACGTGAGCTTTCGTGACCTGGCGATTGCGGACTTCTCGGTTCTCGGGGCCGACCTCGTGAAGGTCCGCTGGGATCCGGAGCTTCTGATGGCCGACGACGACGTCCATGCAGTGGTCCGGGACCGGATCGGCCGGCTTGACGTGCGATCGGTGGTCCTCAATCGGGTGGATGCGCGCGTTGGCATCGATTTCGGCCTCGGCCTCGGCATCACCCTGTTCCAGGGCCGGTGGGTCGACCGGCTGATCGCCGACGACAACCGGCGCCGCCACCTTCTCCGGTTGAAACAGGTGTTGCGGACGGACACATAACGCGGGCGCGGGTTCACCGTCGTCCAGAAGGCTGCTGCATGCTCCCCGTCGGCGCTCCTCCCGTCGTCGTCGACTCACTCGTCAAGCGCTTTGGCCCGGTGACCGCGATCGACGGCATCAGTTTCACCGTCCAGGCCGGCACCACCACGGCGTTGCTTGGCGGCAACGGCGCCGGCAAGACCACGACGCTGGCCATTCTGCTGGGCCTGCTGCTGCCCACCGCGGGGACGGTTCAGGTCCTCGGGTTCGACATGGTCCGGGACCGCTATCGGGCCCTCGGCCTGATGAACTTCTCATCCCCCTATGTCGATCTGCCCCGCCGCTTGTCGGTGGAGGAAAACCTTGTGGTGTATGGTCGGCTGTACGGGGTCGGCGGACTCAAGGGGCGGATCCGGGCGCTGGCCGAAGACCTGGAGATCGATGCCTTCCTGAAGCGGCCCACCGGCAGCCTGTCGGCCGGCCAACGGACGCGGGTGGCCCTCGCCAAGGCGCTCATCAACCGGCCTCGGCTGCTGCTTCTTGATGAGCCGACGGCTTCTCTCGATCCCGACACCGCTGACTGGATCCGCAGCTACCTGGACCGCTACCGGCGGGACAGCGGCGCCACCATCCTGCTCGCTTCCCACAACATGGCGGAGGTGGAGCGTCTTTGCGATGATGTCCTGATGCTGCGAACCGGGGCCCTGGTCGATCGCGGCACTCCCCAGGCGCTGATCGCCCGCTACGGCCGCCGCACCCTGGAAGAGGTGTTTCTCGACATCGCAAGGCAGCGGCGGCGCGGTACAACCGCGGGCGGGGCGGCGGCGCAGTGACCGGGAAGCAGGCATGACCCGGCCGCCCGGCCACGGTGCGGCGGAGGGGGCGGCGCACGCCATCGGCTTCTCCTGGCAGCGCGTCTCTGCCCTGATGCTGCGACACCTCTACATCCTCATGCGGTCGTGGCCGCGGGTGCTCGACTTGGCCTACTGGCCGACCGTGCAAATGCTGCTGTGGGGCTTCATCACCGTGTTCTTCCAGCAGCACAGCAGCTGGGTGGCCGAGGCTGCCGGGGTTCTGATCAGCGCGGTGCTGCTGTGGGATGTGCTGTTCCGTGCCAATCTCGGCCTGTCGCTGTCGTTCCTGGAGGAGATGTGGGCGCGCAACCTGGGCCAGCTGTTCGTCAGCCCGATGCGGCCCTCGGAACTGGTGGCGGCGATGAGCCTCCTCAGTCTGATCCGCACCCTCATCAGCGTCAGTCCCGCCGCCGTGCTGGCGTTGCCGCTGTTCGACGTCTGGGTGTTCTCACTGGGACCGCCGCTCGCGGCGTTCTTCGCCAACCTCCTGGTGCTCGGCTGGACGGTGGGGTTGGTGGTCTCGGCCCTGGTGCTCAGGCTTGGGCTCGGCGCCGAGAACCTGGCATGGGTGCTGATTTTCGCGATCGCGCCGCTCTCCGGTATCTATTACCCGATCGAGACGTTGCCGGCCTGGCTGCAGCCGGTGTCATGGGCGCTGCCCTCCGCCTACGTGTTCGAGGGGATGCGCGCGGTGCTGTTCGACGACACCTTCCGGTGGGACCTCCTGGCCGGCGCGCTGGCGCTCAACGCGGTCTATTTTGCCGCTGCCGTGGCCTTCTTTCTCCGCATGATCCATGTCGCCCGCGAACGGGGCCTGCTGCTGCAGCAGGGGGAGTAGGGACGGGGGTCCGGTCATGGGCGCCTCCAGGATTTCGATTGCCGCTGGATGAGTGACGTCGATCAGCGGCCCGTTCCAGGACCGGACCCAGCCCCGCACCCGGATCCGCCGGCCTTCAAGGCGGAGCGGATCAAGGCCGGCTTCGGCGAAGCGCGACAGGTCCGCCGCGGCAATGGCGACGGTGAAATCGGTGCGCCAGTCGGCGCCATAATTGAGGAAAACCCGCCCGCGCACAGCGGCCGCCCGCTGTACCCGGCCTTCCACAATCTGGAAGCTGTTGATGTGGCGGTGGATCGTCTCGGCCGTGCGGACGGCGTAGGCCGGATGCGACCATAGGCCGCGCCCGTGGGCCCGGGCCTGCGACTCCAGCGCCAGCATCTCGGCGATCCGTTCCGGCGGATCCCCCCACACACGCACCCGGGCAAGGCCGCGGGTCAGCATCGCGCCCTGCAGCCATAGGCCGTCAGCCCGGTATGCCTGCCCGACCAGGCGGCCGTAGCGGTCACGGCCCGGCCGGCCCGTCGCCACCTGGACATGCCGGTCCCCGGCGATCTCGGACAGTGCCGCCCGAGCCTCCGCCGCCAGGGGCTCTGCGTCGCCGGCCGGACCGAGGCCCGGAACATCGATCCCGGCCAGCCGGATGACGGTTGTACCCTGCACCGCCCGGTCCAGATATAGGGTCGCGCCATCCGGTACTGCGACGACCCTCGGCTGCGGCCCGTCCGCCGCCGCGGTAGTGGCGAGCAGCAGCCCCACCGTCATCGCCGCGATGCGCCGGAGGGCCGATCTCATCGTCTCGCCGCCGACAACCGCCCTGGGTTGAGGGCGGCGTCGAGAGACAGTCGTGGCGCCAGCACCGGCCCTCCGGATGACCGGAAAGAAAGGACCAGTGCGGTGCCGACGGCCGTATCTCTCGCCCGACGATGACCGTATACTGAGCGGATCACGGCATGAGCAGAGGGATGGACGCGCGGGCACATCGTTACGATCTCTTCCCGGATATCGAGCCTTATGCCACCGGCAAGCTGCCGGTTTCCGGCGGCCACCGGATCTACTGGGAACAATCGGGCAATCCCAACGGGATGCCGGTGGTGTTTCTGCACGGTGGTCCCGGTGCCGGTGCCGCCGCCGCCCATCGACGCTTCTTCGATCCCCGTTTCTACCGCATCGTAGTCTTCGATCAACGCGGCTGCGGCCGGTCGGAGCCTTTCGGCGAACTTTCCCAGAATACGACGCAGCACCTGATCGCGGATATGGAGGCATTGCGCCGGCACCTCGGCATCGACCGGTGGGTGCTGTTCGGCGGTTCCTGGGGCTCCACCCTGGCCCTGGCGTACGGCATTCAGCAGCCGCAGCATTGCGCCGGCTTCGTGTTGCGGGGCATTTTTCTCGGCACCCGGCGGGAAATCGACTGGTTTCTGGACGGCATGGGGCTGTTCTTCCCCGAAGCCCACCGGGCCTTTCGCGACTTCCTTCCGGCCCGGGAGCGCCACGATGTTCTCGGCAACTACTATCGCCGGCTGATTGATCCCGAACCGCTGATCAACGGGCCGGCGGCGACCGCGTGGAGCCGCTATGAGAGCGCCTGCTCCAACCTGATCCCCAAGCCGGAGGGGCCGGCCGGCAGCCTCAACGGCGCTGCCCTGGCCCTGGCGCGGATCGAGGCGCACTACTTCGTGAACGAGGCCTTCCTGCCGGCGGGGGCCCTGCTGGAGAACCTGGCGCCCATCCGCCGGTTGCCGGCTATTCTCGTCCAGGGCCGTTATGACATGGTGTGCCCGATCGTCACCGCCGACACCCTCGCCCGCGCCTGGCACCGCGCCGATTATGTGGTGGTGCCTGATGCCGGGCACTCCGCCCTGGAACCGGGGATCCGTTCGGTGCTGGTGCGCGCCATGGAAGCAATGAAGGTGCGGATCCGATAGCCAGACGGGCACCTGACCGCGCCCCCCACAACCCGCCAGCGCATACAAAGAAATCGTTGCACGCTCAGGTTCGGTGCTGCATAACCGATTAGGGTTTGGTTTCTGGACACGGCGGGGGCGCATGTCACGGATCAACGGACGCATCTTGTCGCTCGCCATTGCGGCAGCGGCGGTGCTGGGACTGGCGGCGCCGGCCTCGGCCGGCGAGCCGCATCTGCTTTCGCTCGGCGTCGGCTATTACGACATCACGGGTTCCCACGACGATGCGGCAGATTTCCGCCTGGAATACCGATCGGGCTGGGGGCTCTGGTTGTGGCCGAGTCGGGTGATCACCAAGCCGTTCCTTGGCGTTGCCGGGACCACGTCGGGCAGCTTCTTCGGCGGCGGTGGCGTCCTGTTCGACATGTACCTGACCGAGCGCATCGTCGCCACCGCCAGTATCGGCGCGTTCGGCTACGTTCAGGGCGGGTCCGACCTGGACCTGGGCCACCCCCTCGAATTCCGCACGCAGGGAGAGTTGTCGTACCGCTTTCGCAACCGGTCGCGACTGGGTGTCGCCTTTTCGCACTATTCCAACCTCGGCATCGGCGACACGAACCCGGGGACCGAGGTGCTCACGCTCTACTATCACCTGCCGCTGGACTGGCTCGGCGTGCGTCTGCCCTGAGGCGCCGTCGACGCTTGCCGGTTTCGCGGGCCTCCGCCGGGGTGGTATAAGAGGGTCTGCGGGCGCCCGTAGCTCAGCCGGATAGAGCACAGGATTCCTAATCCTGGGGTCGTGGGTTCGAATCCCGCCGGGCGCACCAGCACTTGGCAGACTTATCCACAAGCAAGAACAGGCCAGGGGTAACGCCAGGGGTAACAGCGTGCAGCGTTACCGGACGTTCACCGCCCGGCAGAAGCTCCGCATTCTGGAGAAGACCGACCGCGCCGCCGGCAGCGCGGAGATTGGCGCCATCCTTCGGCGCGAGGGCCTGTATTCCTCGACGTTGACGGATTGGCGGCGCCAGCGCGCCGCCGGAAGCCGGTACCGTTGAACCGAGCCGATCCGAAGCAGCACCTCAAGGCGCCGCCCCTCGAAAAGAGCGCATGGCTGCGCCGTCGTGTTGGGAGAGATCCTCAGCAGAGGCCGTCCCGCCAAGCGCCCGCTGAAACCTTGATCGGGAGGGGCGGACCGAAAGAGCGGTCGCAACTCATCCACATCGTTGGTCGCCTCGTAAGAGGGGGGTGTTTGCAAGCCGTGAAGGAATTCGGGAAATGTCCGATCACGACCAAGTTATTGTGCAGACGGTCGTCACCGCCGGCGTCGTCGGGGCCTTTGTATTCCTGGCCCTGGCAGGCTGGATCCTTGCTTTCGACGTCTCGTCCATCGCGACAATGATCGCCGGCGCGACTGAGCAAAATCTCCTTTCCGCATTGTTCATCGGTGGGTCTCTGACCAAGGGAGCGATTGCCGGCACCGCGTTCGGGCTCGCCCTTGCCGCCCGTAGCCGCCGCTTCGGGCGCGAAGGACCGGCGATCGCTGCCGTCCCCGCGCTCTCGTAACGCCGCATCGCACGGGTCTTTACGGATCGAACGTGTTGTTCTTCACCATCAACACCGCAGTCGGCCGCAGCAGCAGCCGCACCCGCCCCAAGGAGCGATATGAAATGAATACCATGATCAAGACGGCCTGGAACACGGTCATGAATGCCGAGCATAACCCGTTACTCAGTCTTCCTCGCGCAACCCGCTTTCAACTGATGACTGTTCTTGCGTTCATGTGGTCGTGCATCTTCTGCATCAGCGCCGGACTTTTCATCTGGATACCAGAGTTTGTGTTCGGACATATCGTGCTGCTCCTGCTCGGCATCTTTGGCACCGGCTTCATCTTCCGCGTCAACACGGAACGCTGAGCCCTCGCTACTCTTGATGTTTTAGGGAGGGATCCGATATGCCCTGGCTCGCCGCTCAGGCCCTGCTCATCGCCATCGTTTTCGTGATCTTCTTTCTGGTTCTCGTGCGTCCACAGCTGGTCCGGCTCAAGCGCCATCGCGAAATGCTTGCGGGCCTGCGCCCCGGCCTGCGTGTCGCCACTGTTGGCGGCCTTGTGGGCACGATCGTGAGCGTCGACGGGTCGGACCTCCTGACGTTAGAGGTCGGCCATGGCATGACCGTCACAGTTCTTCGGAAAGCCGTCGACTCCCTGATTGAGCCAGCCAGCACCTTCTCCACGCAACCGAGTTTGGCAGAGCGCAGTGCGCTCCGGCGTAAGGTCACACGATTGCAACCAGTCAGCACAAAGGAGTTGGAACCATGGTCTTGAGTAGCATCCTGTCAACAACGACTCATCCTGGCGACGTCCTCGACGCGATCGCCGACAACAGTCTCAGTTCGGTGATGGTGACGCAGGCTGCGCCGGATACACCGATCATCTACGTCAATGAGGCATTCACTACCCTGACCGGGTACACGCCCGAGGACGTTATAGGGAAGTCGCCACGCATGCTTCAGGGGCCGAAAACCGACCAGGCGGTTCTGGACCGTCTGAGAAAGGACCTTGAGGCTGGTCGGATCTTCGAAGGGGAGACTGTCAACTACCGCAAGGACTGTTCCGAGTTCGTGATGCACTGGCGGGTGTTTCCCGTGAGAGACCAGCAAGGCGCTCCGGTCTACTTCGTCGCCTTGCAGGAAGAAAACGACACTTGACCCAAAATTTTCGGCACCCCCGCTCTGGATTGCTTGCGGCACGAAGCTAATGGGCAGATTCGAACTGCGATCGGATGAGGTCGCTCAGAACTGTCAATTGCTAAGGAGTACTGAAGGTGAGTGACATGCCGAATACGACCAGCGAGATGGTGATCCGCTCCAGCATTTATGTCCTGGGCAATCTTCCACAGATCTTCCGCACGGAAGCTCCTCCGGTGAGCTACGACATGCTGTTCAAAGATCCGCACGACGGCTGTGCACGATACGACGACGTGTGGGGCGCCTGAACCGCCGCGACGCCGCCTGTCGACGACGAGCGAGGCGTTTGCCCTCGCTCGTCGCTTCAAATAACGAGGGAGATCCGCCGCCAACCGCCGTAGTTTCTCGCAGGTGGTAGTGCCGCGGCCTCCAGGTTCTCCTGGCCATTCTCGCGTGGCGCGGAGAAACCACGTGGAGCGGTTTCCTTGTCTTCCGGCCAATGAGTGCCGGGCTTGTGCAGCGGCGTACTTGTGACCTATGAAACGCCGCTCAATGGCGCCACCGACACCGGGCGCGAAGGGCTTGGGGATGAAACACTATTCCTTATAGTGCTTCAGCTCGTGCGGCCGGCGGAGCGCGTCTGCTGCAATGCGTGCGCTATGCAGCCATCTTGTGGATGATGGTCCCAACACCCCTAAACAGGCAGAGCTCGGTCACATCCCGGCTAATGGTGTAGCAGGCGGCAGCGCCGCCGGCGGCTTGCTAGGCCTGCGCCGTCGGATGGGCGCCTTCCTCCGGCTTGTGGAGGATCATGCGGTAGCACTCGAGATTGCCGGACGCGAACTCGCGG
>REES01000043.1 GCA_007694935.1 Rhodospirillales bacterium
GTCCAGCGACAACACCGGGTCAATCCCTTCGTCATAGCTGTATTCTTGCAGCAACGGGCGCAAGTTCAAGGAATCTAGAGCCAGCGCGGGCTCCACGGACTCTACAGGCGCGTCGAACGACACCCGGATTCGTCGCAGTTCCAAAGTATCCAGCGAAAACCCAGGCTGCATAGAGTCGATCTGCACAACTGGGTAGGGCCGCGACGTGAAAAACCCCGACACCTGCAGCCGGTCCACCGGGAACGGCAGGTCCAGCAGGATTTTGGGTTTCCTACTCATTGCGCAGCACCGCCAGGTCCACGTAGCCGCTGTTGCGGTTACAAATTGCGAACAGGTACTCGCTGGTCCCGGCCACGGCCTTGATCGTGAACGCCGGGCTGTGCGAGATGCGGTTCCACGCCGCCACGCCGGCCGCCTCGCTCAGGGCAAACGCCCGCAGGCCGTCGGGGGTCAGCGCGAAGATGCGCGGTGTGCGGTCGTTCTCCACTGGAGGCCGGTAGGTCAGGTCCAGCACCCCTTGGGTCAGGTGCCCACTCAAGATCGACAGGTTGTTCGTGCTGAACGACTGCCGCGCCAGGTCGTAAACCACGCCCAGCACCTGCGAGCGGCTCCGGTTGGCGAAGATCACCGTCCCGTCCACGACCACGGGGGTCACGCGGGCGCCGCCGTTTTGCCCGATGCGGAAGAACCGCAGTTGGGTCGGCGTCAGGGTCTCGTCAGGCGAGCCAAGGGCATACTCACCCAGGCCCGACCCAAGATACAGCCGGTCGCCGCCGGTCATCCACACGAACTCGTCGGCCCCTTCCGCGAACAGTTCCTGATTGATCGGGCTGCCGTCATCCACGCTCGACGGCACGATGGTGAACGGATCGCCCGAGCGACTCAGCCACACCCCGGTGGGTTGCTCATCTGTGGCAGCCAGCACCAGCCGGCCTTGGTAAAACGCCACCAGCGAGGGATTCCCCCCGAACGGGTCCGGGTCCAGCACGTCCACGCGATCGGTCAAGGTCTCGCCGGTGTAGGTCTCGACCGTGGTGAAGGACTGCTGGCCCTCGGTCTCCTCGTCGGTGCTGACGGTGATGGACGCGACGGTGTAAAGCTGGTTGCGGAACTTGATGGTGTCGCCCACCTCAAGCTGCTCGTCGAAGATTGCCTCCTCCGAACCTTCCCAGTCGTTCGTGCCGGCCTGCGGGGTGACGAACCCGAATAGCTCCCGATAGAACACCGGGGTGCTGACATTGAACGACGCCGCCGTCGGGTCCAGAGAGTCCGGGAACACCCGCACAGGAGGGAATAGCCGGTGGGTCAAAAAAGCCGCAGGTCCTGCCACCGAGAAACCAACCTCGTAGAGGATGGCCGGATCGGGGTCAACAATGGGAGGGGAGAGGTAGAACCCGCCGCCGGCAATGTCGGCGGCCAGGACTCGCGGAGAATCGGTGTCGAGGCGCTCCAGCGCGATGCGGTAGGCCCGGATCGCCAGGTAGCTTTCCTCGGTGTCCTCGTCGAAATACAGCGCCAGGTGGACCACGACCTGCACGCCACGGAACACGTAGCCCAACAGGTTCTGGAACGACCGGCGCAGCAGCAGGGTCTGATCTTCGGGCCCGACAATGGTCAGCGGGATTTTCAGCAGGGACTGGAACGACGCCCTAACCGAAATACTCGAAACGGTGTCCGGCAGCCAGTTGTCCAGCAGCTCGGCCGCCGAATCGTAAAACTCAGCGTCCTGACGTCCGAGTAGCCGCGGCTCGATCTCACCCCGCGACCAGTTCGTCTGTTGGACGAAACGGCTCATCCCACGGCCAGGGGGTTACTGGTTCGACGCAGGTAGACCTGCATCAGGTTGAACACTTCTGGCGGCGTTTGCTGCGCGTCGATGGCCATGGCCCGCTGCCGGGCCTGGTTGGCCTTGTCCATCCACATCTGCGCCCGGTTGGCGCTGTCGGTGACGCTGATCGCCATGTTGCCGGCCATCGTGTCCACCACCAACTCGCGGAAGTAGCCCGGCCAACGCTCGACCTCGGCCTCAAACACGTACAGCAGGTGCGCAGGTTTGGCCCGCGTGAACAGGCGATCCCGCAGCAGCCGGAAGTCCGACCGGCACTCCAGCCCAATGGACCGGATCAGGTCAGGCGGCATCTGGTAGACGTGGGTGTAGCGCCCAAACTCGCGGAACTCGTCCTCGCCCAGCTCGATCTCGGGCAGGTTGACCTTCCGCAAAGCCCAAAACCACGGCGTCTCCGACAGTAGCCGGGTGACCGTGGTCCGCAGTAACGCCCGGGCCGTGGTGGCCTGGGCGCCTGCGTCGTTGAGGGAGGCAAGAGGCGAGGCCCCCAGCTTGATGAGGGCCTCGTTTACAACCTCCAGCTCGCCAGCCACGGCCGGTTAGCTGCTAGGCGCAGCCGTGACTTGGACGGTAACCGCCCCAGTGGTGGCGTTGATGGCACTCACGTGGACAATCTGACCCGTGTCACCGATGAAGATGAAGTCGCCCACCCGCATCTGCGCCGTCGCTGCGTTGAAGAACCCGGCCGTGGTGACCGTATCTTCCTCAGTGTTGGCGTAGAAGTACAGGTGGTTCGACAGATTCGGTGCCGAACCAGTGTAGCCCAGGAGGCCCAGTTCTTTCTGATTGAAAGCCATGATCGAGTCTCCTTAAGACGCGGTGAGTTTGAGAACGCCGTCCTCGTCGATGATGGTCGCACCCATGGACATCCACGAGTTGATCAGCCACGCGACCTTGGTCGGCACCCAGTCCCCCGACGAAGTAACGTCGCGGGCGATACCGTGACCCACCGAGGGGGTGTGGTAGAAAAAGCCCTTGACGCCTGCGGGCAGGCCCGTGTGGACGATCCAGTTAAAGCCCATGTAGAACGCCGGGCGGTTGCCGGTGATCAAGAGCTGCTCCCGAACGAAGTCGGAACTGGTCGCGCCCGGGATCACCAGCAGTTCGCTGAGGGTTTCCGGGGTGATGACGGCGTACCGCATACGGTCCATCGGGACGTCGCGGTCGTTGAGGGACTCACTGACGGCGGTCAGGACGTCGAGGGTCAGCTCACCGTCGGAACCGGTCACGGAATCCGCGGCCAGGTCTTGGGTGGTCTGATCCAGGGCGTCGATGATCAACGCATCCGTCTGGCGGCCCAGCGCCCAGGCAGAAGCACGAGCGTACTCCGAACGCAGGGTCCAGTTGATCTTGGCCTGGTCGAGGTCGTCGATGTATTCCGGGGCGTAGTAGTCCTCCATGTCCGCAAACACACGGGTGTGTTCGAGGTCCATCGGAACCACGTCGGCGTGGCGTGCTTTGGAGGTGGCAGCACCCTTCCCGAGTTTCGGGAAGTAAATACGCTCGGCACCGGCGTTGCTGCGGGTGCGGATCGTACCGCGGAGCAATGAGCCCTCGCGCTGGTATGCGGCCTTGACCTCCGACTCGTATAGCTGAATAAACGCTGTCGGTGCAGAAGTTGCCATTGTCTAGCTCCTTGGTCAGGTTTCACTTCAAACCGTTCCAGGAGTTGTCTCTAGCGAGGCTCCGCTGAACGTGCAGTGCGATTATCAACCCATGATTAGCAGGTTGTCAAGCCCGACCCTCCAGCGCCCGCTGGTAGTCCCGCTGAACCTGCTCACGCAGACCCTCATTGCCCTCGGCCCAGTATTCCTCCGAGTTGATGATGTCTTGCAGTTTCTTGAGGTCGGGCGGGGTCGCACCGGCGGTGTTGGGGGCGGTCGTGCGATTCTTCATCATGCCATACAGGGCCTGGACGCCAGCGGCACTGGACCGCAGGTGCTGCACCACTTCCTGTGGCAGGTTCTGCTCGGCCCACTGCTTGGTAGCACCCAGGCGCTGCCGGAACTCCGACTGGTCGGTACCCTCGAAGCCCCAGGCGCCGGACAGGCGCTCCAGCTCGATCTGACCGTTCTTCTCGGCCAGCACCGGCATCACGTTGTTCCAGAAGTGGTCGGTCACTTTTTGCGCAGCGTCGTTGTCCAGCCCGAGTTCCTTGAACAGCTCGACGTCGGCCTCAGACAGCACCGGAGCGTCCGGGTCCTCAAGCTCGACCCCCTCGGGGAGCTTGACCTCGTACTGCTCAGGCGGCTGCGGGCGTTTCTCGTGGAGTTTCTTCTCCAGCTCGGAGTAGGACGTGGCCAGTTTGTCGTACTGAGGCCCCTCACCGTCTTTCCAGAACTTCTCGGGCAGCCAGTCCGGGCGATCCGTCGGCACTTCGGCCGAGGTCTTTACGCCCAGCGCGTCCAGCAGTTCGCCCCGCTTCTCAGCGGCGTGGAACTCACTGGGCACCCAGTCGGGATACTGCACGGATGACGGGGCGGGCCCGGCATCAACGGTGTCTTGGGGTTCCTGGTTCTCGACGACTTCTTCGCCGTCGGCCAGCAGATCATCAGCCATCAAACTTTCCTCCGAGTTTCAATAAATCGAGGGCCAACCGGCGCTGGCCCTCCGCGAATGTCACTTGTTCAAACGAGCGGTTGGCCGTGTAGCAACCCGACATGACCACGGTGCGCAGGTACTTCTCCAGCATCGGGTGGTTGTTGAGCGCCCGGGCCACGTCGCTGCGCAGGGCCTTGTACTCTGCGGGTTCTTCCGGCGCCGGGGCGTTCAGTGCCTCCCAGCTCATGCCGGTTGCTCCGGTCCAGCCATGCCCTGCTGCTGGGCCTCCATCGCCTGTTGCATCATCTCGTCAATGTCGTCGTCGCTGCGCAGAATCTCGGGCTTGAGACCCGAGTATTCATGCACCTCGCGGATGACCGCCACGCTGTCCACCACCATGGCGGCCCTTGGGTCGGTCTGCCCCAGTGCCTGCGCCAGCGAGGCCAGCTCCAGCATGTTGGCCTTGTCCTCGGCCCACTGCGCCTGCGCCAGACGGGAAACGAACTGCACGTCCACGAAGTCGTCACCGATGCCCAGTTCCTCGGGGATCTCGCCCTGCTTCTGCAGGTGGTTGGCCACGAACTTGAGGATCGGCATCAGGAACTCGTTCTGTAGCCGCGCTAGGCTCGCGCCCATGTCAGACGCGATCACGCGCGTGCGCTCGGCCACCTCCGTTGCGCTCATCGGGGTACGTCCGAGCGGCTGGAACTGGTCAGCCATGAACGCCTGCTTGATGCTGTTGCGCAGGTCATCCATCGAAAAGTTGGCCACGTCGAAGTTGGCAAACGAGGGCAGCGGCAGCACAGAAGGGTCATTCGGGCTGTTGGACGCCACGGGAATCTTGACCCCGGGCTCCAGCACCATGGTGTAGGGGTTCAACACCCCATCGTTGACCACGGTCCAGGCACCGCCTACGGCCAGCGCGGCGTTCTTGAGCGTCAACTCTTTGATCTTGTTCAGCGCCCGCACGTCCGACAGGACGCGCAGCCCCGGCCCGCGGCCGTAGGGGTAGCCTGGAATCTTGCTCCAGCGAGCCGGCACGATGCGCGGCCACGCGGTGATGGTCTTTTCCAGCTCGATCTCGGGCGAACCTTTCAGCACCACGCGGTATTCCCACGAGTCATCCGGCTCGCGGATGCACGTAATAAACACATGCTCGCGGTCGGTCGCCTTCTTCTGCCCCAGCTCGATCTTCTTTTGCTCGGTCAGGCGGTCCTCGTACAGGCGCAGGATGCTCGCCACGTCGTAGGTGGTCTTGCGCGCCACGTGACTGACCCGTCCGGCGGTGTCCTCGGCCAGGGCCAGCTCCGACAGCGGCACGCATTTGAACGCCAGCCGCGGGTTGGTGCAAATCTCCACGGCGCCCGTACCGCCGACCACACGGTCGAGGATGGCCGGCTGGGCCTCCAGGTAAAAGTTGGCGTCGGTCAGGGCCTGCAGGATGAGGTCCTCGGCAAGCTGGAGGGTGGGCATCAACTGCTGGCGGGCCGATGGGTCGCGGATCGCCGGACCCGGCCGTAGCCGGAACCACTTGGCCCACGCCGGGATCATGCCACTCATCAACAGGTTGACCAGTTTTTCCGCGGCGTCGATGGCCGTAGCGTCAAAAACTGAGTCCTGGATGGACGTGGGGGTCTCAGGCGTGGAGGTGGGGAATATGGCTGCCCGCTCCGGGGCAATGAACCGATACGCGGTGTCCCACAGGCTCTCCCAGCCCTTGCGATCCGCGAACAGTTTCTCAACGAGCGCCTCGGTGGTCACACGTCACCCGGCCCGCCGA
Organism: Rhodospirillales bacterium; assembly: GCA_007694935.1. GTDB lineage: Bacteria > Pseudomonadota > Alphaproteobacteria > Rhodospirillales > Defluviicoccaceae > REEP01. The sequence continues at coordinate 6,168 of REES01000043.1, forward strand.
GCAGGTCGAACAGCGTCGGCTGGCGCTGTAGCGAGGCTCGCTGGAGGTTGCGCCGACGCTGGCGCTCCTCGCGCTGCATCTCGGTCAACTGCTGCTGGGTTTCTTCCTCGGCACGCCGAACGCGCCGGGCTTCACGCCGCGCAGTGAACGCCCCGCCCGTCAGGACGTCGCCCACTCCACGTAACAAACTACGACCGCCACTCATCGGCGCCTCCACAGATAGTCCAGCAGTTGCCGGGACGTGACCATGCCCGGATTATGCACACCCAGTAGTCGTTTGGCAAGGGTGATGCACGTGGTCGGGCCGATGCTGTCATGGTACATGCACCCGGCCGAGGCGGTGCGCACGGTCACGACGTACTCGGCCTTGAGCAGACTGACCACCCGCTCCAGCGACGGTTTGTGCGGCATGGGGTGGACCCAGCAGCGCCCGATCAGGCTGTCCACGATGATAGTGTGCCCGCTGTCGAAGCAGAGCAGGTAGGCCACGTGCCAGTCCCCCCGCGGCACCGCGCCGGGGCAGAACAGCAGGTAGGCCGTCAGGTCGGCCCGGGGGCCGTCCTGCTCCACGTGGAACCGTTTCTCAGGCGGGACGGGGGGCCGGGGCGCCACCCGCACGGTGGTCCACACGAACGCACGGGTTAGCCAGGCGACCGCCCACTCACGCAGTCTTGCCATACAGGCTCCAGGGCGTGGGCGCCTTGATGGCGTCCTGCTGCCCCCCGGCGCTCAGGGCGATCCGTCCGAGCAGGTGCTGCAGCGCATCGTGGGGGTGGGAATACTTGTTCTTGCGCGGATCCGGGTTCATCTCGCCCTCCTGGTTGCGCTTGAAGCAGTACGCCCCGGCGAACCCCTCGGCCAGCATGGGCGCTTCCTCGGCGTCGATCATCAGCCCGGGCCGCCCGTCGATGATGGTAGCGAGCAGTTTGCGCACGGCGCCTAAGCGTTTCTCGGGCGACCGCTCACCCTTGATGATCACGAAGCCCTCGCGCCGCAGCATCTGGAAGCTGGTCAGGCGGTTCTGCTCCGAGCCATAACTGCCGGCCGGGTCGCCGTAGCATTTGACCTCGGACGGCTTGATGTCCCAGCGCGCCAGCCACGCCGCCAGTTTAGGTATGAACTCCTCGGTGGTGCAGTTGACCGTGGTCAGCTCGCTGAACACCACCCAGCGGTCGTTCTTGAGCTGTTGGGCCAGCACGGCGGCAGGAGTCCGGCCGAAGTCGAGCCCCACGTAGGTGGTCAGGCCGTGGTTGTAGCGGTACGGGAACGGTTTGGGCGCGTGCAGGTTGGCCCGGTACTGCGGATAGACCGGCAGGTTGGACGGGTCCGGCCCGTAGTTACCGTGGACGTGGACATTCAGCCAGTCCTCGCCCTTGTCCGCGTTGGCCGCGATCATCAGGTCGTAGTAGCCCGGCGGCAGGTGCTCCAGGTTCTCGGCGTTCTCGTCCTTGCCCCCGGGTTGCTGGAAATGCTCGATCAGCGGCCGCGGCCCGTCGGGGCTGTCCTTGAGGGCGACGTCCAGGGCGGCTTGAATCTCAGCCGGCGGTGGCTCGGTAGCCAGCCGGTGCCAGAACGACCCCAACGGCGGCGGGTTGGTGTCCATCACGATCCCCGGCAGCCGTATCCGGCTCGACTCGGGGTAGCGCAAGCGCCCGATCAGGTTGATCAGCACCTCGGAGGGAATCTCGCGGTACTCGTTGATCCACGCCCCGGTCAGCTCCATGGACAGCAGGTTGCGCACGTCGTCGGGGGAGTCCAGCGCCCGGAACAGCCATTCCGACTCCACGTCCCCGAACCGCAGCACGAACATGTTCTTGCCCGACTTATATGTCCCGGCCACGCCGTCCGGCAGCCAGTCGAAGATGGTCTTTTTGGTCGTGTCGTCGAGCTGGCGGTAGGTGTTACGGATGATGGCGTAGCGCGAGCGCCGCATACCCTTGGCGTCGGGTTGCTGCTCCATGGCGTTCTTGACCAGGGCCATCACGCTGCCCACTGACTTGCCCGAGCCGAATGGCCCCATGATTGACCGGATAAACGCCCGGGACTGCAGGAACCGCGAGATGGTCGGCGGCGGGGTGTACGGCAGGATGTTCACTGGTTCAAATTGATCTGGATGGCGAAGGCGTTGCCCGTGTTGGCCTCGTCCTTGTTGACGCCGGCCACGGTGGCCAGGGCCTTGAAAGCGTCGATGCGGTCACGGTGGGCTGCACGGGGGTCGGACACGATGCGCGCGATTTCCGGCACCAACTGGGCGGTTAGTCGCTTGGCTACCAGGCGGGTCTGTGCGCCGGTCTCGTCGATCTCGCGCCGGGCGGCAGCGACCATGGCACTGAACCGGGGCTCGTCGAGCATTTGCTCGAACGTACCGGTCGGCAGGTTGTAGCGCAGCTCGATCTCATCCGGGGGGTGATACTGCAACGCCGCCTCGAACGCGATGGTCTGCAACACTTCGGTCGTTATCGCACTCATGCGCGGAGCATAATGCGCGGGAGACGGGGCGTCAAGCGCGGGAGACGAAGTTGCTAGTGTGTAGTAGCTTTGTAAATTGGGTTCGTGGTGCGCGGGGGGATGGCCGACACCCCCGCCCCTGGTCGCGTTTTTGGGGCCTGGTCGTTCCGGCTCGGTGTCGCATTGCTGGCACGTTGGACGCTCGATCCATGCCAGTTCAACCATGCTAAACAGTAGCAGACGACGCAA
>REES01000068.1 GCA_007694935.1 Rhodospirillales bacterium
CTTGTGTAGACGACAGGGCAACGCTAGAGGAGCCCCCGATTCCCCTTGCGGAGCGTCGTGGGTGTCCCAAGCAGCATTGAAGGAGAACTGTCACGAATGCTGCCAATGATCCCGGTCCTGATCGATGCGATCACCCCGGTTTCGTCCGATGCGGCAAAAGTCGGATGCGTCAGTTTACTGTCGAAGTCGTCCCGAGAGTTTTGCTTCGGGTGTTCTGCAACTGCGTTCTCGCGCCGACAGCACGCATAACGTAACAATGAAACAGCCGAAAACTCGTCCTCCGCTTCAAGAATGGAGGCCCTGAGCCTCTGGAAAAGGCAAGGAGCCCTGTCTCAAACTTCAACATCTACCACAGCTTTGGCCAGAACATCCCTGCCTGAGCCATCAATTTGGCATAGGTCTCCGACGCAGGGGAGGCGAGCATTCTACGTTCTTCCGACAGAGCGAGAAACACGTAAACCGAGATAATCACAAAGGCGGGAAGAAGCGCACGCCAATCTGCTGATCCGGTCGCATAGGCTGCCCAGAACAAGATGTAAGAGGCATACATAGGATGCCGTATCCGAGAATAAATGCCCGTCGTCTGAACATGCCTTGGCAGATCCGGATCGAAAGCAACCTTCAGGCGATCTCCCTCTAAAGCGGAAACGCTTTTTCCAAATATGTAGTTGCTGCCTGCAATTCCGACCAAGCCGACAACCACATAAATACCGCTTGCCGACCAGAACGCAAACAGCGAGATAAGCAGGAACGATGCCAACGCAAGTGCCGAAAGAAGTATCATTCCCAAAGGTAAGCGAACGCTGTCGAAATTCTTTCGAAGCGCCACTGAAAACCTGAGGAACGTCAGGAATGCAAAACCAATTAATAAAAACTTAACAAGCATCGTATTCACTGGACCACTGACAGCAAGGCGCACCCTATGGCGTAAGACAACATCTGTCAATCCTTCGGATGGGAGTTAGGCCCAACGTCCGCACCGGCTTTGAAAATGTGCCTGGGCGTCAACGCGGTAGCGGGCGCGAATGGGTTTGGGCACCACAGGGTTCGGCGGCTTCAGGCCGGTGTTCTGTGCTTGGCAGTTCCTGGAACGCGGGTGGCAAGGCCAAGTCAGGGAGGCCGGCGGCGGGGGCCGAGGCACCGCTTCCAGGTGACCTCGGGCGCCGGGCGGCTTATACCTCGCCCCATGGGCCAAGGCTGGCAGTTCTGGATCGACCGGGGCGGCACCTTCACCGACGTGGTCGGGCGGGCGCCGGACGGCACCATCGTCGCCCGCAAGCTGCTCTCCCAGGACCCGGCCGATACCCGCGATGCCGCGCTCAAGGGTATCCGCGCCGTGCTCGGCCTGGAGCCCGACGCCCCGATCCCGGCGGAGCGGATCGACGCGGTCAAGATGGGCACCACCGTCGCCACCAATGCGCTGCTGGAGCGCAAGGGCGAGCCCACCGTGCTCGCCATCACCCGGGGCTTCGCCGATGCGCTCCGCATCGGCTACCAGAACCGGCCGCGGCTGTTCGACCGCCAGATCGTCCTGCCGGAGCTGCTCTACCAGCGGGTGGTGGAGATTGACGAGCGGCTGGACGCGGACGGAACCGTGCTGGCGCCCCTCGACGAGGACGCCGCTGCCCTGGTGCTGCGCGACGCGTTCGCCGACGGCATCCGGTCGGTGGCCATCGTGCTGATGCACGGCTACCGCCACGCCGGGCACGAGCAGCGGGTGGCCGCCATCGCCCGGGAGATCGGCTTCACCCAGATCTCCCCCTCCCACGCCACCAGCCCGCTGATGAAGCTGGTCTCCCGCGGCGACACCACGGTGGTGGACGCCTACCTGACGCCGATCCTCCGCCGCTACGTGGACCGGGTGGCCGGGGAGCTGGGCGATGTCCGCCTGATGTTCATGCAGTCCAACGGCGGACTCACCGATGCCACCCTGTTCCAGGGCAAGGACAGCATCCTGTCGGGCCCCGCCGGCGGCGTGGTGGGGATGGTGCGGACGGCGGAGATGGCCGGGTTCCGTCGGGTGATCGGCTTCGACATGGGCGGCACGTCCACCGACGTCGCCCACTTCGACGGCGCGTACGAGCGCACCTTCGAAAGCCAGGTGGCCGGGGTGCGGATGCGCGCCCCGATGATGTGCATCCACACGGTGGCGGCGGGCGGCGGCTCCATCCTCCACTTCGACGGGACGCGGTTCCGGGTGGGGCCGGATTCCGCCGGCGCCGATCCCGGTCCCGCCTGCTACCGCCGCGGCGGGCCGCTCACCGTCACCGACTGCAACGTGATGCTGGGCCGGATCCAGCCGCGGTTCTTCCCTGCGGTATTCGGCCCCGGCGCCGATCAGCCGCTGGACGCCGCGGTGGTGCGGCGGGCGTTCCGCGAGCTCGCCGATCGGATCACCGCCGCCGGCGCCGGCGAGCGCACGCCGGAACAGGTGGCGGAAGGGTTCCTCCGCATCGCCATCGACAACATGGCCAACGCCATCAAGCAGATTTCGGTACAGCAGGGCCACGACGTCACCCGCTACCTGCTCAACGGCTTCGGCGGTGCCGCCGGCCAGCACGTTTGCCAGGTGGCCGATGCGCTGGGCATGACCCGGGTGCTGATCCACCCGTTGGCCGGTGTGCTGTCGGCGTACGGCATGGGGCTCGCCGAGGTCCGCGCCATGCGGGAGGAGGCGGTGGAGGCGGCCCTGGACGAGGCCCTGGTGGACCGTGTCGAACCCCGGCTGGGCGAACTCGGGGCGGACGCGGCGGCGGAGATCGCCGGGCAGGGCATCGAGGCGGCTCGCATCACCGTGCTGGGCCGTGCCCACCTGCGCTACCAGGGCACCGATACGCCGCTGATCGTGCCCTGGGATCACGCGGCAACGATGACCGACGCGTTCGAGGTCGAGCACGCCGGCCGCTTCGGTTTCGTCATGGACGGTCGGGCACTGGTGCTGGAGGCCGTCTCGGTGGAGGCGGTGGGGCAGACCGATGGCGCGGCCGAGCCGGAGGTGGCGGTCGAGCCCGGCCGCCCGGCACCGGAGCCGGCGGAGCGGGTGGAAGCCTGGTTCGACGGGCGCCCGATGCGGGTGCCGGTCCACCGCCGGGATGCGCTCGGCCCGGGGGATGCGGTGGCCGGCCCCGCGATCATCGCCGAGGCCAATGCCACCACCGTGCTGGAGCCGGGCTGGCAGGCGGAGGTGACCGGCCGCCACCACCTGATGCTGACCCGGACGGCCCCCCGGCCCGAGCGGACCGCCGTCGGCACCCGGGCCGACCCGGTGATGCTGGAGGTGTTCAACAACCTGTTCATGTCCATCGCAACCCAGATGGGCGCGGTGCTGGCCAACACCGCCCATTCGGTGAACATCAAGGAACGGCTGGATTTCTCCTGTGCGGTGTTCAGCGCCGACGGCCGCCTGGTGGCCAATGCGCCGCACGTGCCGGTGCACCTCGGCTCCATGGGCGAAAGTGTGGGGGCGGTGATCCGCGCCCGGGGCGACCGCATGAGCCCGGGCGACGTGTTCATGCTCAACGCCCCCTACAACGGCGGCACCCACCTGCCGGACATCACCGTGATCACCCCGGTGTTCGACCGGGAAGGCGGCCGGCTGCTGTTCTTCGTGGGCTCGCGCGGCCACCACGCCGATGTGGGTGGCATCACCCCGGGTTCCATGCCGCCGCACAGCACCTCGGTGGCGGAGGAGGGGGTGCTGATCGACGACGTGCTGCTGGTGAGCCACGGCCGGATACGGGAGGACGCGGTTCGGGACCTGCTGGCAAGCGGGCCCTGGCCGGCCCGCAACCCGGACCAGAACCTGGCCGACCTCCGCGCCCAGATCGCCGCCAACGAAAAGGGGGTGCAGGAACTGCGCAAGATGGTGGCGGAGTTCGGCCTGGACGTGGTTTCCGCCTACATGGGGCACGTCCAGGACAATGCCGAGGAGTCGGTGCGCCGGGTGCTGGACGTGCTGACCCCGGGCGACTTCGCCTACGAGATGGATGACGGCGCGGTCATTCGTGTCGCCATCACCATCGACAAACAGGCACGCACGGCAACCCTGGACTTCACCGGCACCTCCGATCAGCGGCCCAACAATTTCAACGCGCCCCTGGCGGTGTGCCGGGCGGCGGTGCTGTACGTGTTCCGGACCCTGGTTGACGACGACATTCCGCTCAACGACGGCTGCCTGAAGCCGCTGAAGCTGATCGTGCCGGAGGGCTGCATGCTGAGGCCCCGCCACCCGGCCGCGGTCGTCGCCGGCAATGTCGAGACATCCCAGTGCATCGCCGATGCGCTCTATGGCGCACTTGGGGTCATGGCAGCCTCCCAAGGCACCATGAACAACTTCACCTTCGGCAACGAGCGGTTCCAGTATTACGAGACCATCTGCGGCGGCTCCGGCGCGGGTGACGGATACGACGGCACCGATGCGGTGCACACCCACATGACCAACTCCCGCCTGACCGACCCGGAGGTGCTGGAGTGGCGGTTCCCGGTGCTGGTGGAGGCGTTCGCCATCCGCCGGGGCAGTGGCGGGGTCGGGCGCTGGCAGGGCGGCAACGGCGTGGTCCGCCGCATCCGCTTCCGGGAGCCGGCCACGGCGGCGATTCTCTCCGGCCATCGCCGGGTGCCGCCTTTCGGCTTGGCCGGCGGCGAGCCCGGCGCCACCGGACGCAATCACGTGGTGCGGGCGGACGGCCGGACTGAGACGCTCGGGGCGACCGACCGCGCGGACATGGCCGCCGGCGACGTTTTCGTGATCGAGACGCCGGGCGGCGGCGGCTTCGGATTGCCATAAATTTCACTTGGTCTTGTTGATCATAAGGTTGTCCGCAGGCCGACTTTGACCGCGGACGGTCCAACGGCTAAAGTTTCGTGCCGGGCCCAATCGGGGCTTGCTTCGAGACTCAGCCCGACTGTCGTCATGGTCTCGGGGGGGGGAGCAGTGTGAGAGTGTTCCTGCGCGCCGGCGTGCTGGCGCTGTGCTGGCTTGCCGTGGCGGCGGCAGGGCCCGGCCTCGCCCGTCCGCTCGACATCGAGCTGCTGCAGCTGCTGGCCGAACACCCCCAGATCCGCGCGCGTCAGGCCGAACTGGTCTCCGCCGAACGTGAAGTCGACCGGGCCTTCGCCGGCTATCTCCCCAGAGTCGAAGCCGGCGCCAGCATTGGCCCCACAGACACGCAGACCGACGTGCGCGAGCAGGCCGGCATCGGTCCGTTCCGCGAGGTGTCGCAGACCGCAAGGCTCACCGTCACCCAGAACGTGTTCGACGGGTTCGACACCCCCGCCCGGGTGCGCATCGCCCGGCTCAATGCCGATGTCGCCGGAGCGGCCCTGGAGGGCACGCGCCAGGCGATCCTGTTCGACGGCATCAGGGCCTATATAGATGTCCTCCGCCAAGAGCAGCTTTTGGCGCTCGCCCGCCTCAGCGAGGAGTCCATCCGCCGTCAGGCGGAACTCGAGGACGAGCGGGTGATCCGCGGCGCCGGGATCGCCGTCGACGTGCTCCAGGCCAAGGCGCGCCTGCAGATCGCCATCGAGCGCCGGGTGGCGTTGGAAGGGGCGCTGCAGAATGCCTTGACCCGCTACCTGCAAGTGTTCGGCCACCCGCCGCAGGTGGAACTGATGACCGACCCCAGGTTCCCGGCGGAAACGCTGCCGGACTCGCTGCACCTGGCGGTGGAAATCGCCGGGGCGGAGAGCCCCGCCATCGTCAGCAGCGTCCTGACCATGGAGATGGCATCGGAGCGACGGCGGCTGGCCCGCGCCGGCTATTTCCCGCGCCTGGAGCTGGTGGGCACGGCCCGGGTGGAGGAGGACTTCGACCTCCTCCCGGGGACCCGGCGGGACCTCTCCATCATGCTGCAGGCGACCTGGACCCTGTTCAACGGCTTTGCCACCCGGGCCGGGGTGGCTCAGGCGGCATCCGACTTCCAGGCCAGCCGAAACAACCACGAGTTTGTCACCCGCACGGTTGCCGAGTCGACCCGCCTCGCCTGGCAACAGTACCTCACCCAGCGCCAGCGGGTGGACCTGCTGGACAACGCCGTGGCCATCGCCGCGGAGGTGTTCGACGCCCGACGTCGGCTGCGCGAGGCGGGGCGGGAGACCCTGATCGACGTTCTGATCGCCGAGGACGAGGTCAACAACGCCCGCATCAGCCTCACCGACGCCCAGTATCAGGCGGAGACCGCCGCCTACCAGATCCTGCTGGCCATGGGGCGCCTGCGTCCTGACATCCTGGGGTTGAGCGAATAATCGCCGGCCGGCCGGCTTCGCAAGCGCCCCCTTGCCTCACGCCAAGTGGCGGGCGATCCGCGCCTCGGCCCGTACCACTTCGGCCGCATCCGCGACCAGTTCCAGCGCGCGCACCCCGTAGGCCGCCAACACCTCGTGCAGCACCAGGGTCTCGCGGCCATAGGGATCGGTGCCGAAGAACTTGAGATAGCAGCGGAGCAGCAGCCCCGGATATTCCTTGCGGGTGAACTTGCGCTTACGGGCGCGCCGGTCGCTGGTCACCTTGCGCACGATCTTGTAGGTCAACAGCCCCGCCCCGGCCACGAACACGGCAATGCCGATGCCCCAGCCCACCGGGTTCCAGGCGTTGGCGCCGGCGACCACCGCGCCGACGATCAGGACGCTGGAAGCCACCGCGCTTACCGCCCCGGTGGTGGCCTCCGCGGTCTTGAACGCGAACTTGCGCTTCGCCTTGCGCATGCCGTAGGCGAGCAGCGCCTGCACGTCCTCGTGCAGTTCGCCGCCGCTTTTGTCCTCCAGAAGCTTCTTCAGCCGGGCCATTCGCCGACGCGACTTGTCCGCCTGGACGCTGGAGCGCACCGTGGCGATGGTGCCGGTGATGACGCCTGCGATGGGCGCCAGGGTCGACGGCACCGCGGTGGAGAAGGCCGCCACCGTGCCGATGGCCTCGATCGCCTGGGCGCTGGTGGTCGCCCCCTTGACGCCGTGGGTGGCCACGGTCAGGAGCTGCCGGCTGCGGGCGTTGGCGCCGTGCTGGGCCTGGCGGTCCGGGCTTTGCAGGTTGCAGAGCTTGTAGGTCTCGACCACGCTGGTGAAGAACGCGGTGAGGGAGCCCACCGCCTGCCACGTCCCGTCCACCAGGCCCACGCCGGTTCCGAAGCCGCCGGTTGCGGTGGGCCGGCCTTCCGCCTGGACCGCTGCGAGAGACTGCTGCTGCCGGGCCAAGGCGTCCAGTTGCTCGATCTGGTTGATCACGCCAGGCATGCTGTGGATGACATTGTGTCCCTGCACCGGCCCGGGCTCGGCGCCGGTGATCACCTCGTGGACCACGCTCCGCACCAGCTTCGCGGCGCCCTCGTAGTCGCCTTCGTTGTTCTTGCGGACGATCTTCTCGACTTCTTTCTTCGATTCGGCGAGCCGCTTGGCGATGGTCACCAGCAGCAGTTCCTCCGCATCGGTCAGGCTGCCGGAGGGGTCCGGGGCGGTGGACGAGACGTCGAGGGTCTCGCTCCAACTCTCGATCTCCACCTTCTCCCATTCGCCGGTGTCGAGGTGGTAGACCAGAGGCCGCTCATCGCCGCGATAGAACACCAGCTGCGGCTTGTCGAACTCGGCATCGATGGCGGCGGCGACCTCCGCCTGCCGCAAGGCCTTGTCCGGTGATTCGGTGCGCCGGTAGACCCGGTGCAGTTCCACCCCGTCGAAGTACCAGGCGTCGCCGTCCGGCGGGATCCGGGTGCCGGAGATGACAGCCAGCACCTCGGCCTTGGGGATCCGGGTGGCTGGCAGATCGTAACGGTCCGGGGGCATCTTCTGCAGGACCCAGTCGTTCTCCCGCAGGCCCGAACGCTGGCTGTCGCTCAGTTCCGCAGCGTCCAGCGCCAGATCCTGGGACGCCCGCTTGGTCGACGATGTCCGGTACTGCAGCACGCCGCCGCGATAGCGCCAGACCTTGACCCCTGCCCGCTTGGCCATTGCCCGCCTCCCGCTAATGCACCGGAGCTTTCGATACCGCGAACGGGTTGTACTCGCAAGAACCGGCGCCGGCCCGGCCGGAGGCCGGCAGCCTACGGGCCCGACCAGCGGCGCACCAGATCATGGTCCAGGCCGAGGTGGTCCAGGGCGCGGGCCACGCTGTGACGGACGATGTCCTCGACGCTGGCGGGCCGGTGGTAGAAGGCCGGCAACGGCGGCATGATCACTGCGCCCATCTCCGCCGCCTGGGTCATCAGCCGGAGGTGGCCCAGGTGGAACGGTGTCTCCCGCACCAGCAGCACCAGCGGCCGCCGTTCCTTCAGGGTCACGTCGGCGGCGCGGATCATCAGGTTGTGGCCGTAGGCGTTGGCGATACCGGACAGGGTCTTGATCGAGCAGGGCGCGATCACCATCCCTGCGGTGCGGAACGACCCGCCGGAAACGGCCGCGGCCAGGTCACGGTTGCTGTAGGTGTGGTCGGCCAGGTCCCGCACCGCATCGGCGGACAGATCGGTCTCGATCGCCAGGGTGCGGAGCCCCATCTCGGTAATGACCAAGTGAGCGGGCCGGCCGAGGGCGCGCAGCGCGCGCAACAGCTCGATGCCATAGGTGGCGCCGGTGGCGCCGGTGATGCCGACAAGGATGGGAGATGGTGTCACGCGACCATGGCTTTCCCTGCTCTGCCGGCCTTAACATGACGGCCGGGGCGGCGGGCGGCAAGCGCTGCGGGCCAAGGAACAGGACGGAGGGATGAGCTTCATCGGCGATCTGCCGACGATGTCGGCGTTGCGGGCGGCGGTGGCGGCAGCAACCCTGGCCGACGAGTCCGCCTGCGTCGGGGCGGCGCTGAAGGCGGTGGACCTCGATGACGCGGCGCGCCGGCGCATTGTCGAACAGGCCGCCGGCATGGTCGCCCGGCTGCGCGCTGCCGGCGCCGGGGCCGGCGGGATCGATGCCATGTTGCGGGAGTACGACCTCTCCAACCAGGAGGGGGTGGTGCTGATGTGCCTGGCGGAGGCGCTACTGCGGGTCCCGGATGCGCCCACCCGGGACCGGCTGATCGCCGACAAGATCGGCAGTGCCGACTGGCAGCGTCACCTTGGCCACAGCGAGTCGCTGTTCGTCAACGCGTCGACCTGGGCGCTGATGCTGACGGGCCGGCTGGTTCGGATGGAGCCGGGCACCGTCACCGATGCCTGGGCGGCGGTGCGGCGGCTGGCCGGACGCAGCGGCGAGCCGGTGATCCGCCAGGCGATGGTGCAGGCGATGCGGGTGATGGGCCGGCAGTTCGTGCTGGGGCGCAGCATTGACGAAGCACTGGACCGCGCCCGCGAGGCGGAAGCCGCCGGCTACTGCCATTCCTATGACATGCTGGGCGAATCGGCGCACACGGCCGCCGATGCCACGCGCTACCGCGATGCCTACCAGCATGCCATCGCCCGGGTGGGCCGGCAGGCGGCGGGACGCGGCCCGATCGACGGGCCCGGCATCTCGGTCAAGCTGTCGGCGCTGCACCCGCGGTTCGAGCCGGGCCAGCGCACTCGGTTGCTGCGCGATCTGGTGCCGACGATGCGGGACCTGGCCCGGGCGGCACGGGAGCAGGGCCTCGGCTTCTGTATCGATACCGAGGAGGCGGAGCGGCTCGACATCACCCTCGACGTGGTGGAAGCCATTGTCGCCGATCGGGCGCTCGCCGGGTGGGACGGCTTTGGCCTCGCCATCCAGGCCTACCAGAAGCGGGCACTGCCGCTGATCGACTGGCTCGCCGATCTCGCCCGGCGGCACCGGCGACGGCTGTCCGTCCGGCTGGTCAAGGGCGCTTATTGGGATGCCGAGATCAAGCGGGCGCAGGTGCTGGGCCTCACCGGCTATCCGGTGTTCACCCGCAAGGCCAGCACCGACGTCTCCTACCTCGCCTGCGCCCGCCGCCTGCTGGCGGCGGAGGATGCGTTCTATCCCCAGTTCGCCACCCACAACGCCCATACTCTGGCGGCGGTGCGGGAGATGGCGGGACCGCACCGGCAGCAGGAGCGATCGTTGGAGTTCCAGCGCCTGCATGGCATGGGCGAGGCGCTGTATGGGCAGCTGCTCGCCGACGCCGGTCCGCCGCGCCTGCGCATCTACGCGCCGGTGGGCAGCCACGAAGACCTGCTCGCCTATCTGGTCCGCCGGCTGCTGGAGAACGGCGCCAACACCTCCTTCGTCAACCGCCTGACCGATGCGGCGTTGCCGGTGGAGGACATCGTGGCCGATCCGATCGCCCGGGTGGAGCGCTTGGTGGTCAAGCCGCATCCCCGGATTCCGCCGCCGCCGCGGCTGTTCGGCGAGGCACGGCGCAATTCCAAGGGCGTGGATCTCGGTGATCCGATCGCCCTGCGCGACCTGCAAGCGGCAATGGCGAAGGCGGAGCGGGTCTGGACCGCAACGCCGGTGGTGGACGGGCAGGCCATGGGCGGTCTGGACGAACGCCCGGTGACCAGTCCGGCCGACCGCTCCCGCACCGTCGGTGTCGTGGTGGAGGCCGATGGCCCGGCTGTCGATGCCGCCGTGGCGGCGGCCGTGGCCGCCGCGGGCGGGTGGGATGCCACCCCGGCCGGCGCGCGGGCCGCCGCGCTGGAACAGGCCGCCGATGCCTATGAGGACTGCATGCCGGAGCTGATGGCCCTCGCCGTCCGCGAGGCCGGCAAGACCATCGCCGATGCCGTCGCCGAGGTGCGGGAAGCGGTGGACTTCCTCCGCTACTACGCGGCGCAGGCGCGGCGCCACTTCGCCGGGCCGGCTCTGCTGTCGGGCCCGACCGGGGAGCGCAACGAACTCGCGCTGCACGGGCGCGGCGTGTTCGCCTGCATCAGCCCCTGGAACTTCCCGCTCGCCATCTTCACCGGGCAGGTGGCGGCGGCGCTGGCCGCCGGCAACGCGGTGGTGGCCAAGCCGGCGGAGCAGACGCCGCTGATCGCGGCGCGGGCGGTGCAGCTCCTGCATGCGGCGGGGGTGCCGGCGGCTGCCTTGCATCTGGTTCCCGGCGACGGCAGCGTCGGCCGCGCCCTGGTGGCGGACACCCGGATCGCCGGCGTCGCCTTTACCGGGTCGGTGGAGACCGCCTGGGCGATCCACCGCACCCTCGCCGCCAAGTCCGGCCCGATCGTGCCATTGATTGCGGAGACCGGCGGACAGAACGTGATGATCGTCGATTCCACGGCGCTGCCCGAGCAGGTGGTGACCGATGCCATCGCCTCTGCCTTCCGCAGCGCCGGCCAGCGCTGCTCCGCCCTGCGCGTCCTGTTCGTCCAGCGGGAGATCGCGTCCAGGGTGACCACCATGCTGGAGGGCGCAATCGCGGAGCTGGAGGTGGGCGAGCCGGCGCTGATCGCCACCGACGTGGGGCCGGTGATCGACGACGATTCACTCGCCATGCTGCGCGCCCATGCCGCCCGCATGGCACGGGAGGGCCGGCTGATCGGCCGGGCAGACCTCGGCGGCGGCACCGATCGCGGCAGCTTCTTCCCGCCGCAGGCGTTCGAGATCGATCGCCTGGACCGACTGGAGCGGGAGGTGTTCGGCCCGATCCTGCATGTCATCCCGTATGCCCAGGACCGTCTGGATGCGGTGCTGGACGCGATCAATGCCACCGGCTACGGCCTCACCCTTGGCATCCACAGCCGGGTGGACGGCTTCGTCCGCGACGTCCATCGCCGACTCCGGGTCGGCAACTCATACGTCAACCGCGACATCGTCGGCGCCGTCGTCGGCGTCCAGCCGTTCGGCGGCGAGGGGCTCTCGGGTACCGGGCCCAAGGCCGGCGGGCCCCGTTATCTGCACCGCTTCGCCACCGAACGAACCCTCACCATCAACACTGCGGCGACCGGCGGCAACGCGGCCCTGCTCACCCTCGGCGATGATCCGGATTGAGCGAAGGGTTGCGGCGGCGGTTGAGCGCGGGACCCGCTGCCGCTATAGATCCGCCGTGACCACCCGGCAAAACCGTTCCCGCCTGACTGTCCTGGCCGCGGCCTTGAGCCTGCTTCTGCTCGCCGGCTGCGGCGCGACAGACCCGTTCGTGTACGACCCACGGGCGTTCGACCGGGGTGCTCCCGGCTTCGGGCAAGAGCCGGAGGACATCACCGCGGTCGCCTTCTGCTTTTCGCCGATTCGCACCGCCCTGGAGGAAGTCGCGGCGATGGCCGAGGAACGCTGCGCCCAGTTCGGACGGGAGGCACGCTATTCGGGCGGCAGCTACCACCACTGCCCCTTGCTGACACCGCGCCGGGCCGTTTTCGACTGCGTCCGTCCCGGCGACGACGGCTGAGGGGAGGCGGTGCCGTCGACGGCGACTCTGCTCACCGTGGCCGCCATGATTATCGGCGGCTACGGCGTCTTGGTGGCCGGCATGTACTTGGCGCAGCGCAGCCTTCTGTACCTGCCGAGTGGCCAGCCGATGACGCCGCGGGAGGCCGGGGTGCCCGAGATGCGGGGCGTGCTGCTGACCACTGCAGACGGCCTCAGCCTGACCGCCTGGCATCGCCCGCCCGTCGGCGATGGCGTCACGCTGGTCTACTTCCATGGCAACGGCGGCCATATCGGCTATCGCGGCCATCGGGTGCGGCCATTCCTCGACGCCGGCTTCGGCGTGCTTCTGGTGTCGTACCGCGGTTATGGCGGCAACCCCGGCCGCCCCACGGAGGATGGGCTCTACGCCGACGGCCGGGCCGCTCTGGCGTTCCTGGAAGCCCGTGGCTTCCCCCCCGGCCGGCTGGTTCTCTTTGGCGAGTCCCTGGGTGGCGGCGTCGCCGTGCGGCTGGCCTGGGAGCAGGCGCGGGCGGGCAGCCCGGTGGCCGCCGTGGTGCTGGAAGCGCCGCTGTCGTCGGTGGCCGACGTCGGCGCCTACCATTACCCGATCCTGCCGGTGCGACTGCTGCTGAAGGACCGCTTCGACATCGTCCCGCTGGTGGGGGAGATCGCGGCACCGCTGTTCGTTGCCCATGGCGAGGCCGACTTGGTGGTGCCGATCCGGTTCGGCCGCAAGGTGTTCGACGCGGCCAGCGAACCGAAGGAGGCCTTCTGGGTGGACGGGGGCGGGCACGAGAACCTGCCGGCGTTCGGCTTGCACGCGCGCGTGCTCCGCTTCCTGGATCGCCATCTCGCCGCCGGCGCGCCCCGCACGGGGGTTTGAGCTCGGCCGCCGGCCCCGCTAGCCTGGGGTTATATCGCCCGATGGCGAGGCTACCGCGGCGGCGAGGCAGCAGCTCAGATGACTCTCCCGGTCGACCCTACCGGTTTTCTTCGCTGCCCCAGCCGCAGCTGGGCGCCCGGCGCCGCCACAAGCCGGCGGCAACCGGTGGAAGCGGTGCAACCGGCTGCGGACGTCGACCTCGACCGCGGGCTGCGCCCGCCGCTTCGACTGCCCGCCCCGCCAGCCGCCGTGTCGAACCGCCGGCATGGCCATATCGGCGCCGTGATCGCGGCGGCGGAGACGGTGGAGCCGTCGGCAGCCACCGCCGGTGCGTCGGCCATCGGACCCGCCGCAGCGGCGGCCCGCTACCGGGAGGGCATGCAGGTGACGCTCGCCGATCCGCCGCTGACCAGCCGCTTGGCTTGACGCCACCGGAAGCACGACCGGCCGGGCGGCCGGGATGGCAACCTGCGATCGGCAGTATTGCGGGCGGGTGTCGGCGACGTATAGTCGAGGGCGGAAAGGAGTCTCCCGCCGTGTCGGTCAGCCGCAAGGACCACCTCGTTGAGACCGCGCTCGCGTTGTTCGCCCGCGAGGGGTTCCATGCCACCGGCATCGATCGCATCCTGGCTGAGTCCGGCGTCGCCAAGATGACCCTCTACAAGCACTTCCGCTCCAAGGAAGAGCTGGTGGTGGCGGCACTTCGGCTGCGCGACGAGCGGTTTCGCGCCTGGCTCGCGGAGCGGGCGGCGGCGGGCGGCAAGTCGCCGCGCAAGCGGCTGCTCAGCGTGTTCGACGCGCTGGAAGAGTGGTTCGGCACCCCCGGGTTCCGCGGCTGCATGTTCGTCAACGCCTGCGCCGAGTACGGCTCGCTCGAGCACCCGGTGCATGCCACGGCGGCGGAGCACAAGGGCGCGATGCGCGGCTGGCTCCGGGATTTGGCGGCTGAGGCCGGGGTGGCCGACGCCGAGGAAGCCGCCGACCAGCTCATGCTGCTGATCGACGGCGCTACCGTCACGGCCCACGTCACCGGCAATGGCCGGGCAGCCAGGCGGGCCCGCAGAACCGCCAAGTCCCTGCTCAAGCAGGCGGGCGCGTGACGCGAACGGGTTCGGTCGGCAAGGGGGTCGCCTACAGGCCGTCACCAACGCCCCGGCGCGGGACGGGCACGTCGCGGTGCACCCACACCGACATCGTCAGGCCGAACCCGAACATCAGCGACAACATCGCGGTGCCGCCGTAGGACACCAGCGGCAGCGGCACGCCGACCACCGGGATCAGGCCCATCACCATGGCGACATTGATGAACAGGTAGAGGAACAGGGTGATGTTGACGCCGATCGCCAGGAGCCGCCCGAAGTGATGGCGGGATGAGAATGCGATGGCGAAGCCGTACGCCAGAATCAGCACGTAGATGCCGATCAGGACCACGCCGCCCACCAGCCCGAACTCCTCGGCCAGCATGGTGAAGATGAAGTCGGTCTGCTTTTCGGGAAGGAAGTTGAGGTGGCTCTGGGTCCCTTGCAGATAACCCTTGCCGAACACCCCGCCGGAGCCGAGGGCGATCTTGGACTGGATGATGTGGTAGCCGGCGCCGAGCGGATCGGTCTCCGGCGCCAGGAAGGTGAGGATGCGGGTGCGCTGGTAGTCGTGCAGTGACTGCCAGGCGATGGGGGCGGCGATCATCGCGCCGGCCGCCAGCAGCGCGAACTTCCACAGGCGCACGCCGGCAGCGAACAACATCAGCCCGCCCCCCAGCAGCAGCATCAGGGCCGTGCCCAGGTCCGGCTGGCGCAGCACCAGCGCCGCCGGGGCGGCGATCAGCGCCAGGGGAATCACCAGCACCGTCACCCGGCCAATATGTTCCACGTTGACCCCGTGGAAGTAACGGGCGAGCGCCAGCACCAGGGCGATCTTCATCAGCTCCGACGGTTGCAGGTTGATGATGCCGAGGTCGATCCAGCGCTGCGCCCCCATGCCGACCGACCCCATCACCTCCACCGCGGCGAGCAACGCCAGGGTGGCCAGATAGATGCCATAGGCATGGCGAAGCCAGAACCGGATGTCGGTCATGGCGACCGCCAGCATGATTCCAACGCTGATCACGAACCGGGCGATGTGGCGGATCGCCCAGGGCTCGAAGCTGGCGTTGGCGGCGGAGTACAGCATGGCCGCACCGATGCCGGCGATGCCGGTGAGCAGCAGGAGCAGAGTCCAGCGGACCTGGCCGAACTTCTGGGCCAGGGTGAGCTGCTGGCGATCGAAGGCGGAGGCCATCGCCGTCACGCCGGGTCGTCGTTACGGCTGCGGTCCGGCTCCGGCCGTTCCGGCCGGGCGGCAATCCGCAAGGAATCCAGCTTCTGCGCGGCCAGCAGGACGTCGCGGGCAACCGGGGCGGCCGCCGTGGATCCGCCGCCACCGTGTTCGATCACCACCGCGATGGCGTAGCGGGGAGCATGCACCGGGGCGTAGCCGACGAACAGGGCGTGATGCCGCTGGTTCCACGGCAAGTCCTCGTTCCGTCGGATGCCGGTGGCCCGTTCCGCGCGGGTGATCCGGCGCACCTGTGATGTGCCGGTCTTGCCGCCCATTTCCAGGCCGGCTTCCCGGATCATTGACCCCCTTGCGGTGCCGCGAGAGCCATTCACCACATCTTTCATCGCATCGCAGATCAGCCGAACATGGGTGGCGGAGACGCCGAGCGGCGGGAACTGCGGGGCCGCCGAAGGGGCCATGGTGGTATCCCCGTTCCGGGTCAGGCGCGGCGTCACCTGGTAGCCGCCGTTGACGAAACGGGCGGTCATCACCGCCAGTTGCAGCGGCGTCGACAGCACGTAGCCCTGGCCGATGCCGGCGATCAGGGTCTCTCCCTGATGCCACGGCTGACCCATCGACCGGGCCTTCCACTCCCGCGTCGGCATCAGACCCGGCCGCTCGCCGGGCAGGTCGATCCCCACCAGCTCCCCGAGCCCGAGGCGCCTGGACATCTCGGCGATGGCATCGACCCCGAGGCGGCGCGCGACCTCGTAGAAGTAGACATCGCAGGACTGCACCAACCCCTCATGCATGTTCATGCTGCCGTGGCCACCGCGCTTCCAGCAATGGAACGTGTGGTTGCCGAGGGAGGTATGGCCTCGGCAGAACACCCGGCTGTGGGGGGTAATGACGCCCCGCTCGAGCCCGGCCAGGGCCACCGCCATCTTGAAGGTGGAGCCCGGCGGGTACTGTCCCGAGATCGCCTTGTTGGTGAGCGGGGCGCGGATGTTGCCGGTGAGTTCCCGCCATTCGTCGCGACGCAGGCCGCGGTTGAACGTGTTGGGATCGAAGCTCGGGCTGGACGCGAGCGCCAGCACCTCGCCGGCGTGGACGTCCATCACCACCACGGAGCCGCTCTCGCCCTCCAGGCGCCGGCTGGTCATGCGCTGAAGATCAAGGTCGATGGTACTGACGATATCCGCGCCGGGATCGCCCTCGGTGCGGGACAGTTCCCGGATGACCCGGCCCAGGGCGTTGACCTCCACCTGCGAGCGGCCGCCGGTGCCGCGCAGAATGGTGTCGTAGGTGCGCTCGATGCCAGACTTGCCGATGCGGAACCCCGGCAACTCCAGCAGCGGATCGCCCGTGGTCTCGTGTTCAGCGACCGCCGCGACGTAGCCCAGCACATGGGCGAAATCGGCGCCATAGGGGTAGAACCGGCTCTGCCCCTCGTCGATGGTGACCCCCGGGAGCTCCGGGGCGTTGACCTCGATCCGCGTCACCTCGTCCCATGACAAGTCGTCCCGGATGGTGACGGGGACGAACTTGCGCTTTCGGGATACCTCGCGCAGCACGCGCTCGCGGTCCGCCGGGCCGATCTCGATCAGTTGGGACAGCGTGTCGAGGGTCTCGGCAACACCTTTGGTCTGTTCGGCGACGATGACGGCGCGATAGGTCTGGCGGCTGACGGCGAGCGGCCGGCCGTGCCGATCCAGGATGCGGCCCCGGGGCGGCGGCAGCAGCCGAAGGCTGATCCGGTTTTCCTCGGCCAGAGTGGTGTAGCGTGGCGCCTCCACCACCTGCAGGTAATACATCCGGCCGAGCAGAACCGACGTCAGCAGTGCCTGTCCCCCGCCGAGCATCAGCGCCCGCCGGGTGAACAGCTTCTGGCGGTCGGTGTCGCGGTTCATCCTATACCCCGCGCAGGACCGTCCGCTGCCAGGCGAACAGCGACCACGACACGACCGGGAAGCAGCCGACCGTCATGGCCAATTGAGTGGCCATCCTCTGACCGGCGATCGGGGTACCGTACCACAGCGATGCCAGCGCCCACGCCGCCATCATGGCCGTCCCGGCGACCACCGCGAAGCCCAGCCAGATCAGCAGGAACGGCTTGCCATAGAAGAACCGCCGCTGCCCGGCGACCAAGCCATGCAAGGCGAGAAAGGCGAGGGTGTTGACCCCGAGCGGCGCCCCACTCAAGGCGTCGAACAGAATCCCGACCGCGAACACGGCGACCGCCGGCATCAGGTCCGGCCGGTACAGGGTCCAGTAGAACACCGCCATCAGCGGCCAGATGGGCCCGGCCACGCCGAGACTCGGAACCCGCAAGGGCACCACCGCCAGCAGCACCGAAAGCACGGCGATCACGAACGGCGTGAGATGCCGGGCCAAGGTATCCAGCCGGTGCCACAGCGTCGGCTTCATGGCGCAACCGGCGCCGTTTCGGCGAGTTGGCTGCGACCCCCCGCCGACCCTCCACCAGGCCCGGCGAACCGCTCGCCCAGGATCCCGCCGAGCCCGAAGTCGACGACGCGGACATGGTCGAGCCTGCCCCGCTCGGCAAAGGGCTGGACCCGGATCTCCCCGTCCGCGACCTCGGCGACGATGCCGATCGGCAGCCCGGGCGGAAAGGCCCCGGCATCCCCCGAGGTGACCACCCGGTCGCCGACATTCACGGTGACGCCCGGCACATGGTGGATCAGCCGCGGCCGGTCGGAATTGTCGCCGGCGAGAACCGCCCGTGGCCGGTCGGCGTTGGCCACCACCACAGGAATGCGGGAGTTGAGGTCGGTCACCAACAGGGCCCGGGCCGAACGGTCGGACACGCCGACGATGCGGCCCACCAGCCCTTCTCCGGTCAGGACCGCATCGCCATGGCCGATGCCGTGGGTCTTGCCGGCAAACAGCAGCAGGCTCTGGGCGAAGGTGCCCCCGGAATCTCCGATCACCCTGGCGCTCCGCTCCACGGCAACGGGCGCAGGAACAAGATGGCTGAGCCGTCTCAGGGAATCGTTTTCCGCCTCCAGCCGCAGGGCCACCGCCTGCCACTGCAACAGCCGGTCGCGCTCCTCCCGCAGGCGCGCGTTCTCCTCGTGCAACTCGATCCAGCGGCGCACGCTTTCCACGCCGCCTGCAATGGCGTCCGCAGGTCGGGTGAGCACGTTCAGGATCGGCGCGACGGCATCAGCCATCACGATACGCATCCGTTCCATCAGGAGCGCATCGGCCTTGCCGACCATCATCAGCGCGACCGCCGCGAGCACCATGCCGAGGTAGGCGAACCGCTGCAACAGGGCGCGGATGACGCCAAAAGTGCGGGGCTCGTGTCGAAGGCGCTCGTTCATCGGCCTTACCCCGCTGTGCGGGGCCTCGCAAGATCTCGGTCGGTCGCGAGCGGCATGGCAGAACCCGTGTCAAGCCGGGCCGGTGCGCCGGGGGGTCCGGACGGCTGCTGCCCCTGCCGCACCTCGCGGGCCGGCTGGCGCATGCCACTCTAATACATAGTGATCAGGACGTTCTTCATCTTCTTCATCTCTTCGAGCGCGCGGCCGGTGCCGATCGCGACGCAGGTGAGCGGGTCGTCGGCGATCGAAATCGGCAGCCCAGTGGCGTGGCGGAGGACGAAATCGATGTTTGCGAGCAGCGCGCCGCCGCCGGTCAGGACGATGCCCTTGTCGACAATGTCGGCGGCGAGTTCCGGTGCGGTATGCTCCAGAGCGACCTTGACGGCATCGATGATCGCCCCCACCGGTTCGGCCAGACTTTCCGAGATCTGCCGCTCGCTGATCACCAGTTCCTTCGGCACGCCATTCATCAGATCGCGGCCCTTGATCTCGATGGTCCGGCCGTCGCCGTCCTCCGGCGGGCAGGCGGAGCCGATCTCCTCCTTAAGGCGTTCGGCGCTGCCCTCGCCGATCAGCAGGTTATGGTTGCGGCGGATGTAGGCGATGATGGCCTCGTCCATCTTGTCGCCGCCCATGCGCACGCTCTTGGAATAGACGATGCCACCCAGGGACAGCACCGCCACCTCGGTGGTGCCGCCGCCGATGTCGACCACCATCGACCCGGTGGGTTCGGTCACCGGCAGGCCGGCGCCGATGGCGGCGGCCATCGGTTCTTCGATCAGAAAGACCCGCCGTGCCCCGGCGCTTTCCGCCGATTCCTGGATCGCCCGCCGCTCCACCGCGGTGGACCCCGAGGGCACACAGACCACGACCAGCGGGCTCGCGAAGCTGCGCCGGTTGTGAACCTTGCGAATGAAGTACTTGATCATTTCCTCCGCGACTTCGAAGTCGGCGATCACGCCGTCGCGGAGCGGCCGGATGGCCTGGATGTTGCCGGGGGTCCGGCCCAGCATCAGCTTCGCTTCTTCGCCCACCGCAAGAACCTGCTTGCGCCCCTTGTACTCGGCAATTGCCACCACCGACGGCTCGTTGAGGACCACTCCCTTGCCCTTGACGTAGACCAGGGTGTTGGCAGTGCCGAGATCGATCGCCATGTCGGCGGACAGGAATCCAAAAAGGCGTGAGAACATTGTCCCTCGCAGGGTCTAGCGGCGGGCAGAGGTGGGGCTGGAGCCGGTCGGATGCCGGGGCGACAGCCCCGGCATCACTTGGTCATCGATGGCAAAGGTCCTCGACACGAAAGTTGCCCACCGTCGTGCGCCCGGTCATCAGGCGGAGAGCGCCGACGGTGCCTGTTTCTCACGTTTTACCAGCAGCTTGTTGAGGGCGTTCAGGTACGCCTTGACCGACGCGACCATGGTGTCGGTGTCGGCGGCCTGACCGTTGACGGTGCGCCCGTGCTCATCCAGGCGGACGGTCACCTCGGCCTGGGCATCGGTGCCGCCGGTAATGGCGTGGACCTGGTAGAGCCTGAGCCGTGCTTCCGTCGGAATCAGCCGCTTGATGCAGCGGAAGGCCGCATCCACCGGGCCGTCGCCGGTGTCCTCGCAGCCGACCACCTCGCCATCGACGCTGAGTTCGAGGGAAGCCCGCGGTTCCCGGGTGCCGCACGCAATGGAGAGAGAGACCAAGCGGATGCGGTCGTTGCTGCGCAACACCTCGTCGTCGACCAGGGCGACGATGTCCTCGTCGAACACCTCCTTCTTGCGGTCGGCCAAGTCCTTGAACCGCTGGAATGCGTCGGTGACGGCGTTGTCGTCCAGTTGATAGCCCAGCTCCTTCAGCTTCTCACGAAAGGCATGCCGCCCGGAGTGCTTGCCGAGAACGATCTTGGAGGTGGCGAGCCCGACGGATTCCGGCGTCATGATCTCGTAGGTGGCCGCGTGCTTGAAAAAGCCGTCCTGGTGAATGCCGGATTCATGGGCGAACGCATTGGCGCCGACGATCGCCTTGTTGGGCTGCACCACGAACCCGGTGATTGCCGAAACCAAGCGGGAAGCCCGCATGATGTTCTCGGTCCGGATCCCGGTGGTGAACGGCATGCTGTCGTGACGGGTCCTGAGGGCCATCACCACCTCTTCCATGGCGGCGTTGCCCGCCCGCTCCCCCAGGCCGTTGATGGTGCATTCGACTTGGCGGGCGCCCGCCCGCACCGCCGCCAACGAGTTCGCCACGGCCAGCCCGAGGTCGTTGTGGCAGTGGACCGAGATCACCGCCTTGTCGACGTTGGGCACCCGGTTCATCACCATCGCGATCAGGGCTGCGAATTCGTCGGGAACCGCATAGCCCACCGTATCCGGAATGTTGATGGTCCGCGCTCCGGCGTCGATCGCCGCCTCGACGCAACGGCACAGGAAATCGTGCTCGGTGCGGGAGCCGTCCTCGCACGACCACTCGACGTCGTCGGTGAACTGCCGGGCATGGCTGACGCTGCTGATGACCGCCTGGTACACCTCCTCCGGCTCCATCTGCAGCTTGTGCTTCATGTGCAGCGGGCTCGTCGAGATGAAGGTGTGGATTCGGCCGCGGGCCGCCGGCCGGATCGACTCGGCCGCCAACTCGATATCGGCGCGGACCGCCCGCGCGAGAGCACAGACGGCGGCATTGTGGATGCTGCGGGCGATTTCCTGCACCGCCTCGAAATCGCCGCGGGAGGCGACGGGGAAGCCGGCCTCGATCACGTCCACACCCATTTCCTCGAGAACCTTGGCGATGCGAAGCTTCTCGTCCAGGTTCATGGAGGCGCCCGGCGATTGCTCACCGTCGCGAAGAGTGGTGTCGAAGATGATGATGCGGTTGGCCTCGGGGCCACTCATGGTGTCGCTGCTCATGGGGTCGTTCCTTCGATGCTCCTGGTGTTGCACACGCGGTCGGTCGCGGTTGCATCCCCTGAACGTCGGCCGCCCCGCAACGGGTGCGACACGGCGCGCTCAGGGGCACCTAAGTCGAAGGCTTCCACAGATGGTCAGCGGTGCGGCCGGCATCATGAATCGACGACCCCCATTGGGGGCACGCTGTCGATGGGTCAGGTCGTGATCGTGGCAGATCATGGCGACGCTCGGGGTGATGCCGGCCGTTCGGTTTGCCTCCGCCTTGGCGAGGGGAGGATAACGAGCGGCACTATACGCTAGAAACCTTCCCGACGGTTAAGACAGTAGACGAGGCCGATTGTCAACAACGTTGTGGGCCAGTCCCGGCGCCGACGCGGCGGCCGAGATCCAGGCGTTTCGCATATGGTCATGAAGGGCGGCCGATGAAAGCCCGTCCGGCGAGTCCTGCTGTCCCGAAGGTCTGCGGCCGATGCGACGCTACAGCCCTTCGGCGCCACGGGCGATGGCGGCGACGCCGGTGCGTGCCACGTCGACCAGCCCCAGGGGCTGCATCAGCTTGACGAAGGCATCCAGCTTGCCGGTCTTGCCGACGATCTCGAACACGAATGATTCATTGGTGGAATCGACCACCCGGGCGCGGAAGATGTCGGCAATGCGAAGTGCCTCGACCCGCTTGTCGCCGCTGCCGCGGACCTTGATCAGCGCCATTTCCCGGTCAACATACGCCCCTTCCTTGGTCAGGTCGCTGACCTTGTGCACCGGCACCAGGCGGCTCAACTGCGCCTTGATCTGCTCGACGATCTGCGGGGTTCCGGAGGTGACGATGGTAATCCGGGAGAGCCCACCGGCAGGGTCGGTTTCCGCGACGGTAAGGCTCTCGATGTTGTAGCCGCGGCCGGAAAACAGGCCGATCACCCGGGCCAGCACCCCGGGTTCGTTGTCCACCAGCACGGCGATGGTGTGGCGCTCGCCGTTGTCAGTTTGATTGCTCACGGTCTTTCTCCGGGACGGAAGGGCGATGGCATCGCCAACGTCATGGGGCAGCGTGCGGCCGATCCGGCAGTCGGGAGTGGCGGTGGCGGAACCCGGCCGGCTGGCCCCGCCCCCGTCCTTCGCGTGACGCTAGACCAGGACCATCCCTTCCTCGGAGATTGGACGTTCGGCCTTGTCGGCCGGGCCCAGCAGCATCTCGTTGTGGGCCGCGCCCGACGGGATCATCGGGAAGCAGTTCTCGTTCTTGTCGACCCGGATGTCGGCGATCACCGCGCGGTCGGTGGCGATCATTTCCCGGATGACACCGTCCAGGTCGCCGACCTTTTCGGCACGCAGGCCGGCGGCGCCAAACGACTCCGCCAGCTTCACGAAATCCGGAAGCGAGGCCATGTAGCTCTCGGAGTAGCGGCCGCCGTGCAGCAGTTCCTGCCACTGCCGCACCATGCCCATGTACTCATTGTTGAGAATGAACACCTTCACCGGCAGCCGGTACTGGGCGATGGTGGACATTTCCTGGATGTTCATCATGATCGATGCCTCGCCGGCGATGTCGACCACCAGTGCGTCCGGATGGGCAATCTGAACCCCCATCGCCGCCGGCAGACCGTAGCCCATGGTCCCGAGCCCGCCGGAAGTCAGCCATTGGCGCGGCTTCTCGAAGCCGTAGAACTGCGCGGCCCACATCTGGTGCTGCCCGACCTCGGTGGTGATGAACACGTCGTCCCGGCCGCGGGTCAACTCGAACAGCCGCTTGATCGCATATTGCGGCTTGATGATCTCCCCCTCCTGCTGGAAGGCGAGGCAGTTGCGGTCGCGCCACGTGTTGATCTGATCCCACCACCCGGCCAGCGCCGCGCGGTCGGCCTGATACCGCTGCGCCTTCCACTCCCGCAGCATGGCGTCCAGCACATTCGCGACGTCGCCGACGATGCCGACGTCCACCAACACGTTCTTGTTGATGGAGGACGCATCGATGTCGATGTGGATCTTCTTGGAGTCGGGCGAGAAAGCGGTGAGCCTGCCGGTCACCCGGTCGTCGAAGCGGGAGCCGATGGCGATCATCAGGTCGCAGCCGTGCATCGCCAGGTTGGCTTCGTAGGTCCCGTGCATGCCGAGCATGCCGAGGAAGCTGGGATGGGAGGCGCGCACCGCCCCCAGGCCCATCAGCGTCAGGGTCACCGGAAACCCGGTCAGGTCCGCCAGTTCGGTGAGAAGGTCGGAGGCCCGATCGCCGGAGTTGATCACCCCGCCGCCGGCATAAATGATCGGCCGCTTGGCCGCGGCCATCAGCGCCACCGCCTCGCGGATCTTGCCGGGATCGCCTTCAACCCGCGGCCGATAGGTGCGGTGGGCGACGGCATCCAGCGGGGTGTAGTGTCCCAGCCCCTGGGAAACGTCCTTCGGCAGGTCGATCAGCACCGGGCCCGGCCGGCCGCTGCGGGCGACATAAAACGCCTCGTGAACCACCCGTGCCAGATCGTTGGTCTTCTTCACCAGGTAGTTGTGCTTGGTCACCGGCCGGGTGATCCCGGTGGTGTCGCATTCCTGGAAGGCGTCATTGCCGATCAGATGGGTCGGCACCTGGCCGCAGATGCACACCAACGGGACGCTGTCCATCAGCGCGTCGGTGAGGCCGGTCACCGCATTGGTGGCGCCGGGTCCCGACGTCACGAACACCACGCCGACCTTGCCGGTGGACCGGGCGTAGCCTTCCGCGGCATGCACCGCCCCACCCTCCTGGCGGACCAGGATGTGGCGGATGGTGTTTTGCTGGAACAGTTCGTCATAAACCGGCAGTATGGCCCCCCCGGGATAACCGAATACGTCCGTGACGCCCTGATCCATCAACGCCTTGAGAAGGATCTTCGCTCCGGTCATCGGTTCGTCGGTCATCGCTTTGCGTCTCCGTCTGGCGATCGGCGGGGCTCTCCCGCGGTGCAAGATCGTGCGGTATTGAAACGGCCCGGCGAGGACTGCCGGGCCGAGAACGACCCTCATGTAGCGCCTCACTCCCCGCGGGTCAACAGAAACCGGCGAATGAACGCGAAGATTCCTTGGGTCAACGTTTCCGAATGTTGCGCGGTGAGCGTGAGGTCGGCAGCCACCTGATGGCGGAGCCAAGTCATCTGGCGTTTCGCGATCGCCCGCGTAGCCCGGGTTGCCGCATTGCACGCGGCGTCGAGCGTCAGCGTTCCCTGCAGGAAGGCGGCGAGTTCACGCACGCCGGCCGCCTTCATCACCGGCAGCGACGGATCGAGGTCCAGGGCGAGAAGCCGGCGCACCTCATCGATCGCACCGGCTTCGATCATCCGCCGGAACCGGGCCTCGATGGCCGCATTCAGGTGTTCGCGGTGGGGCGCCACCACGATGGTGGCGAACCGCGCCGGGCTCGGTTTCTCGGCCGGCGCCTGCCGGTGCCAGCGGGACAGCGGGATGCCGGTGGCGGCATGCACCTCCCAAGCCCGGATCAGGCGCTGGGTGTCGCCGGCCGGCAGTCGCGCGGCCGTGTCCGGATCGATGGCGGCGACCGCATCCCGAAACCGCTCGGGCCCGATGTGCGCATGCAGGCGCCGGGCCTCGGCCCGAAGCTCCGCCGGCACGTGTGGGATCGGTGACAGCCCTTCCCGCAGCACCTTCATGTAAAAACCGGTGCCGCCCACTACCAGCGGCAGCCGGCCGGCCGCCCATGCCTCGTTGATGGCTGCCATGGCCAAGGCGCGCCAGCGTCCGGCGGAGCACCGCTCCGCCCCCGGCAGGATGCCATAGAGCCGATGCGGCACCTCGGCTTCGTCGGCCGGCGACGGCCGCGCCGTCAACACCCGCAACTCGCGGTAGACCTGCATGCTGTCGGCATTGATCACGGTGCCGGCGAAGGCATCGGCCAGCCCCAGCGCCAAGCGCGATTTCCCGGCGGCCGTCGGCCCCGCGATCACCACGACGGGCGGCAGGATCGGGTCCCCGGCAGAGGCGTGACCTGCGGTCACGCGCTTGACGGCCGCCAGCCGCGCGACCCGATGGCGACGCCGGCGGCGAGGCCGATCAGGAAGCTGCCGGCTGTGCCATCCGGGCCTGCCGCGGCACCGCCACCGACCCCGACTGATTGGGCAGCTCGATATCCAACTCGAGCTTCGCCACCGTGCCGTGGCTTTCATAATGCACCCGGATCTTGTCGTCATCCAGATGCACGTATTTGCCGATCACCTCCAGGATCTCGCGGCGCAGCCGGGGCAGGTATTCCGGCTGGTTGCGGGCCGCCCGCTCGTGGGTGAGCAGAACCGTCAGCCGCTCCTTGGCGAGCGGGGCGGAGGGCGGGGTGCGAGGACGGAAGAAGCGAAGCAGACTCATGCGGTCCTCCACAACAGCCGCTGGAACAGGCCGCGGCGCTCGGGCTTGACGAAGCGATGCTCGATCGTCTCGCCGAGGAAGCGTCCGACCGCGTCCATGTAGGCCTTGCCCGCCGCGGATGATGGATCCATCACCACCGGCAGGCCCACATTGGATGACTTGAGCACCGACTGGCTCTCCGGGATGATGCCGACCAACGGGATCGCCAGTATATCGAGCACGTCCTCGACCTTCAGCATCTCACCGCGGGCAACCCGTTCGGAATCGTAGCGGGCCAGCAACAGGTGCTCGCGGACCGGTTCCAGGCCTTCCTCGGCACGCCGCGATCGGCTCTGCAGCACGCCGATGATGCGGTCAGAGTCGCGGACGCTGGAGACCTCGGGGTTGGTGACGATCACCGCCTCGTCCGAGAAGTAGAGGGCGAGGAGGGCGCCCCGCTCGATGCCGGCGGGGCTGTCGCAAATGATGTAGTCGAAGTCCTCCTTGAGGTCATCGATGACCCGCTCGACCCCTTCCTTGGTCAGCGCGTCCTTGTCCCGGGTCTGGCTGGTCGGCAGGATGGCCAGGGTGTCGATGCGCTTGTCGCGGATCAACGCTTGGCTCAGCTTGGCGTCACCATTGATGACATTGATGAAGTCGTAAACCACCCGGCGTTCGCAGCCCATGACCAGGTCAAGGTTGCGCAGGCCGACGTCAAAATCGATCACCACCGTCTTGTGCCCCTTGAGAGCCAGTCCGGCAGCGAACGCTGCGGCCGATGTGGTCTTTCCCACACCGCCTTTTCCTGAAGTGATCACGATTACTTTGGCCAATGAATGCTCTCCTTTTCCGCGCCCGCAACCGTCGTCACGCCAGCGGCTCGATCCTCACGCGTTCGTCATCCAGGAAGATCTGGACCGGCCGGCCGATCAGACCTTCCGGCATGTCATCGCGAATCCGATAGTAGCCCGCCACCGAGACCAACTCCGCCTCCAGGCTGTGGCAGAAGATGCGCGCCGTGGTGTCGCCGGACACCCCGGCCAGCGCCCGCCCCCGCAGGGCGCCGTACACGTGGATGTGTCCGTCGGCCAGCAGTTCCGCGCCGGGGCTGATGGATGCCAGCACCACCAAGTCGCCCTGCTGCGCATAGACTTGCCGGCCCGATCGCACCGGCCGGGTGATCAGCCGGGTGCGGCTGCCGGGACCGGACAGGGGCTCCTCGTCCTCCTCGTCCCGGTCGGGCGCCGGTGACGCCGGCTCCCCCCGCACGGCTGCGCCGCCCGGAGGCGAGATGGGGTCGATCGCCGGGCCGTCGGTCAGCAGGCTCATGCCGGCGTTGACGGCGGCACGGTTCTGTTCCTCGGTGCCGTTCTGGATGCCGACCGGCACCAGCCAGTGCTGGCGGAGCCGCCGGCCGAGTTCCGCAAGGTTGAAGGGCGGTGCCTCCGCCAGGTCCTGCAGATCAATCACCACCGGCGCGTAGCGATGCAGGCCCGGCACCTCGGCCAGCGTGTCGGCCAGCCGGGAGTAGAAGGTCTGGTCTTTCGGATCCTGCATCCGCAGAACCAGCATCGGGAAGGCCCCGCGCCTTAGTTCGGGGACCATCCGCTGGCGCCGGGTTGCAGGGATCGCCCGTGTTGCCGATGACATCTGTCCCTGGGACCCGTTCAAGACCGTATCGCCAGCACCTTGGCGGACCTCATCGCCTGCGCTTGGCATGCCTACTCCAGGTGCTCGCACGAATCACTCGCCGGACGCAAGGGCCTTCGCCCGGCCGCGGCGGATGGGCGCGAACGCCTTGGAGTCCGTTGATTTTGCCTTGGCTCGGCCGAGTCGGGTCAACCGATCGGCGGCGCCGGAGACTACCGATACGGCCATCGATTCGTCCCGTCCCCCATGGATTGTGGCGGCCTCGCCGGTGGCGGCGCGGCTCATCGGACCATCGCCCGGAGGCGGAGGCGCAGCGCGTTGAGCTTGATGAAGCCCTCGGCATCGCGCTGGTCATAAACCGTATCGGCTTCGAAGGTGGCAACGTCATGGCTGTAGAGGCTGAAGGGGGAGCGCCGGCCGACCACAATGACATTGCCCTTGTACAGCTTGACCCGGGCGGTGCCGGTCACCTGCTGCTGGGTCTGGTCGATCGCCGCCTGGAGTGCTTCGCGCTCCGGGGCAAACCAGAAACCGTTGTAGATCAGCTCGGCATAGCGCGGCATCAACTCGTCCTTGAGGTGGGCGGCGCCGCGGTCGAGGGTGAGGCTTTCCACCGCCCGGCGGGCGTGCAGCAGGACAGTACCCCCCGGCGTCTCGTACACCCCTCGGGACTTCATGCCGACGAACCGGTTCTCCACCATGTCCACCCGGCCGACCCCGTGCGCCCCGGCCACCTGGTTGAGCCGGTCCAGCAGCGCCGCCGGGGTGAGCCGCTCGCCGTTCACCGCCACCGGGTCGCCCTGTTCGAAGTCGATCAGCAGCGTCTCCGGCGTATCCGGGGCGGCCTCGGGGGCGACGGTGAGGAGGAACATGCCCTCGTCCGGCTCCTGCCAGGGATCCTCAAGCGCCTTGCCCTCATAGGAAATGTGCAGGAGGTTGGCATCCATGGAGTAAGGCGCCTCGCCCCGCTTGTCCCGGGGGATCGGAATCTGATGCTGCTCGGCATAGGCGATCAGCCGCGAGCGGGAGGTCAGATCCCATTCCCGCCACGGTGCGATCACCCGGATGTCGGGCTTGAGCGCGTAATAGGTGAGCTCGAAGCGAACCTGGTCGTTGCCCTTGCCGGTGGCCCCGTGGGCGACCGCATCGGCGCCGACGGCCTCGGCGATCTCGATCTGGCGCTTGGCGATCAGTGGCCGGGCGATCGAGGTGCCGAGCTGATAGACGCCTTCATAGAGGGCGTTGGCCCGCAACATCGGAAACACGTAGTCGCGGACAAAGGTCTCCCGCAGGTCCTCGACGAAGATGTCCTTGACCCCCATCATCTCGGCCTTGCGGCGGGCGGGCTCCAGCTCCTCGCCCTGGCCGATGTCGGCGGTGAAGGTGACCACCTCGCAGCCGTACGTGTCCTTGAGCCAGCGCAGGATGACGGACGTGTCGAGGCCGCCCGAGTACGCCAGCACGACCTTGCCGATGGAACCGCTCATCAGGGTGCCCCCATGCCGCAGGTGAGAGACGAAGCGGCGGAGTATAGGGCGAAGCGGGATGCGGGCAAGGCCGCGCGCGTCAGCCGTTCAGCCAGGCCCTCACGGCCGGCTCCAGTTCGGTGAAGGGCCGGTAGCCGGCGGTGAGCAGGTCGAAATGGCTCCCGCTCCGGAGCACCACCGTGGGAAAGCCGCTGACGCCCGCCGCCGCCGTGGTGGCAAAGTCGGCATGCGTGGCATCCCGGATCTCGGCGGCGGTGAACAGGATGGAAAAGGCTTCGGCATCCATGCCGAACGGCCGGGCCAGGGCCGCCAGCACGGCCGCATCGGTGACATCCTGTCCGTCGGCGTAGAAGGCGCGCTGCACGGCCGCGAAATAGTCCAGGGTGGCCTCCGGCGCGAAGCAGCGCATCGCCACCACCGCCCGGCCCGCCGGCTCGGTGTCGTACACGAAACCTTCGCGATCGAAGAAGCCGAAGCTGAACGGCTGCCCGGTTTCCGCCTGAACGGCTTCCCAGTGGTGGCGGATGACGGCTTTGGCCCGGGCGTTCATCGGCCGGCTCTCGCCGGCCCGCAGGCCGCCGACGATGAGCCGCATGTCGGCCATGTCACCGACGGTGCTCCGGATGGCGGCGAGCACCGGCGCGAAGCCCCAGCACCAGGAGCACATGGGGTCGGCGAAGTAGAGCACCTGCCGCGGCATCGACGGCGCTGTCGGGACGCTGATACTCATCGGGGGCGGGCATCTCCGGCAGCCGACGGGACAGGAATGCGAGCGCCGCTTTTGCGACTCTAGGGACCATCGGCGCCCGGGGTCAACCGGAGCACGGACAACACGACGAAGGCAACCGCGCAACCGACAGGGTTTCCACAAATGGGGTACGGTCGTGGCGGACCCTTGCCTGGCGGCCGAATTTGGCCCGTTTGGGCCGTATTATGTCTGTTTGTGTCCGTCATCCCCGACTTTGGTGGAAAACCCTGTGGACAACAGTTGTTTAGAAGTCGTTAACGCTACGGAGTCCGGCGATCTTCGTCGCATTGCCTAAATGATGGGCGTTTCCGTAACCCCATGAAAATCCTTGTATAACTCGCTTCCGCCATGTTCGCAGAGGGCACGGCGTGTCGAACTCCATCCCTGCGGCAAGCGCCCTTGTGGTGCCGGCGGAGGTTTGCGCGCGGCTAAGTTGCCGATTCGCGCCTGTGGAGAAATCACTCGGGCATTACTGGGGTCGGGTACCCGTATGCCGTTTTAAGCTCATTTCGCTGAGCCCGATTCCCACCAGCACGAG
This sequence comes from Rhodospirillales bacterium, assembly GCA_007694935.1. GTDB lineage: Bacteria > Pseudomonadota > Alphaproteobacteria > Rhodospirillales > Defluviicoccaceae > REEP01. The sequence continues at coordinate 30,346 of REES01000068.1, forward strand.
GGTAAGCGCCGCAAGTGCCGACCAGGTCGGCTCCTCCCTGAGGATGATGATGCCAAGCGCCACCGCCCATACGGGAATCAGGTAGTTGATCAGCGACAGGAAGCTCGGGCCCGCTTCCGTCACCAGCTTGAAGTACACCACCGTGGCGACGGCGGTTGACACCACCGCCAGGATCAGCAGCGAGGCGACGGCGGCGGGGCCGGGCACCAGGGTCAGGGGGGCATCGACGATCAGGGCTGCCGGGATCATCATCACCGACGCCATCAGCGCGACCGCCGTGGCCGCTTCCAGGGCGCCGCTTTGCGGCCTGTGCCGGGCAATGATGGCGTTGACCGCATAGCAGACAGCGCCACCCAGGACCGCCAATTGCGCGATCAAGTCGGAGCGATGGCCCCCCAGTTCCAGCAGCGCGTCCGGTCCGATCAGGACGACGATGCCAGAGAAGCCGATCAAGAAGCCGGCCGCCCGGGCCCTGGTCAGGCGTTCGCCCTCGACGAAGCCGTGGGCCAGCACCAAGGTGACCAGCGGCATCGCCGCCATCAGAATGCCGGCGAGCCCGCTGGAGATCGCCTGCTGACCCCAGGCGATCAGCCAGAACGGGATGGCATTTCCGACCGCGGCCATCACGATGGCGAAAGCCCAGTGTCGTCGCGACTGGCGCAGCCGCCGGCCGGTGGCGATGATCACGCCGATAAGGACCGCCGCGGCGATAGCGAGCCGCCCTGCCACCAGGGATGCCGGCGGGATCGCCGCCACCGCCACCTTCACCAGCAAGAACGAGCTGCCCCACATGGCCACCAGCGCGATGAGCAGCAGCCAATGGCGGACGGGCCGGGCGGTGAACCGGAGCAAAACCTGCCCCTTACGTTAGCGGGTTGTGCCGGGTGCCGGCTCCACCCGTGTTGCGGTCGCCTCGCCTTTGCAAGTTGTGCACATGCGGAACGCTCTCCCCGGCTGGGACGACGGCCCGCCCGCTGCCGGCCCGGTTCCAGTGCGCGGGGTCGTCATGCAAGTAAAAATCCTCTCATTCCCCTGTCCTCGCCGAATGCTCATCGCGTGAGCGGGGAGTGGAACCCCTCGGTGTTCCACCGCGATAGCGCCGTTGCCGGAAGCCCGCCCACAGATTTATCCACAGCTTCGGTGGACAGCCTCGACAGGCGCCGGTCCCCCGGGTCCGACCTGTCGACGGGTTTGCCCGGCAACGATTTGGCTGCCGGCGCTCCGGCACGCTACATTAACATCCACCAGAATGCGCCGGTTCGGCCCCCGGCGGGTCGGCCGCGGCTCCTGGCAAGCGTGCTTTAGGAGGTTCGCCATGAAGGCCATCGTGATCCATCGGTTCGGCGGCGCCAATCAATTGCAGATGGAGACGGTTGCAACCCCCGAGCCCGACCGGGATGAGGTGCTGATCGCCATCGCCTGTGCCGGGGTCAATCCGGTGGACTGGAAGATCCGGGACGGCATGCTGGAAAGCCTGTTTCCGCATCGGTTTCCGCTGATCCCGGGGTGGGATGCTGCGGGCACGGTGGCCGCCGTCGGCGCCGGCGTGCACGGCTTCGCCGAAGGTGATCGGGTGTTCGCGTATTGTCGCAAGCCGGTGGTGCAGTGGGGTACCTACGCCGAGTACGTGGCCATGCCGGCCGCGGCAGTGGCCGCCATGCCGGCCTCTCTCGGTTTCGCGGAAGCCGCGGCTATTCCCCTTGCCGGCCTCACCTCGTGGCAGGCGCTGTTCGACGATGCCGGGCTGGCATCCGGACAGGCGCTGCTGGTGCTGTCGGGGGCGGGCGGCACCGGCAGTCTCGCCATCCCGTTCGCCAAGAACGCGGGCGCCCGGGTGTATGCGTTGGCAAGCCCCGCCAACCACGACTACGTGCGGAGCCTCGGCGCCGATGACGTGTTCGACTACCATGCGCCCGACGCGCTGGCCGCGGTTCGCGCCCGGGAACCGTCTGGGGTGGATGTGGTCTACGCCAACGTCGGCGGCCCTCTGCACCGTGAGGCTTATGGTATCCTGCGGCCGGGAGGGACGCTGGTCTCCATCGTCGATCCGCCGGACCAGGCCGCTGCCGAGGCTGCCGGTGTCATCGCCTTGTTCCGCTTCGTCGAACCCGATGGGACCCAGCTCGGCGAGATCGCCCGCCTCGTCGACCAGGGCATCGTTCGCCCGCCCGAGATCACCCTCATGCGGCTGGAGGAGGCCGCAGCCGCGCAGGCCCGCAACCAGGACGGCCACGTGCGCGGCAAGATCGTGCTGGAGGTCAGCTGATGTTGGATCGATTGGCAGACATGCGCGGTGCCTTCGGCCTGCCGCCTGCCGGCCGGCCGAAAATCACACCAGTCGGAGTGTTTCTGGTGGCGGCAGCGCTCCTGATGGCGGCGCCGGCGACGGCGGCATGGCTGGAGGTGCCGCCCGGCTTCGTCGCCGAACTGGCGCCGTCGACACCGGTTGAGCCGGACCGAAGGCCGCCGCTTGACCCGCGGGCCGATCCCCCGGCGACCCAGGACTGGATTCCCCTTCTGACCGTCCGGCCCGAGCCGGGGCCGTTTGCCGATCTGAGTGCGGTGCAGCTGCGGCGGGTGGTGGGGCCGGTGGCGGATCCGGATGAATGGCTGCGGCGGCGGGTGGCGGCGGATTTCGGGGACGGAACTGTCGCCGAAGGGTTGCTGGACAGTCCCGACAGCCCGTTTGCCGATCCCAGCTTCGATGTCCTCCGCGACGCCCTGCCGCGCCTGTTCAGCGGCCTGGAGCAGCTTGGGCGGCTGCCGTTGCAGTTCTGCGAAGGGCCCCTGACCGCCTACAACGCGGCCGGCAGTCTGCGCGAGCTGGCGTGCACGTTTCAGGTCGGACCGTTTCGCCAGTTCATGACGTTCCGCCTGCAGGAGGTGGACGGGTCATGGTACTACACCCAGATCAGGGCGATGAACGAGCGGCGCCTGCGCCACCTGATGGCGATCGCCAACTCGTTCCGTCCGCCCACCCAAGAGGAGCGCTGACGATGAGCGGCAAGCCGCAACGTAAATGGCAGCGTCGGCTGGCCGGGCTGGCGCTGCTGCTGGTGATTCTGGCCGGTGGCGCCATCCTGGCGGTCACCGGTGTTCCCGGGTTCGCGACCAAGGCCGAGGTGAACGCGATCCGAGCGGATGTGGAGGTTCTGAAGGTCGAGGTGGCGGCCGTCCGGACCATGGCTGACGAGGCGACGGCGGCGGCGGAACGGGCAGCGGCCGCGGCAGAACGGGCGGCGGAGGCGGTGGAGCGGGCGATCCAGGACCGGCTGCTGGATAGCGGGCGGGCCGCCGGGTCGTGAGCGGCGGAGTTGACGGCGGCGCGTTCTCATCCGCCGGCGTCAGATCAGAAACTGCTCCTTGACGATTCGTTCCTCGAGGTTGTGCTCCGGGTCGAACAGCAGCGTCAGGGTGACGCTGCGGTCCTCCTGGATGACCACGCTCAGGACGTTGCGCACCTCGGTGAAATCGGCCACCGCGCTGACTGGCCGCACCGTCGGGTTGAGCACCTCGATGGTGACGGTGACATCATGGGGCAGGATCGCCCCCCGCCATTGGCGGGGCCGGAACACGCTGATCGGCGTCAGTACCAGAACCTGGGCGCCCAGCGGCAGGATCGGCCCGTTGGCGGACACGTTGTAGGCGGTGCTGCCGGCCGGGGTCGCCAGCAGCACCCCGTCACAGATCATCTCCGGCATGCGGATGACGCCGTCCACCTTGATCCGGAGCTTGGCGGCAAGCCGGGTTTCCCGCAGCAGCGATACCTCGTTGATGGCCAGCGCCTCGTGGCTCTGGCCGTCCATGTCGGTGGCAATCATGCGGAGCGGGTTGAGGGCGATCGGCTCCGCCCGGGCCAGCCGCTCCATCAGGTGGCTTTCGTCGTAGCCGTTCATCAGGAAGCCGACCGATCCGCGGTTCATGCCGAAAATCGGTTTGCCCGCGGCCATGAAACGATGCAGCGTCTCCAGCATGAAGCCGTCGCCGCCGAGAGCGACGATCACGTCCGCCTCTGCCGGTGGCACGGTGGGATAGCGGGCGCTCAGCCGGCCCAGCGCCAGCCGGGCCTCGTCATGCTCGGACGCCACGAAGGCGATGGTGCGAAAGTCCATGCGTCTGCAACCTTGGCGTATGGCGTGCTGCGGCGGCGCGGTCTGCGGCTGGCGGAGTATAGCGGAGTTGTCGCGGCGGGCCAGACCGTGACGCCGAGGGAGGGGCGATCGCCCGGCGCGTGCGAAGCATCCACGATGCGGCGGTCCCGTTAAGGGATTTGGGCCAACCGGGCCAGCAGCAGGTCGGCCAGCTCGCGGAGCGCCCCATGGCCGCCGGGACGGTCGAGGATGATGTCGGCGGCGCGCTTGGCCTCGTCATACGCGTCGGCCACCACCACCGCGCAGCCAGCCGCCTCCAGGCACGCCAGATCATTGATGTCATTGCCGACGTAGATTACCCGGGCGAGATCGAGACCGCGCTGCCGGCACCACTGCTCCAGCGCCGGGCGCTTGTCGTCGATGCCCTGAAGGCATTCCAGCTTGAGCTTGCGGCAGCGCGCCTGCACCACCGGGTTGCGCTCCTTGGACAGCACCAGCAGCGGCAGTCCCGTCGCCCGCAGCCGTTCCAGCCCCAGGCCGTCGCTCCGGTCGCAACGAACCGCCTCCCGACCGGTCTCGTCCACCAGCACCTTGTTGTCGGTGAATACGCCGTCGAAATCCATCACCAGCGCTGCGGGCCTGGCCGGCAGGCCGGCGCTCCGGTCGTGCCGTCGGGCGGCGCCGAGGTGCGCCTCGGCCACGTCCCGGTCGGCGGCGACGGTGAGGCGGAAGCCGCGCCAGGACGGCAACGGATAGAGCGCCGTCCGTCCGTGCAGCACCCGGCCGCTGTCGGAGAGGCCCTGTCGCCGGGTGGCATACAGGATGCCGGCGTCCATCACCGCGGCGCCGGTCTCAACGGTGCTGTCGACCACCGCCCCGGCAGCGCCGGCCCCGCCGGGCAAGCGCCAGGCGGCTCCGGTCACCGGCACGACGCCGGCGGCGCTGTCCGCCCGAGAGTGTTCAAGCAGGGAGAGGAGGCCCGAGACATCGCCGGGCTGGAGCAGGCAGGCGGTGGCGTCAATGGCGACGAGGATGGCCGGGCCGCCATCGCCAAGCCCGGGGACGGCAGCTCGGACGACGGCTTCGGTCGCCCCCTCCGGGCCGGCGTCTACCGTGACCACTTCGGCACCGGCCGCACGCGCGCCGTCGGTGACGGCCAAATCGCTGCACGCCACCGCCACCCGCGCCACCGGGGGAGATGCGAGGGCGAGCCGGACCGCCCGCTCGAGAAGGGTCGACCCCGCCACCGGCAGCAGCGCCGCCGGCCCGCCCCCCGGCAACTCGGCATGGGCGAGGATCAAGGCAAGGCAAGCCGGGGAATCGGCCATGGCGGTGTGATTCCGAACGGTTCCGGGGTGATGCGGAAGGCCGGCGCGGCGGATCCAGGACGCGATCACTCTCGGCCAGCCTTGGCTGCCGTGTCAACCGGGTCGCGGCGTGGGCGCGGACGGCGGTGCCCGGCAAGCCGGTGGCCGCACC
>REES01000091.1 GCA_007694935.1 Rhodospirillales bacterium
GCTCATGCTTTCCGGCGTATGGCCGGGCGTGTGCAGTGCCCTGAAGGTCAAGCCGTCCAACCCCAGTTCCTCGCCATCCCTCAAGCGGATATCGCTGTGGGCGAACAGCGGATGTTCTCCGCCCACGATCCTCGCTCCGGTCACGAGCCGAAGTGCAGCCGAGCCCAGTTCGAAATCTTCCTGGCGATGGGTCTCCAGGATAAAGGTCAAGGTGAGCCCATTGGCCCTCAGAAGGTCAAGGTATTCATCCACGTCACGACGCGGATCGACAATCGCGGCGCGTCCTCCGTCGGCGATGAGATAAGCGACATGGGCGATCCCGGGCGTCTTGACGCGGGCGAAGTACACGTTGTCCTCCTGCACTGCTGTGGGGCTGCTTCTTCAACCCGGACAACACGCCCGGTCCCGCGTCGGTTCCGGCGCGGTGTCCCGCAAGCGAACCCGTCCGGCACGGCAACAGAGCCGGGATCGGCGCATCTACCGTGCGACCTGACGGCAGTCCGCGGGATCGGCATGGCATCCGTCTCGATGTCCATCCCGGCACGCCGCCCCACCGACGCGAACACGACCGAAGCCGCGACCTAACCGCGGGTGAGCGGCTTGTATTTGATGCGGTGGGGCTGATCGGCTTCGCTGCCGAGCCGCTTGTGCCGATCGACCTCGTAATCCTGGTAGTTGCCCTCGCACCAGACCGCTTGGCTCATCCCCTCGAAGGCGAGGATATGGGTGGCGATGCGGTCGAGAAACCAGCGATCGTGGCTGATGATCAGCGCGCAGCCGGGGAACGTCAGCAGCGCATCCTCGAGTGCCCGGAGGGTGTCCACATCCAGGTCGTTGGTGGGCTCGTCCAGCAGGATGACGTTGGCGCCCGACTTCAGCATCTTGGCGAGGTGCACCCGGTTGCGCTCGCCGCCGGAGAGATCGCCGACGCGCTTCTGCTGGTCCGCCCCCTTGAACGCGAACTGGGCGACATAGGCCCGGCTCTGCATCCGGCGCTTGCCCAGTTCCACCTCGTCCAGCCCGCCGGAGATCTCCTCCCACACCGTGTGCGCCGGATCGAGGGCATCGCGGGACTGGTCGACATAGCCCAGCACCACGCTCTCGCCGATCCGCAAGCTGCCGCTGTCCGGCCGCTCCTGGCCGACGATCATGCGGAACAGGGTGGTCTTGCCGGCGCCATTGGGACCGATGATGCCGACGATGGCACCGGGCGGCACCCGGAAGCTCAGGTCGTCGATGAGCAGGCGATCACCGTATCCCTTCTGCAGATGCTCCGCCTCGATCACCAAGTCCCCCAGGCGCGGACCGGCCGGAATGGTGATCTGAGCCGTGCCCACCGGACGATCGCGGGCTTCCGCCAGCAACGCCTCATAGGCTGCCACGCGGGCGCGGCTCTTGGCCTGGCGGGCGCGCGGCGACTGCCGGATCCACTCCAGCTCGTGGGCCAGGGTCTGCTGGCGGGCGGTTTCCTGCCTCTCTTCCTGGGCCAACCGCTTCTGCTTCTGCTCCAGCCAGGCGGAGTAGTTGCCCTGGTAGGGAATGCCGCGCCCCCGGTCCAATTCCAGGATCCAGCCGGTGACGTTATCGAGAAAGTAGCGGTCGTGGGTCACCACCATGACCGTTCCATCGTATTCCTTGAGGAAGCGCTCCAGCCAGGCGACCGACTCCGCGTCCAGATGGTTGGTCGGCTCGTCCAGCAGCAGCATGTCGGGGTGCTCCAGCAGCAGCCGGCACAGCGCCACCCGCCTCCGCTCGCCGCCAGAGAGGGTTGCCACGTCGGCATCGGCGGGGGGGCAGCGCAGCGCATTTATCGCAACCTCCACCGTTCTCTCAATCTCCCAGCCGCTGACGGCGTCGATCTGCTCCTGGAGCTCCCCCTGTTCGGCCAGCAGAGCGTTCATTTCGTCGTCGTCGATGGGCTCGGCGAAGCGGGCACTGACGGCGTTGAAGCGGTCCAGCAGGGCGCGGGTGCCGCGGAGTGCCTCCATGATGTTGCCGCCAACGTCCTTGCTTGGATCGAGTGGCGGTTCCTGTGGCAGGAACCCCACCCGCACGCCGTCGGCCGCCCATGCCTCACCGACGAAGTCGTGGTCCAGACCGGCCATGATGCGAAGAAGGGTCGACTTGCCGGAGCCGTTGACGCCCAGCACACCGATCTTGGCGCCCGGCAGGAACGAGAGGGTGATGTCGCTCAGCACGGTCCGCCCACCGGGATAGGTCTTGGACACGCCCTTCATCACGTACACGTACTGATAGCTTGCCATGTTGCCTCGCCCTTCTTGTGGATCGGCCGGTCGCGGTTGCGACAGCGCTTGTCGCGACACCTGCGCGCGGGTCGACCGTGGCACCCGCCCGGCCGGCTCCATATAGCAGCAGGGCCCCGCAGGAGGCACCCCGGAAACCGCTGCTTGCCGAGCCGCTCCGGCAGGGCCGCTCTGTCGCCAAACGCCTTGAAGTCAAGCGTGGTTTGGTTCACCCTTCGCGGGTTCAATACGGGTTCGGCCCTGGCATAACGTGGTCCGCGCCGCCCGAACAAGAACACGTGCTGGGAGGGCCGAATGGCGAAATCGATCCTGGTCGTCGAGGACGAGCCGAACATCGTCTTGTCGCTGCAGTTCCTGATGAAGCAGGCGGGGTTCGAGGTGCGCGTCGCCCGCGACGGCGAGGAAGCGCTGCGCGAGGTCGAAGACAAGGCGCCTGACCTCATCCTGCTGGACGTCATGATCCCCAAGCGCGACGGCTATGACGTGTGCCAGACCATTCGCGCCAATCCAGACTGGCGAGAGATCTATATCATCATGCTGACCGCCAAGGGACGGGACGTCGATCGCGACAAGGGTCTGTCGCTCGGTGCCAACGATTACGTCACCAAGCCATTCTCGACGCGAGACCTGACCGAGAAGGTGAAACACATCCTGAGCGGCGCGGGGTGAGGCCGAGACGCCTCGCTCCCATGCGGATGTCGCGACCCCGATGAGCCCGCGTCTGTTCCTGGTTGCCTGCTTCGCCGCCCTGGCGCTGGCGGCGCTGGGCGCCGTTGCCGCCGGCACGATCCTGATCGACCGCAACCTGCCCGAAGAGATGGCGCAGTTCTCGCACATCGTCATCGTCTATGGCGGCGGCATCATGTTCCTTCTGGTGGCGATCATTGCGGTGCTGTGGGCCTATCTCGATCATGCGGTGGCGCAGCCGCTGAGCTCCCTTACGCGCGGCATTCAAACGGTTCTCTACGCCAATCCCGAGCACCGGATCGAGGTTGACGACGTCCACCAGCTCGGCGGTTTGCCGCCGGCGGTTGAAGAACTGGTTGCCCAGTTGGGGGTGGCCCGCACCCGGGTCAACGAGGCGATCACCGAGGCGACCACCCGGGTGGAAGAACAGAAGCATCAGTTGGAGACGATCCTGAGAGAACTGCACGAAGGGGTGATCGTCTGCAATCTGAACCACCATATTTTGCTCTACAATGACCGTGCCCTCGACCTGCTGCACGTCGGTGGACAACTGGGGCTCAATCGCTCGCTCTTCAGCTTCAGCAACCGACAGCCGATCCTGCACGCGCTCGGCCGCCTGACCAACCGTCTCGCCGGGCAGGAAGCACACCCCGAGGGCCTCACCGTGCCGTTCATCTGTGCCACCACCGACGGGCGGCATACCCTCGAAGGGCGGATGGGGTTGATGCTGGACAAGGACGGCAACCCGACCGGCTATGTTCTCTCGTTCAAGGACAAGACCGAGGAGCTGGCGGCACTCGGCTTGCGCGACCGGTTGTTGCGGGAGTCGACCGAGGGGCTGCGCGGCCCGGTCGGCAACCTCCGGGCCGCCGCCGAGATCCTGGTGGCGCATTCGGACATGCCGGCTGAGGAGCAGGCGCCGTTCAAGCAGGTGGTGATCAACGAGGCCAACTTCCTCACCACCCGGCTGGAGACCCTGGCGGCCCACTATCGCGACGTGATCACCGGCCACTGGCCGACCACCGACATCTACTCCGCCAACCTCTTCAACAACCTGATGCGACGGCTCCGGGACGAACGGCAGCTCGAAGTGGTAATGACCGGCATCCCGTACTGGCTGCACGGCGACAGCTACACCCTGGTCGAAGTCCTGGATATGCTGATCCACAAGGTCAACCAGCATTATGGTGCGACCACCTTCGACCTGGAGGCGGTGGGTGGCGAACGGCACATCTACCTGGACGTCATCTGGAAAGGCGCGCCGATACCGGCGCACGAACTGGACACCTGGCTCGACCTGCAACTCGAGGACGCGTTCGGACGCCTGTCCATCCGCGACGTGCTTGAGCACCACAAAACCGACGTCTGGAGCCTGCCCCATCGGGAGACCCGGGCGCAGTTGCGCCTGCCCCTGCCGCCGGCGGTGCAGCAGGGCGCGAAGCGGGAGCGGCGACGCATGCCGTCGCGTCCGGAGTTCTACGATTTCGACCTGTTCCGCCAGCAACCCGACTTGGCCGAAATTGGCGAACGCCCGTTGAAGTCTTTGACCTACGTGGTGTTCGACACCGAGACCACCGGGCTGCAGCCGTCCGGCGGCGACGAGATCATCTCCATCGCCGGCGTTCGGGTGGTCAACGGTCGCATTCTGACCGGCGAGAGCTTCGAGCGACTGGTCGACCCGGGACGGGTGATCCCACGGGACTCGGTGCGGTTCCACGGCATCACCGACGACATGGTCAAGGACAAGCCGCCGATCCATGTGGTGCTGCCGCAATTCCGCCAGTTCGTCGACGACTCGGTTCTGGTGGCGCACAACGCCGCGTTCGATCTCAAGTTTCTCAAGATCAAGGAAGAGGAAGCCGGGGTCCGCTTCGACACGCCGGTTCTGGATACGCTGTTGCTGTCGGTTTTCCTGCATGACTACACCCAGAAGCATAGTCTCGACTTCGTGGCCGAGCGCTTCGGCATCGAGGTGCGCGGCCGCCACACCGCGCTGGGCGATGCCCTGGTGACCGCCGGGGTGTTCCTCAAGATGCTGGATGTGCTGGAGGCGCGGGGCATCACCACGCTGAATCAGGCGGTGGCGGCCGCCAACAGCATCGTCGAGGTGCGTGCCCGTCAGGCGGCGTTCTAGCCGGGCACGTGCCGATAACGCAGAGGCAGTTGCATGAAGAGACCCGGTGATATCGAAGAACGCAGCATCGCGTTGTTCCTGCTGGGCCTCCTCCTGTTCAGCCCCCTGGTCATGCGCATCTTTGACCGCGGCGCCGATGTCACGGTGTTCGGCATTCCGCTGCTGTTCGCATACGTTTTCTTGGCCTGGGCTTTGGTCATCCTGATCCTGGCTCTCGTGGTCGAACGCCTCCGTCCGGACGGCGATGAGCCGCCGGAGGCCGGGCCGCCGGAAGCCGGGCCGCCGGAGAATGCGTAAGGTCGCCCGATGATCGCCGGCTGGTTTCTGGTTGCCACCTCCCTCGCCTACCTGAGCCTGCTGTTCGCGATCGCCTATTGGGCCGACCGACGCGCCGATGCCGGCCGCTCCGTCATCGCCAACCCGTACATCTACGCCCTCTCCATTGGCGTCTATGCCACGGCCTGGACGTTCTACGGCAGCGTCGGGCGCGCCGCGTCGACCGGCCTGGGCTTCCTGCCGGTCTACATCGGCCCGACCCTGATGTTCGTTCTGGGCTGGATCGTCCTGCTCAAGATGATCCGCATCAGCAAGGTGCATCGCATCACCACCATCGCCGACTTCATCTCCTCCCGCTACGGCAAGAGCCATCTGCTGGGCGGGCTGGTGACGATCATGGCGGTGATCGGGATGGTTCCGTATATCGCCCTTCAACTCAAGGCGGTTTCCACCAGCTTCAACGTCCTGCTCCACTACCCGCACGTGACGGCGGAGGGGCCCAGCGGCTTCGCGGTGATCGGCGACACGGCACTTTGGGTGGCGATCCTGATGGCGGCGTTTGCCATCCTGTTCGGCACCCGCCACATCGACGCGACCGAACACCACGAGGGCATGGTCGCCGCCATCGCCTTTGAATCGGTGGTCAAGCTGATCGCCTTCCTGTCGGTGGGGCTGTTCGTCACCTACGGCATGTTTGATGGCTTCGGCGACCTGTTTTCCCGGGCCGCGGAGGTGCCGGAAATGCGGGAGCTGATGACCACTGCCGCGCTGGATGCCGACTGGCTCGCCCTGACCTTCCTGTCGATGACGGCGATCATCTGCCTCACCCGGCAGTTCCAGGTCATCGTGGTCGAGAACGTGCACGAGCGGCACCTGATCAAAGCGATGTGGCTGCTGCCGCTGTATCTCCTGCTCATCAATATCTTCGTGCTGCCGATCGCGTTCGGCGGCCTGCTGCGGTTCCCGGACGGCAGCGTCGACGCCGATACCTTCGTGCTCGCCCTGCCGATGGCGGAGCAGTACCCCGGGCTCGCCCTGTTCGCCTTCATCGGCGGCTTGTCGGCGGCGACCGGCATGGTCATTGTCGCCACCGTCGCGATCAGCACGATGATTTGCAACGATCTGGTTATGCCGGGGCTGCTGCGGTTCGCCTGGCTGCACCTCTCCGAGCGCCGCGACCTCTCCGGCCTGCTGCTCAACATCCGCCGCGGCGCCATCGGCCTGATCCTGCTGCTGGGCTATCTCTATTTCCTGTTGATCGGGGAAGCCTATGCCCTGGTCGCGATCGGTCTGGTCTCGTTCGCGGCAGCCGCCCAGTGGGCGCCGGCACTCATCATCGGCATGTACTGGAAAACAGCCTCGCGGCGGGGTGCGCTGGCCGGAATATCGGCGGGCTTTCTGATCTGGACCTACACCCTTCTGCTGCCGTCGTTTGCCCGTTCCGGCTACCTCCCGGAAGGATTCATTGAGTTCGGCCCGTTCGGGATCGAGTTGCTGAAGCCCTATGCGCTGTTCGGTCTGGAGGGTCTCAACAGCATTTCCCATTCGCTGTTCTGGAGCCTGTTGGCCAACGTCGGTCTCTATGTCGGCGTCTCGCTCCTGGACCGCCAGTCGACCATTGAGCGACTGCAGGCAACGCTGTTCGTCGATGTGTTCCGGCAGGGCGGCGCGGATACCGCCACCATGTACGGTACCGTCTCCGCCACCGACCTGCGCGACGTGGCCGAGCGCTTCCTCGGCCGGGAGCACACGGAAGAGGCGTTCGCGGAATATGCCCGGCTTCGCGGCCGGGCACTCGACCTCAATGCCAACGCGGATGGAGACCTGGTGCAGTTCGTGGAGCGCCGCTTGGCGGGCGCGATCGGCGCGGCATCGGCGCGGGTGATGATCGGCTCGACCGTCAAGGGCGAGGGGGTCAGCGTCGATGCGATCATGCAGATCCTTGACGAGACCTCGCAGGTGCTGAAATACAGCCGGCAGCTCGAGCAGAAATCGTGGGAACTGGAACTGGCGACCTCGGAATTGAAGGCTGCGAACAAGCGGCTCACGGAACTCGACCACCTCAAGGATGACTTTCTCTCGACCGTCACCCACGAATTGCGAACCCCTTTGACCTCGATCCGTTCGTTCTCCGAGATCCTGCATGACACACCGGATCTGGACGTGGCCGAGCGTCAGCATTTCCTGTCCATCGTCATCCGCGAAAGCGAGCGGCTGACCCGGCTGATCAATCAGGTTCTCGACCTGACCAAGATCGAGACCGGCCGCATGGACTGGCAGATGAGTGACGTGGACGTGCGCGACGTGATCAACCACGCGGTCACGGCCCTCAAGCAACTGTTCGACGAGAAGGGAATCGGCCTGGAGGTGAATCTGCCCGCCGATCTGCCGCCGGTGCGGGGGGACCGCGACCAGCTGATCCAGCTCGCGATCAACCTTCTGTCCAACGCCGAAAAGTTCTGCCCCGAAGGCAAGGGCAGGGTGGTGGTGGATCTGGCGCCCGGCAACCGGTTCTTGACCGTCAGCATCGCCGACAACGGCCCCGGCATTCCCGAAGACCAGCAGCAACTGATTTTCGAGAAGTTCCATCAGGTCCGTGGCGGCAATACCGGCAACCCCATGGGATCAGGGCTTGGCCTGGCCATCTGCCGGGGCATCGTCGAGCATCTGGGCGGGCGCATCTGGGTGCGGAGCCGGCCGGGCCACGGAGCCACCTTCTACTTCACCGTGCCGTTCGCGCACTCCTGATCGCGTTGGCTTGGGGCCCGGACCCAAGACGGGCCCGCCTCGGGCGGCCCCGGATCAGAAAACGTCGGCGGTGAACTCCAGGCGCACGCGCTTGCGCAGGCTGTCGATGGCCTTCAGCGAATCCAGCAGCATCACCCGGTCGCGCCGGGCCAGTGCCTTGGGCGCGACGTAGTAGTTGACCCGCCGCCCCGCCTTGTAGTCGGCAATCTGCTTGCGCAGCAGGATGTCGGTGATGAGATGGAAGGCGCTGGACAGGTCCTCGTGCTCAGCCAAGGTCAAGACACCGGCCTCGTGCAGGGCGCGGATACGGTCCAGGGTCGAGGTGTCCTCCACCCCCTCGCGGAGGGCGAGCAGCCGGATGCCCTCCACCAGCGGTATGGTGCCGGTGTATTTCAGGTTCACCTGGCCGCGAAACTCCCGCTTCTCCTTCTCGGTGGTGAAGCCGCCGAAGAAGCCGAGGGCGACGTTGTGGTCGGCCT
>REES01000076.1 GCA_007694935.1 Rhodospirillales bacterium
CCTTCGCTCGGCGGCCGGTAGAGGGGCTGGTCGTAACGCAGGATCGGCTCGGCGAACATCTCGGATTCATCTGTCAAGCGCATCGCATGCCCTGATATTCTGCATCTCCCGGCGCCGCGCGCAAGGGCCGCCGATGGCATATCGCGGGTTACGGATCTGCAGCAGGAGGATCCCGGTGACGTCCGTGGGCGAAAACGAAGCGTCGCGATGTGGTGGGCTTTGAATTCGGACCTTACCCGGGAGCGAGCCACGCCATTGGCATGTAAAGGAAACCGGGCCTGGGGCGGGGTCTCTATCGGCGCCCGTCGGAACCCCGGCATTGCTGCAAATTCCCCTGTCAAGCCAATTGGTTGACAGGGCTTGTCCGGGGGGTGCGGTTGAATGACTGAGGGTTCTGTGCGGTCCCGCTGTGCGATGGCGCTGAGGAAAGGCGCACCAGGTTGAGCGGAACTGCACAGAACCCTCAGTCGTTCGGGGAAAATGAATGGCTGATCAGCGACAACCAAGTTGGCGGGTGATGGCGGCGATCCATCTGCCGGCGGCGCGGGCTTGACCCAGGATATCGCGCAGGCGCTTGCGCAGCTTTTCCGGATCCGGCCGCCGCGCGCCCGCGGCTCCCGCAACTCCACAGCCTTGGCGACCACGATGCGCCAGATCGCCATCCGCCTCGGTGATCGCTTTCAATCCGCTTGAAACGTCGAAGACCGGGAAAACCGCACCCGCAGCATTTGCCCTTTGCCGGCCATTGGTCTAAAACGGCAGACGTCGTCGGGGCGGACCGCCCCCCTCGTTTCGTTCCTGGCGGGGCGATCGGCCCCTGTCCCGAGGCGCGCGCGCCTCGCCGTCTCATCGCCGTGGCGATCACGGAGCCAGCAGCACTCATGTGCGGAATCAGCGGCGAGATCACGTTCGACGGCAGCTTCGCGTCGGCCCAGGCGGTCGAGGCGATGACCGCTCCGATGGCGCCCCGCGGGCCGGACGGTCACGGCCTGTTGCTCCAGGGGCGCGCCTGCCTCGGCCACCGCCGGCTGAAGATCATCGACTTGAGCGACCGTGCCCAACAGCCGATGACCGACCCTGAACTGGGGCTCAGCATCGTCTTCAACGGTTGCATCTACAACTACAAGGACTTGCGCCAGGAGCTGGAGGGCAAGGGCTACCGGTTCTTCTCCCATGGCGATACCGAGGTGATCCTCAAGGCCTATCATGCCTGGGGCCTGGAGGCGCCCAAGCGCTTCCACGGCATGTTCGCCTTTGCCATCCTGGAGCGGGACAGCGGACGGCTGGTGCTGGGGCGTGACCGCCTCGGCATCAAGCCGCTCTACCTGGTGGAGGACCACGCCCGGCATCGCCTGCGGTTCGCATCCACCCTGCCGGCGCTGCTGGCCGGGGGCGACGTGGACACCGCCATCGATCACGTGGGTCTGCACCATTACATGACCTTCCACGCCGTCGTCCCGGCTCCGCTCACCCTTCTTCGCGGCATCCGGAAGCTGCCGCCGGCGACCCTTGCGGTGTTCGAGGCCGACGGGCGGCGCCACGATCACGTCTACTGGACACTTTCGTTCGATCGCCGTGCCGACGATGCCGAGACGTCGGCCTCGGCATGGCGGGAACAGGTGCGGGCGGCGCTGCACAAGGCGGTGGAGCGCCGGTTGGTGGCCGACGTGCCGGTCGGGGTGCTGTTGTCGGGCGGGCTCGACTCCAGCCTGATCGTCGGACTGCTGGCGGAGGCCGGCCAGCACGGCCTTCAGACCTTCTCCATCGGCTTCGAAGCGGCGGGCGGGGAGAGCGGTGACGAATTCCACTATTCCGACCTGATCGCCCGCCACTACGGCACCGACCATCATCAGATTTTCGTGCCGTCGGAACGGCTGCTGGACACTCTGCCCCGGACCATCCACGCCATGTCGGAGCCGATGGTGAGCTACGACAATGTCGGGTTCTTCCTGCTGTCGCAGGAGGTGGCGCGCCACGTCAAGGTGGTGCAGAGCGGCCAGGGCGCGGACGAGATCTTTGCCGGCTACCACTGGTATCCGCCGCTGATGGACAGCAACGACCCGGTGGCGGATTACGCCCGGGTGTTCTTCGACCGCGACCAGGATGAGTTCACGCGGACCGTCGAAGCGGGATATGTCGACGGCAATCCCAGCCTCGCCTTCGTGGTCGACCACTTCGGCCGGCCGGGCGCCGACCGAGCCGTCGACAAGGCGCTTCGCCTCGACAGCACGGTCATGCTGGTGGAGGACCCGGTCAAGCGGGTCGACAACATGACCATGGCGTTCGGGCTGGAGGCACGGGTGCCGTTCCTCGATCACGAGTTGGTGGAACTCGCGGCCCGCGTCCCCCCGGAGCACAAGGTGCGCGACGGCGGCAAGGGCATTCTCAAGGACGTCGCCCGGGAGATCATTCCGTCCGAGGTGATCGACCGACCCAAAGGCTACTTCCCGGTGCCGGCCCTCAAGTACATCCAGGGACCCTATCTCGACCTGGTGCGGGATGTCCTGACCGGCGAACGGGCAGCGGCGCGCGGCCTGTTCCGGCGCGATGCCCTGGAGACGCTGTTCGCCGACCCGGAGGGTCAGATCACGCCGCTGCGCGGCTCCAAGCTGTGGCAGGTCGCGCTTCTTGAGATGTGGCTGCAGAGCCACGGACTGTGACCACCAATGAGGCCCTGAGCATGAGCCGTTCGGCCGACCGGGAGCCTGCTCCCGCGGACTACACGCGCATGGCGTCCCTCAAGCACTGGGGCGCGCCTCCCGACAGTGTCGTCACCGCCGAGATGGATCAAGACGTGGTGGTGGACTGCGGCTGGGGTCGCCTGCTGTTCGGCCAGACGTTTGCCGACCCCCGGCGCCTTGCGGACGAGCTGAAGGGGGAGACGGAAGGCTGCCGGGACGTTGCCATGTATGTGCGGGAACCCCACGTGGTGCTGTCGTTTGCGCCGCAGACGCTGTTCCTGGACCCGTCCCACACGTTCAGGCTGGACCTGAAGGCGACCCCTGCCGGTCCGGCGGATCTCGCGGGCGTCATCGTCCGCATGGCCACGGGCGCCGACCAGCGGGGCGTCCATCGCATCTATCGCACCCGCCAGATGGTACCGCCGGCCCGCGGCTTCTGCGCCCGGGTGGCGGAACTGGACGCGGTCGACGTGCTGGTTGCCGTCGATGTCGATGACGGGGAGATCGCCGGGGTGGTGATGGGGGTGGATCACGTGGCGGCGTTCAAGGATCCGGACAACGGCTCCAGCCTGTGGTCACTGGCGGTCGATCCGCAAAGCCGCAAGCCCGGCGTTGGCGAAGCGCTGGTGCTGAGCCTGGCCGAACATTTCCGAGGGCGCGGCCGGGCCTTCATGGACCTGTCGGTGATGCACGACAACGACCAGGCGATCGCGCTGTACCGGAAGCTCGGGTTCGAACAGGTGCCGGTCTACTGCCTCAAGAAGAAGAACCCGATCAATGAGAAGCTGTTCGTCGGCCCTGCCCTGGATACCAACCTCAATATTTACGCCCGCATCATCATTGACGAAGCGCGGCGGCGCGGCATCGATGCGGAGATCGAGGACGCCGAAGCCGGCCTGTTCACGCTGACCCTGGGTGGGCGCGCCATTGCCTGCCGGGAATCGCTCAGTGACCTGACCACCGCGGTGGCCATGAGCCGGTGCGACGACAAGGCGCTGACGCGGCGGCTGCTGGCCCGCGCCGGGCTTCGGGTTCCACACCAGATCCCGGCCGACAAGCCCGAGGAGGTGCAGGCGTTCCTGACCCGGCATGGCCGGGTGGTGGTCAAGCCGGCCCGGGGTGAGCAGGGGCGCGGGGTGTTTGTCGACCTGCGCTCGGCCGCCGAGGTGGAAGCTGCCATCACCGAGGCGCGGGCGGTGTGCGAGCAGGTGATCGTCGAGGAGTTCTGCAGCGGAGCCGACCTTCGCATCATCGTCATCGACGGGGCGGTCGTCGCCGCTGCCGTCCGCCGCCCGGCCCGGATCAAGGGTGACGGGCGCCACACCGTGGCCCGGTTGATCGACAAGCAGAGCCGCCGGCGCGAAGCCGCCACCGGCGGCGAAAGCCGGATCCCGACGGATGCGGAGACCGAACGTTGCATCCGCGATGCCGGCTACGCCATGGAGTCGGTCCTGCCGGATGGCCAAACCCTGGTGGTCCGCAAGACCGCCAATCTTCACACCGGCGGCACCATCCACGACGTGACGCCGCGACTGCATGCCACCTTGGCCGAGGCGGCGATCAAGGGAGCCCAGGTGCTGAACATCCCGGTGGTGGGCTTCGACTTCCTGGTGGCGGACGTGTCCGGGCCGGACTACGTGATCATCGAGGCCAACGAGCGGCCGGGCTTGGCCAACCACGAGCCGCAGCCGACGGCGGAACGGTTCGTCGATCTGCTGTTCCCCAACACCCGTGCCGCCGCAGGAACGCTCGACACCGACGCGCATGCGTGACCTTTCGATCAACCGCGACTACCTGGTCGCGACACTGCGGGAACTGCTGGCGACGCCGAGCCCGTCCGGGATGACCGACGCCGCGGTCGCCCTGGTCTGTCAGAAGCTGGATGAACTCGGCATCCCGTTCGAGTTGACCCGGCGGGGTGCCATCCGCGCCGATCTGGTCGGCAGCCGCGCCAGCCCCGACCGCGCGATCGTCTCCCACCTCGATACCCTCGGCGCCATGGTCAAGAACTTCCGCCCCAACGGACGGCTGGAAGTCGTGCCCATCGGTACCTGGTCGGCGCGGTTCGCCGAGGGGGCCCGGGTCACCGTGTTCTCCGACGGCAACCGGGTGTTCCGCGGTACCATCCTGCCGCTGAAGGCGTCCGGCCATACCTATAACGAGGAGATCGATACCCAACCGGTGGACTGGACCAACCTCGAGGTGCGCCTCGACGAGCGGGTGCACCGGGCGGAAGATGCCATGGCGCTCGGCATCAACATCGGTGACACCATCGCCATCGATACCGGCACCGAATTTCTCGACAATGGCTTCGTCAACTCCCGCCACCTCGACGACAAGGCCGGCGTGGCGGCGATGCTGGCCGCAGCGGAAGCGGCGCAGCGACACCGGATTTCCCTGCCGCTGGACTGTCACCTGCTGTTCACGATTTCGGAGGAAGTGGGGGTGGGCGCTTCCCACGTCCTGCACGGCGACGTGGCGGAGATGGTGTCCATCGACAATGGCACCATCGCGCCGGGCCAGAATACCTCCGAATACGGCGTCACCATCGCCATGAAGGATTCCAGCGGCCCGTTCGACTGGCACCTGACGCGCAGCCTCATCAACCTTTGCGAGACCTTCTCGGTGACCTATCGCCGCGACGTGTTCCGCTTCTACCGCAGCGATGCCGCCGCCGCCCTGGAGGCCGGCAACGATATCCGGACCGCCCTGTTGTGCTTCGCCCTTGACTCGTCCCATGGGTACGAACGCACGCATCTGGACTCGCTTGAATCCCTGGCTCGACTGCTGGCCCTCTACATGCAGAGCGCCCCCTTGTTCGAGCGCGACGCCGAGGCCCTCGGTCCGATCGGAGACCTGCCTCACCAGGAGATCGGTCGCGAGGCCGCCGAGTAGCCCGGCACACGCAGCGCGTGTCACAGCGCGTGCCGGGCGTCCCTGATCCTGCCGACCACCTCCGCACGAAAAAGGCGCCGCGTTACTCCCCCTTTGGGGGTTTCTGCGGTCAACACTGTGTGCTAAAAGTGTTGATCCTCATGATAATTAGTCACGCGCTACAAGGGTGCGCGCTTGGCTTTGCATTTCTGAAAGTAAACCTCTTCAACGCTCTGTTGGGGAAACTCTCATGGATAAGCGATCCTCCTCTTTGGTTGTAGCCGGCCAGCCCTTTACTCAATCTCCGAAACAACGTGAAACGAGTGGTGGCACCAAGCGTCCGCGCTCGTGGCGCGGTGTGGCAGCAGTGAGTTGCCTGTTGACTTTATCCGCAGCTGGCTATTTCGGTTTGTTCCTTGTTCTGGACTCATATCTCAAAGCAGGATTCTAGAGGCATTGTGCCATCACAACCGTCGACGCCCCGCTTCCCATGAGGTCATCACGGTCATCGACGGGCATCAGCTGGTTGGCGGGGGCGTTCATGCCCACTCGCGGACTCGCCGACGCTTGAACACCACGCCGATCGCGTGAAGGCCGACGCAAGGCCGCGTTAAGGGATTGCACACGTCTTCAGTGCTAACGAGTCCAGGACCCCGCTGTGCCAAGCCGATGATTGCAACCAGAGGCGGGGGCAATCCTCTCGCCTGAGCGAGCGCCGCGCCTGACTGACGAGCCATGCGAACACGCGATCAGGGGCTCTCCGATGGCCATGACAAAACAAGCACGAGTATCCAAATCGGAGAAATCGCTTTTTTAAGGAGAATCAATCCGTGAGAACTTTGTTCCGGCATCAGTTGCTGCCGCGGATGAAGATAGTTGCGGCATTGGAATTTGCGACAGACTTCATTGCTGCCGCGGGGGCCATGTACCTGATTTATGGCTCTCACTATTTCTTTTCACTGCGGCGGGATGAGTTGCTTCTGCAAGCCGGCATTTTCGCCCTCGTGTTCTTGCTGGCACGGTTTGCGATGGGACTTTACCAGTGGCAGTGCTGCTCCGAACTCAAGGAAGTCTTCGCTCGGGCCATTGCGGCTTATGCCTGCGGATTCCTGGTCCTGTCGGTGATCTATTATCTGGTCCCCGGGGTGCAGATGTGGCGAAGCGCGGCGGCGGTCAGCGTGCCCGCGGCCCTGATTGCCGTGCTCACAACGCGATACCTGCTGGACCACGGCCTCCAGGGGCGGCTGTTCATCCGGCGGATCCTGGTGATGGGCGTCGGGGAGCGTGCGGCGCGGATCGAGGCGCTGGAGCAGCGCAAGGGGCAACACAGCTTCATCTGCGTCGGATTTCTGCGGCTGGCCGGCGAAACGTGTCTCGTCTCCCCCTCCCGGGTGGTCGCCAACATCAACTCGCTCACCCGTTATGTCGAGGCCAACGAGGTCGATGAAATCGTCATCGCCCCGACCGATCGTCGGGGAACCCTGCCGATGCAGGCCTTGGTCGAGTGCCGGTTGTCGGGCACGCGTATCCGCACCTACCAGATGTTCCTCGAGAAGGAGACCGGGAGGGTCGACCCCGATTCCCTCCAGCCGGATTGGTTCCTGTATTCGGAGGGCTTCCGCAGCCGCGGGTTGCAGGAGGCGATCAAGCGCGGCTTCGACATCCTCGCCAGCGTCGTTCTGATCCTGCTGGCGCTGCCCCTGCTCATCTCCACCATCATCGCGGTGAAGATCGAGGGCGGCGGGCCGATCTTCTACAAGCAGGAACGCATCGGTCTGAAGGGCAAGGCGTTCCTTCTTTTCAAGTTCCGCAGTATGCAATCGGACGCGGAACACGATGGCACGCCCCAGTGGGCGCGGGTGAATGACCAGCGGGTCACCACGGTCGGCCAACTCATCCGCAAGACGCGAATCGACGAACTGCCACAACTCTTCAACGTACTCAAGGGAGATATGAGCTTCGTCGGGCCGCGGCCGGAGCGTGGGTTCTTCGTCGAGCAGCTCTCGCAGCAGATTCCCTATTACAATGAGCGCCACGAGGTCAAGCCCGGTATTACCGGCTGGGCGCAGCTGAATTACAGCTATGGCGCGTCAGTGGAGGATGCAAAGGAGAAGCTGGCCTTCGACCTGTACTATATTAAATATTACAGCGTCATCCGGGACATCGTGATCATTTTCCAAACGGTCAGGGTCGTCTTGTGGCCGCAAGGCGTCCGGTAGCGAGTGACATCTTCGTTCCAGCCTGCGGTCGCCCGTCTGCCGGGCGCGGCCCCACCCGCGCTGGACCGAAGCGGCCGATGATGCTTATCCAAGCCGCTTCCTGAGCTGGGCCACGTGATCCATCAGGTTCCGGACGCGGCCGTCGTCGTCGCCGGTCACCGCGTCGTCGCCGGCGCCCCCCGTGCCGGTGGCGCCGTCCTCCGCAATCCGGGCGGCAACGGTCGCGGCCAGAAGCTGTTCGACGAAGGCGAGGTGTTGCGCCACCAGGTCCAGCTCCCGCTGCGAAATTGACTGGCGTGGCCGTGCCGATTCCGAAGGTGACGCAGCCGATGGGGCTTCCGGCTCCGGCGGCAGAAAGGTCGCCGCTTCCTCCTCCATCTCGGCAACGATGGACCGGACGTCTTCGGCTGCGAACTCGGCCCGCTCCTCAAGGTACCCGTAGAGTAGCAGCCGGTCGCACAGGAAGTTGATCTTGCGCGGCACGCCACCGGTCAACTCGAAGATCACATCGAACAGGTCATCGGCGAACCCCGGAACTCCGGCCCATCCGACATGGCGCAGCCGGTGCTCGATGTAGGCGCGGGTGTCGGCAGCTTCCATCGGCCCGAGGTGGTACGAGGCCACCACCCGCTGCCGGAACTGCTCAAGGCGCGGCAGGCTCAGCGTTCTCCGAAACTCGGGTTGTCCCGAAAGACAGGTCTGCAGCAACGGCCGCCCGCCCAACTGAATGTTGGAGAGCATTCTGAGCTCCTCGAGAAGGCCGGGCGTCAGATGCTGCGCCTCGTCCACCATCAGCAGGGTGCGTCGGCCCGCTTTGTGATTGGCCACGAGAAAGCGCTCGATCGCGTCGAGGACGAACGCCTTGCTGGCGGTCTCCGCGTCAATGCCGAAGGCGAAGGCGACCTTGCGCAGCAGGTCGTCCGCCTGGATCCGCGTATTGACGAGATGGGCAACGGTGGTGTTCTGTGATGCGATCGTCGAGACGAGGTAGTTGATCAAGGTGGTCTTGCCGGAACCGATTTCCCCGGTGATGACGATGAATCCTTCGTTCTTGCTGAGGCCATAGGTGAGATAGGCCATGGCCTTCCGGTGCGGCCGGCTGTCAAAGAAGAATCCGTGATCGGGAGTCAGCTGGAATGGAAAGTCGGTGAACGAGTAGTACTCGAGATACACGGCATTGCCACCCTGGTTGGGACGATGGGCTCATAGTGATCGTGGCGCCAGTTCGTCCACCCTCTCCGGCGGACCGGCCCGCCTCGTTGCACCGCCACGAGCCGGAGAGAAAAGCTGGCGCTCAGAATTCTGACCTCGTGCGAGCGACGTTAACATAGCCGAATATATCATGCGGGTTAAGCTTAGGTGTAGGCTGGCGCCAGCCTGCGGGTTCCGGCGTCACAACCGTTCCCGGCAGCGGACGGTTGCCCCGGGCGAGCAGAGGATGAACAAATGGGCACTGACGACGCGATCCTGATCACCGGCGGGGCGGGCTACATCGGCAGCCACGCCATTCTGGCATTCCGCGAAGCCGGCCATCGGGTGGTGGTCATCGACGACCTGTCCACCGGCGTGCGGGACAATGTCCCCGCCGAGGTCCCGATCATCGTTGCCGATGTGGCGGATATGGAGGCCGTCGGCAGCGTCATCCGCGCTTACGGCGTCGCGCATGTCATCCACTTCGCCGGCAGCATCGTCGTTCCGGACTCGGTCGCCGACCCCCTCGGCTATTACCGCAACAACACGGTTGCCAGCCGCAACCTGCTCGAGGTGTGCATCGCATCCGGCGTGCGCACGTTCGTGTTCTCCTCCACCGCCGCCGTCTACGGCGAACCCGAGGCCATTCCGGTCGGCGAGAACGCTCCGACCATGCCAACCAATCCCTACGGCCGATCCAAGCTGATGACCGAATGGATGCTGAGGGACGTTGCCGCCGCCCACGGCCTGGCGTTCGTCGCGCTTCGCTATTTCAACGTCGCCGGCGCCGATCCGGCGGGACGCACCGGGCAGTCGACACCCCGGGCCACCCACCTGATCAAGGTGGCCTGCGAAGCGGCCGTTGGCATTCGGCCGTTCATCGAGGTCTTTGGGGACGACTACCCGACACCGGACGGCACCTGCATCCGCGATTACATCCACGTGTCCGATCTCGCAGCGGCGCACGTCTGCGCCTTGAATCACCTGGAGTCCGGCGGCAGCAATCTCGTCCTCAACTGCGGTTACGGCCGGGGCTACTCGGTGAAGGAGGTCCTGGACGTGGTCCAGAGGCTGGCCGGCCGCCGGTTCGACATCCACATCGCCCCGCGCCGCCCGGGCGATCCTGCCCGCCTGGTATGCGATCCGGCCGCCATCCGTCGGATGTTTCCCTGGCGGCCGCAATATGATGATCTTGACGTGATCGCCCGGACGGCACTGGCATGGGAGAGGAAGCGCAGTCAGCAGGCGACGGCCTACGAACCGACCTGACCGGCCAACGGCACGACACCGAACCAGGCGCCGACGTGGCAGCCAAGGCCTGGTGTGGAGCCGCACGGGGGCCCGCGCCGACACAGCGAACCGAATATGACCAGCAGACCGACCCATCGACCTGCCGCAGCACTCTGGATCGGCGCCATGGCCGTGGCCACGTACGGTTCGGTGTATCCGTTCGACTTTCAGCCGCGACCGCTGGACAGCGCCGCCCTCATCGAACTGGTTGCCGGATCGTGGAGCTATTTCAGCCGGGGGAATGCCGTTGCCAACGTCCTGCTGTTCGCCCCGATCGGGTTCTTCGGTGCCCTGGCCGGCGGATCTGGTCACCGACGTTGGCTCTGGATCATGGTGGTCTTCGGCGTCGCCCTGGTTCTCGCGGTCGTCTTGCAGGTGGTGCAACTCTTTATTCCGGCGAGGGTGCCGAACCTTCAGGACGTGGCTTGGAACCTCGCAGGCACGGCCGGCGGCGTCTTCGCGGCGGTGCTGCTGCGCGACACCGTGCGCCGGGTCGCCATCGCCGGGCACCGGCTCCATCTCGCCCCCCTGCTCCTGATCGGTGCGTGGCTGTCCTACCGGCTGATCCCGTTCGTCCCGTCGCTCAGCTTCCAGAACATCAGGGACAGCCTCAAGCCGCTGCTGCTGGCCCCCGAAATCACTTGGCTGGCAGTTGCCCGTAGCGCCTGTGCCTGGCTGGTGGTTGCGCAATTGCTCCGGTTGGCGGGTCCGGGTCTCGCCCTCGATCGCTTCCTGGTGCTGCTGATCATCGGGACCATTGCCCTGGAAGTGCTGATGGTGAGCAACGTCGTCAGTGCCAACAATGTGCTCGGGGCCGGTATCGCCATGCTGCTGTGGTGGCTCGCCATCAGCCGGCTTCGCGAGCCCGCCGTGTTGGTGGTGTTGCTGCTGTCGGCCTTCGTCATCGCGGCCGGGCTGGCGCCGTTCACGTTCCGCGACCCGCCGCAGCCGTTCCACTGGCTGCCGTTCCAGGGGTTTCTCGGCGGCTCGATGTACGTCAATGCCCAGGTCGCCTGCCAGAAGGTGTTCTTCTATGGAAGCCTGGTCCTGCTGCTTTGGCAGGTTCGCATCGGGCGCGCCGCGGGTTTGCTGCTGGCGGTCGTCATGATCGGTGCCGTGGAAGTGGCGCAGCGCTGGATCGATGGTCGAACCGCTGAACTGACCGACCCGCTGCTGGTGTTGATGGCCGGCGGGATGCTTTGGGCCCTGCAACGGAACGAGGGGGAACGGCCCGACGACCAGTACCGTCGCAGGCTTGTCCGGGAGCATGCCCAGTGATTTCCACGAGAAAGCTCAAGGCAGACCACTTGAAGCATGACGACCGTTTGGCTGCACCTGATGATTCGCTATCGTCGTGGCGACTTGGCATTGACATCGAGGCCCCTGGAGGACCGGGACCGATACCAAGCCTGGGGGACGTCGCATGCTGATCTATGACCCGGAGAAGCTCCGCGCGGTCGAGCCGCCGGGGGCGGCCGCCGACCTGGCTGACTTGATGGTTGCCGCGGGTAACGGCTTCAGCCTTCAGGCGGTCTTGTACGGACTTGGCGCCGTGACCTTTGCCGCACTCGGGCTGATGCTGATGGTGCGGGCGAAACGAAAGCTCTCGCCCTTCTTCTTTGCGGTCGCATCCCTACTTACCGCCGGATGGCTCGGGACGGTGTCCTATCACACCTGGCTCTGGGGCGAGCCACGCGTCCTCGCGTTCGTGCTGGAAGCGGCCAGCGGCTTCGCCTGGCTTGCGTTCCTGGGGGCCCTGTTGTGGACGGTGTCCGATGCTTTCGATCGTCGGCGTCGCGCGATCCTGCTGGCTATTGCGGCGCTGTTCTTTCTGGCGACGGTGGTCGTGGTGGCGCTGTACGCCACCGGCATCGCCGGTACCTGGCACGGAGCCTTCATCGGCCTGCGCCTTCTCACCATCATCGCCAGCGCCATCCTGCTGGAAAACCTGGTGCGCAATACCGCCGCCCAGGACTGGTGGAGCCTCAAGTTCCTGTGCATCGGCCTCGGCAGCGTCCTGACCTACGATCTGGTGCTGTACGCCGATGGTCTGCTGTTCACCGCCCTGAACAAGCCTCTGATCACGGCCCGAGGGTCCGTTTACGCCCTGGTCGTTCCTTTACTGTTCTTGGCCACCATCCGTCGCGGCATGTGGGACGAACAGCTGCAGGTCTCGCACAAGACGGCGTTTTATACCACGGCAATGGCGGCGATCGGCGGCTACCTCACGATCATGGCCATCGCTGCCTATTACATCACCCGCCTCGGCGGCACCTGGGGACCGGTGGTGCAGGCGGTCTTCCTGTTCGGTGCGGTGATCACCCTGCTGCTGGTCATGGCGTCGGGGTCGTCCCGGGCGTTCCTTCGGGTGACGATCGCGAAGCATTTGTACCGTTACAAATATGATTACCGCGAGGAGTGGCTGCGGTTCACCCGGACGTTGTCGGAAACCGAGAGTCGCTCGCCGATCGCGCTTCGCATCACCCAGGCGATTGCCGACATCGTCGACAGCACCGGCGGTGCGCTGTGGTTTCGCGACGGCGAGCGGTATGCCCTGGCCGCTTCCCTCTACACCACGGCGACCAGCTTCAGCGAACATGATGCGGAGCGGCTTACCCGGTTCCTGGACAAGACCGGCTGGATCGTCGATCTGGAAGACGTCCGCAGAAACCCCGAAAAATACCAGGGCCTGACCCTGCCGGATCAGCTTCAAGCCATCGAGCGATCCTGGATCGTGGTTCCTCTCGCCCATCGCGGCGAGCTTCTCGCCATCGTCCTGCTGCTGCGCCCGCGCACGCCCCGTCGTCTCGAGTGGGAGGATCTCGACCTGCTGAAGCTGATCGGCTTGCATGCCGCCAGCTTTCTTGCCGAGCATCGCGCCATGCAGGCGCTGGTGGAAGCGCAGGAATTCGAACGCTTCAACCGGCGAACCGCCTTCGTCATTCATGACATCAAGAACATCGTCAGCGAACTGTCCCTGTTCGCCAGCAACATCCGCAGGCACGGGGACAATCCGCGGTTCCGGGATGATCTGGCCAACGCCATCGAGGGCGCCGTCGCCCGCTCCAAGCGCCTGCTTGAGCGCTTGCGCGACGATCCCGGCGTCACAGCCCGGCCCGCAAGCCACGCACCGGTCGCGCTCGGGCCGCTGATCGACGATATCGCCCGCGGTGCGCCGGAGGGTGTGGTTGCGATTAGCGCCGAGGCCAGCCAGGACGGCGTGACCGTCATGGGCGACGAGGACAGGGTGCGCGCCCTGCTCGGGCACCTGGTGCGCAATGCCCTGGAGGCGACGGCGGAGCGGGCCGCCGACGGCCACGCCCGGGTCCGCGTCTCCCTCGGCGCGTCGCGGGACCGCGCCGTGGTGGAGATCACCGACGACGGTCCGGGGATGGATGCCGAGTTCGTCCGCGATCAGCTCTTCAAGCCGTTTCGCACCACAAAGAGCGGTGGCCTCGGGATCGGCGCCTACCAGTGCCGCGAATACGCCCGGGAGCTTGGCGGCGACGTCGAGGTGATCACCAGTCCCGGCTCCGGCACGACCATGCGGGTGCTCCTACCCCTCGGCCAGACGCCGGGGGCGATGACCACCGGTCCCGCGACGGCGGCCTGACCCGGTCAGGGGATCAGCGCCGCTCAACGAAGCGATTCGAGTAACGCCGCCGCCTCCGCATCACCGCTCTGTGCCGCCCGGGTCAGCCACTCTTGCAGCATCGCCGTACGGCCCGCCGCCGCCGCGCTCCCCATCTCATTCGCCCTGGCGTACCAGTCCAGTGCCAGTTCCGCCTGGGGCGGAATGCCGCGGATGCGCCGTTCCGCGTGGAAGACCGGATCAAAGGTCATGGCCATGCGCAAGGCACCTTCGGCACTGCCGCCTTCGGCGGCAAGCCGGTAGAACAGCCGGGCCGAAGCCAGATCGTTCAGTTCGAGCAACTGGTTGCCCCGTTCCAGCATTGGCGTCATGTCGGCTGGAGCCGGCGGTTGCGCCGGTGCGGCAATGGTGGCCACTGGTTCGGCGTGCCACTCGGGCGCCGATTCCGTCGTCACACCCTCAGCGGCTGCGACAACCGGAACCTCGGCAGCCGGCGTGCCGGATGCGGTCTCGATGGCCGGGAGGCCGCGGCCATCATCACGGCCGACTGCCGGCTCACCCGGCGAGGGGGCCGGTGAACTCTCTTCGCTCGCAGTCTCGACCGCTGCCGGCGCAGCCGGGTGCGGGAGGTCGTCCGCCATTGGCGCGGTCTCAACCATCGGCACCGGATCGGTGGGCGGTTCAGCCGCCGGCTGGCGCCTTATGGGTACTTCCAGAGGTTCGAACGACGCATCCGCTGATGTGAAGGCCGAGGCCACCGCCGAGACCGACAGTTCGTCCGGAACCTGCCGTCCGACTTCGTCCTCCTCCGCCGGCGTGCCGTCCGGCACGCCTGCCTCGGGCACGAGGGCATCCGGGGGCACACGCTCCGGCCCCGTGACGGTCGGAGCGGCAGCCTCCGGTGCGGTGAGGTCGGCCGCTTCCTCCATCGGCGCACCCCCGCCGGCCGCAACCACGGGTGCGGCACCGCTGCCGTTTCCGAGCTCTACGGTGGCGCCCTCCACCGTGGCCTGCGGCCCGAGAACACCGATCGGCGGCAGCCAGGCCCGCACGCTATCCACCTGGCTTGCCAGTCGGTTCCGCAACTCGGCAAGGTCGGGATCGGTGCGCGGATTCACTCCGAGGACGTAGAGGCTGAGACCGATTGCAACGATGATGGCCGCCGCCGCCCGCACCAAGACCTTGACGCGACGGGGCTTGGGCCGGGCCACCGCGGGAGGCGACGTCTCGTCCGCGACCGTCACGCGGTGTGGCTCCCTGTCCGATCGGTCGTCTGCGGGGGGATCCGCCGTTGCGACAGCCGTGCCCCGCAACGGCTCGGGCGCCGCCCGGGGCTCCTGTGGCTTCTGCTGTCCCGATCCGCCAGGGGGCCCGGACACGCCATCGTCCGTAGACCCTGCGGTTTCCGGTCCGGGCACCGGTCCAGTGGCCGAAGTCCCGGCGGCCGGCAGAACCACTCGGGCCGGTGGGGCATGTGCCGCATTGGCCACGCCCCCCTTGGGTACGCTCATGCCGAGACGCGCCGCCGCGTCCTCCACCAGCTCGGGCAGTACCGGGCTGGCGTGCTCCCGACGGGCGAGTGTCATGGTGGCCAGGCGTAGCCGGGCACGCTCGGCCGGGTCGTCGCCGGCGATCCGGCGGATGTCAGCCATGGCCGAAGCGGTGAACTGGCACTGATAGCCCGCGCTGCCATCGGGGGGGCCAGCCTGCTGATCGGGGCCTCCGGCAGGCGCCTCCACCTCGGCGTCTACCTCATTGTGCTTGCTGCCGTGGGCAGTCTCACCCGCGCCCATGTCCACCCTCTTCGTCGTCGCCTACACGTCCCCTGCCGGTCAGGGCTGCCATTCTCCGGTCGGCGCGGGCGTCCCTCCGCGGGACCTCACCCACGCCGAGGCCGGTGCACCCCGGCCTGCGGGACCTAACCCTTCGGTCGTGAGCGTTGACCCTCCGGAGCTGGAATATCCCTCTCAATCTCGGCATCGGCGTCAACTAGTGATCCACACAAGTGTAACCCAGTCGGGCCGGTCATGGCGATGCCCGGTGCGCGATCGGCCCCGGACCGGACGCATTTTTTCATGCTGGGGTAAAGACAACAGGGCAGCCCGGATCGGCGCCACCTCCACCAAAGGGGTGGCACTTCCAGTGGCAGGCGCCGCTCGGGCGGACGATCGAGGCCATCCCCGTGTCGGATCCGGCCGCAAGGGTTCGCGGAGTCGCAGAAAATTAACCTTACGGCATGACAATGCTGTCTTGATCCTTGCGCATTGTGCCCGAAGCGGTCATCGAGTGCACAAGGAACCGACGTCAGCGTCAGGTTCGGGAGGGAACGCCCATGAGCGTCATTGCCCTCAACGTGAGTTGCCTCAGCGCCGCCGATGTCGCGGCGGTGCGCCCGCACATCATGAGCTTGATCCGCCGCGGCATTGCCGAACGCTGGGATCTGGATATGAGCCTGGATGGCTATGCCGCCATAACCGTCCAGGGATCAGGCGGACGGGTTCTCTTTGCCATCACCAAGCAGCACGGAGCCTATTGCGTCGCCAACGCCGCCGGCCGGCCGGTGCTGGAAAGCCGCCGGCTGAGTGACGTGCTGGCGGTCCTGTCCTGATCCAGAGCCGCCAATCCGGTCCCGAGGCGCCACCGTCTCTCGCCCTGCCTATTCGGCGGCGGACCGCAGCGGTGACGGTTCCGGCATCGCGATGTCCTCGCCGCCACCCCGTGCCGCTCGGCGGCGGTCCAGCCACGC
This sequence comes from Rhodospirillales bacterium, assembly GCA_007694935.1. Classification (GTDB taxonomy): domain Bacteria; phylum Pseudomonadota; class Alphaproteobacteria; order Rhodospirillales; family Defluviicoccaceae; genus REEP01. The sequence goes on from REES01000076.1 coordinate 16,594, forward strand.
GCGGACGTTGGCCCTCAGCATCAGGGCGGAGGGCGTGACGATCAGCGTCAGCAGCGTCGAGAAGCCGAGGCCGAACACGATCGCGGTGGCGAGCTGCGTCCACCACTGGGTGGCCGGTGCGCCGACACTGATGTGCCGGCCGATGAAGTCGATGTTGACACCAAACACCAGGGGCAGCAGCCCCAGCATGGTGGTGATTGTGGTCAGCAGCACCGGACGGAGACGCTGCGCCCCGGTACGGAGAATCGCCTCCAGCGGTGACGGTGTGGACTTGGCCAACCGGTCGTAGGTGTCGATCAGCACGATATTGTTGTTAACGACAATGCCGGCCAGTGCGATCACCCCGATCCCGCCCATGACAATGCCGAACGGCTGCCCGGTCACCAGCAACCCGATAAACACCCCGATGGTGGACATCACCACCGCGGACAGGATCAGGAACGCCGAATAGAAGCTGTTGAACTGGGTCACCAGGATGATCGCCATCAGGAACACGGCGAATCCGAACGCCTTGCCGAGGAAGGCGCTGGCCTGCTTCTGTTCCTCATCCTCCCCCTTGAAGCGCACGTCGACCCGGTGGTCCAGGTCGGCGGTGGCGAGCCAGTTCCGGATCTCCCGCACCTTGTCGTCGGCGAGTACACCCGGCGCGACATCAGCCTTGATCATCATCACCCGCCGGCCGTCGGTTCGATTGACCACCCCGACCATGGGGGTCGGCCTCAATTCGACGAAGTTGGCCACCGGGACGATGCCGGCCTCGGTGCTGACCCTGAGGGTATTCAGCATATCAATGGTGCGATACGCTTCAGGGTAGCGCACGCGGATGTCGATCTCCTCGTCCGAATCGTGGGGACGGAAGTCCCCAACCTTGATGCCGGTGGTGACCATCTGTACGGCGTGACCCAGCCGGCTGACGTCGACGCCGAACTTGGCGGCCTGGGCGCGATCGATGGCGATCTCCCAGTCGATGCCGGGCAGCGGGCGGGTGTCCTCCACGTTCTCGAAAGCGCCGATCGATTCCATGCCGGCGAGAATGCGTTCGACCGCCGGCGCCAGCAGATCGGGAAAGCGTGACGAGACCTCGATCTGGACCGGCTTGCCGATGGGCGGGCCGGCCTCCTGCTCCCGCGGGTCGATGTAAATGCCGGCGATGTCCCGGGTCCGCTCCTTGACCTCGGCCAGGATTTGGCTGGACGGCCGGCGGTGCTCCCAGTGGATGAACTCCAGGGTGACGGTACCGATGATGTCCTCGGCTTCTTCGCTTTTTTCCGGGGTGCCGGTGCGGGTGTAGACGGTGGCGAACTCCTCCATGCCGAGGACCCGGCTCTCCACCTCCCGCATCAGGGCGTCCTGCTCCCAGGCGGACAGGTTGCCGCGGGCCCGCACCTGGAGCATGGCGATATCCGGCTCCACGTCCGGGAAGAACTCCACCCCCTTTCCAAAGGTCGCGTAGGTGACCTGAACACCGATCAGCAGCACCACGCCGGTGAGCAGAATCTTGCCGGGGTGGCGGAGTGCCGCCCGAAGGACCCGGAGGTAGCGACCGGTAAAGCCACCGACATCGTCCAGGCTGCCGGTCTCGCCGCCGGCGAGGCTTCGCATGGTGGCGGGATCGGCGGCGCCTGGGCGGCCGACCAGGGCGCCCAGGGTCGGCACGAACAGCAGCGCCATCGCCAGTGACGCCGTCAGGGTGGCGATCAGGGTGATCGGCAGGTAGCGCATGAACTCGCCGACAACGCCCGGCCAGAACAGCAGCGGCAAAAAGGCGGCGAGCGTGGTCGCGGTGGAGGCGATGATCGGCCATGACATCCGCTTGGCGGCAAGGGCGTAGGCGCGGCGGCGCGGCTCGCCCTCCACCATCTTGCGGTCGGCGAGTTCGGTAACCACGATGGCACCGTCCACCAGCATGCCCACCGCCAGGATCAGCGCAAACAGGACGACGATGTTGATGGTGAGGCCGAGCGCGGTCAGCACCAGGATGCCGGCCAGGAACGACCCCGGTATGGCGATGCCGACCAGCGCGGCCGAGCGCACCCCCAGCGCGGCAACGACGACGATCATCACCAGCAGCACCGCGAACAGGACGCTGTTTTGCAGGTCGCTCAGCATGGTCCGGATGTCTTCAGACCTGTCCTGGACGAACGAGATGTGCACCGACTGCCTGAGCGTCTCCGGCCAGGCCGCGCGCTCGGCCTCGACCACCCGACGCACCTCGTCCACCGTCTCGATCAGGTTGGTGCCGCTGCGCTTGGCCACCTCGAGGGCGACCGCCGGCTCCCCGTTGACCCGGGCGAAGCCCTCCGCGTCCTTGAAGGTGCGGCGCACCTCGGCGATGTCGCGGGCGCGCACCACCGCATCGCCGTCGACCTTCACCGGCAGATTGAGAATGTCGGCGGCGGTTTCGAACAGCCCGGGCACCTTGACTTGGAAACGGCCCTGGCCGGTGTCCTGGAAGCCGGCGGCCACCAGAAGGTTGCTGTTCTGAACGATCCGGACGGCATCATCCGGGGACAGGCCGTAGCTTTCCACCCGGATCGGATCGATCAGCACCTCCACCAGCTCTTCCCGGTCGCCGGCGATTTCCACCTGAAGGACGTTGGAGATGGACTGGATCTCGTCCTTGAGGTCTCGGGCGAGGCGGGTCAGCGTCCGTTCCGGCAGGTCACCGGAGAGGGTCACCACCACCACCGGAAACAGGCTGAAGTTGACCTCGCTGACGATGGGCTCATCGGTGTCGGCGGGCAGCTCGCCCTTCACCCGGTCGACCTTCTCCCGCACATCCTGAAGCGCAGCATCGGCGTCGAACCCCGCCTCGAACTCCAGCAGCACGAAGGCACCGCTGTCGTAGCCCTTGGAGCGCATCTCCTTCACCCCCTGGATGGCGCGCAGCTCCACCTCCATCGGGCGGATCAGCAGGCGCTCGGCATCCTCGGGGGAGATGCCCTCATGGTGCATGGAGACGTAGATGATCGGGATATTGATGTCCGGCTCGGCCTCCTTGGGGATGCCGATGTAGGCGATGGTGCCGGCAACCAGGATCAGCAGCAGCGCCGCGACCACCGTCCGGGTGCGGGCGAAGGCGGCGTCGATCGGGGTCATTCGGCAGAGCTCCCGGCAGCCAGCGCGGGACCGTCCGAAAGCACCGGTCGCACCCGCTGGCCCGGGCGGACGAACTCCTGCCCGACGGTGATCAGGCGGGACCGCTCGGGCAGGCCGGCCACCCACATCCCGTTCGGCGTGTCATCGATGATGCTGATGGTCTCGAAGACCACCGTGCCGTCCTCGGCCACCCGCTTCACACCCACCGCCCCGTGGTCGTCCAGGGCCAGGATCGCCGGAGTGATACGGTGGGCCATGGTCGTGCCCAGCGGCATCAGCACCTCGGCGGTGACGCCGTCGGGGATGCTCCCGTCCGGATTGGGGACCTCCAGATCCACGCGAAAGGTCCGGGTGGTCGGGTTGGCCATGCGGGCGGCGTAGGCGACCGTCCCGGTCAGCCGTTCGCCGGTGACCAGGCGGACGTCCGCCCGGCTGCCGATCTCCACCGTGCCGCCCATCCGCTCCACCACTTCCACCGCCACCTTGATCGGATCGAGATCAACCACGGTGGCCACCGGATCGCGAACGTCCAGGACGTCGCCGATGTTGACGGCGACGGTCTCGACGATGCCGTCGAACGGGGCGCGCACCTCGGTCCGCTCGATGTCCAGCCGGATGGCGGCGAGCCGGGCCCGCGCCGCCGCCAGCGCGGCCAGATCCTCCGCAGCGCCGATGCCGGCGCGATAGCCGGAGCGGCTGAGCGCAGTCGACGCCTCGTGCGCGATCCGCCGCTGTTCCACCAGCGTCTCAACCTCCCGCAAGCGCGTCTCGCGGTCGTCCATGGCGAGGCGGACCAGGACATCGCCTTGGGCGACCCGGTCGCCCTTGCGGACCAGCTTCTCCACCACCCGGCCAGCGGTTTCCGCCCGCACCTGCACCGTCCGCTCGGCCTCGGTGCGGCCGAACAGGGACAGTCGCCGGGTGTGCGGCTCCGCCACCAGATCGGCAACCCGCACCGCCGGCAGCTCGTCGACGGCGGCGGGGGGAATGCCCCGCACCGGCTCTCGCCCGCCGCCGTCACTGATAAGACCGGTGGCCAGCCAGACCGCGACCGCAGCGGCGATGCCGCCGGCAATGAGGTAGGACCGCTTCATGCTCAGGACCCGCTCTCCGCCGGCTGCCGTTTCGTTGCAGCCGGGTCACCTGCCGGGTCACCTGCCGGGTCACTTGAATGTCGGGTCAGGTCGGCTTCGGCCAGCACCATGCCGCGGTGCCGCTCCATGTATCCGACCACGGCGCGGTAGATCGCGAGACCCATCCCGTGCACGAACTGCCGTCCGGAGCCAGCGCCCGACATGTCCTGCCCCGCCATCCGCTCGACACACTGGCGATAGTGGGAAAGGTGGCCTTCGAAGACGTTGCTGAGGTGGTCGCGGTCCAGCAGCTCGGCGAAAAACATCATGAAGATCGCCTCGGAACGGAAGGTATCCTCCGCCGGCGGCTTGTGCAGGGCACGGCGGAAGGCGCTGCGCCCTTGCTCGGTGATGCTATAGACCTTCTTGTCCGGGCGGCCCTGCTGCGACAGCTCGGTGCAGGTGACCAGACCGCCGGCCAGAAGGGCGTTCAGCGCCGGGTAGATCGAGCCGAAACCGGCGGCATGGAAGTGGGCAAACGGCCCCTCCTCGAAGTGCTTCTTGATCTCGTAGCCGGTGGCATCGCCCAGCATCAGCACGCCGAGGCAGAGTGTCTTGCTGTCCATGACTCATATATCCGACCGATCCATAGCGCCTCGCTATATAACGTGCCGACATATCTCGAGTCAATAGATGCGCCGGGGGTGGCAGCCGGGGTGGCATCCGTTCGGTCTGTCGGCCGCTTGCGATGGGTCGTTTCGGAGGGTGATTTCGGGGTGTGACAGGGCGGCGGCGCACCGGGGCCGGCGGTATCATCTGCCGGCCGACCGACTCGCCTTATCGGCCCGAGGGCGGGATCACCGGCACGACCTCGACGCGCGGCCGGAACCGGAAGCCGAGAATGCGGGCGACGCTTCGAACATGCCACCACAGTGGTCTCATGGGCCTCTGCCTCCCTGTCGTTGCCCTCAGGGGCCGTTCCTTGACCGGGCCCCCGGTCGGAAGGCCGAACCCTACCGACGAATTGTAGCCGGCGTATGTCAGGCCGCGTTTCAATTGCAACAAGCCTCTAGATACGGCCGCCGCGGCCGGCCGGATCACCCGGCACCGATCATGCAGCGCGGCGCGGTCTCGAAGGGCCTGCCCGCCGGCGGGTTGGCCGATTGGAACCAAGAATCGGCCTCGCGACCGGCCGCGCCGAGACCTTCGTCGCGGATCGCATCCGCTGCGGCTTCCTGAAACCGGCCTGAGGCCGGTGGCCGACAAACGAAAGCCCCCGAGTTTCCTCGGGGGCTCGCGTCCACCGCTGGTATCGAGATCAGGCGGCGAGGGACAGGTTCTCGGCCGAACTCTTGCCGTTGCGGCCGGCGACGAGTTCGTACTGGACCCGCTGGCCTTCGTTCAGGCTCTGCAGCCCGGCACGCTCGACGGCGGAGATGTGCACGAACGCATCGGGCCCGCCGTTGTCCGGCTGGATGAAACCAAAGCCCTTGATCGTATTGAACCACTTGACTGTTCCGGTCTTCACTTCGTTTGCCTCACAAGACTAAAGGGCGCGTCGGGCGACATGCCACAGCGCGAGATAGCTTCAACGTCATTTCACGGAATGAGCAGGCGACGCGAACAGCGAAGCAGCAACCAGAAACAGAAGCGTCAGAAACTAGCTGAACGTGACATAGGGCGATTCCCTCTGCCGCACAAGGTTTTCCTCGCCCGACGACCGCACCCGGATCGCTTCAAGCACTCTGCGAAGGATGCAGGAACGGGCGATCGATGCCAGCGCTTCACCGCCACGTCCACGTACTGCGGGCTGATCTCGATCGCATACACCCGCCGGCCCGTCGTCTCGCCGGCGATGATCTGCGAGCCGGAGCCGCTGAACGGCTGGTAGCAGACCTCGCCGGGTTTGGCGTGTTGGCGCATCGGAATGGCAAAGACGTCCACCGGCTTCGACGTGGGGTGATCGGTCTTTTCGCCCACCTTCACCGTCGGCAGCTGCCACACCGTGCTCGGGTAGTCGTCGGAGACGCGGGGCGGCGGGCCGTTTCGGACGCACTGACAACCCTGATGGCTGCCTACATGTTGCGATGGATGATGCCAAGCAAACAAAATGATGCGTAGGTGTAAACCGTCGCAGGTCAGGCCACGACCCGCGACGCCGTTTCCGCGCCTTGATGATGCGTGTGACAACGTCATATATGACGTCACAATATGAAGGTCGTACTGGATACCGACGTGATTGTCGCCGCCGTCCTCAGCGATCTCGGCGCCTCGCGCCAACTGCTTCTGAGGGTGGTGGACGGCGACCTGTCGGCGGGGGTGTCTGTGCCGCTGATGCTCGAGTACGAGGCGGTTCTGAAGCGCCCGCAGCATCTACGGGCGAGCGGGCTCAGCGTCGACGACGCCGAGATCATTCTTGATGAGCTCGCCGCGTCCATGCAGCCAGTGGACCTGTTCTTTCTGTGGCGACCGATGCTCCGTGGCGCCGAGGATGACATGGTCCTGGAGACAGCGGTGAATGGTGGGGCGGACGTGATCGTCACGTTCAACGTCAACGATTTCGGCGATGTGCCGCGCCGGTTCGGCATCGAAGTCAGGCGTCCCGGTGATCTATTGAGGAGGCTTTGATGCGGACCACCAACTATCCCCTCCGGGTTCCCGCCTCGATCATGGAGGAGGCAAAGAAGGCCGCCGCCCAGGACGGTGTCTCGCTCAACCAGTTCATCAGCACGGCGCTGGCCGAGAAGGTTTCGGCCCTTCGCGCCGAAGCGGTGCTGAGCGAGCGAGCACGCCGCGCCGACCGGGGCAAGTTCGACGAGGTCATGTCCCGGGCAGGCGGAACGCCGCCACGCGAAGGGGACCAATTGCCGGAGCATTAATCCGCCCTCCGCGTGTTACAGCGCCACCTGCGCCGCGGTGACGGGGACACCCAGCACCAGGGACCAGCGCGCGGCGATATGCTCGAACAGCGGCCCCGTCCGCCGGAGACGGCTGACCCGCCCGCCTGAGTCTCAGTCGGCGCGGAAGAAGCGGCTGCGGAGAAGCTGGGAGGCGTCGCGGGCGTCGACCTGCTGCAGGGGCGCAGCGCCGGAGAACATGTACACGCGGCCGCTCACCGTTCCCCGCACCACGACCGGCGAGTGCTCGGTGTAGCGGACGAGGATAGTTCCCCCCGCCCCGGCGGCGGGCGGGGCCGCCCTGACGGCCTCAGTCGCCGCCTGCGCGGCGTGGGTGGTCGCGGGAGACGCCAATGTCGGTGACGCCGGCGTTACCGTCGCCGGCCGGCCCCACGCTCTGCCGAGACCCTGACCGCAGCATCCCATCGCTCGCTTGCTCCCTTTCCCGTTGAGGTTCCTCCTGGCCCTCGGCCAGGCGTTCGATGACCAGCGGCTCGGGCGCAAAGCGCTCGACGAGGGCAACCGCGCCCGAGATCGCGAGCCAACTCACCGCCCACTCCACCGGATCGAGGGTTACGAACGCAGCGAGCGGTGCCGCCACCACGAGCGACAGGCAGTAGACACACCCGACGGCCTCCCCGGCCCAGCCGCCGAGCCTACTCCGGAGCCGGGCGAGGACAGCGCCGGGGCCGTCCTCGCGGGCCAAGAGATGGGTGAGCCGCCAAGCGGCGAGGCTAGCCAACGCCAGCCTGAGCCAGGGATCCATGCCGTCGCCCAGCCGCTGCCTAACGCCTCAAGTCGTTGCAGATGCAGATCGGGAAGAAGTCCTCGACCTGGTGCCGGCCCGCGCTTAGCGACGGGCAGATGCTGGTGTCCCACACCCTCAAGTGGATGATGTAGCCGCAACACTCGCCCGGCACCAGCTCGCCGTTCGGCCCGATGTGGGTGCGCTCGAGGGTCAGCGCCGGCTCCGCCGGATTGCACAGGCGATCCAAACGGCGGAAGTCGAGCATGGCGAGGATCCCCGGCGTGCGCGGTGGGATGACGCCTGGCGGCGGCACGGCGGTGGCGCAGCGAACGCCGGGATCGCCGACCCGCGTCGTGGCGACGAAGGGCGGACCCCACGGCGGCCCGCCCGGACCTGGCAGCGGCACGTCGAACCATGGGCCGCCGTCCTTCTTGATGCGGATCAGGTAGCCGCCGAAGTTGTCGCTCGGACGGGCCAGGTTGCCCTCCTCGATGTACTCGTCGTAGGCGATGCCGACGAGCGCCGCCGGCCAAGCCACCGCGCAGTCGCCGCTGCTCATCGCGAACTGGCTCAGGTTGATGGTGGCGCACGGCGGCACGCCGGCGATCTGGTCGATCTTCCCGTGGATGTCCTTGTTGTCGAACCACACCTGCTGCAGGTCGTGCTTCACGTTGCCGCCGGTATCCTCGACGGTGAGGCGCAGCGTGTAGCGGCCGCTCTGGCAGTTGCTGAGCGGCAGCGGCGTTGAGCTCCACAACGCCGGCGGGGGGCACAGGGACGCCGGCTCCGAGGGTTCGATCGGAAAGGACTGCGGCACCTGTGTCGACCAACGCACCTGCTGGAGCCAGTTCCACACCGGCGAGCACACGCCGGGCGGCCAGTTGAACTGGCGCCAGCGAGCGGTTAGTGCCTCCTCGAAGCGATTGTTGTTGCCGGCCTCGATCTGGAGTGGCGTGTTGTAGTCGACGCGCCAGAATTGGACAAAGCCTGGAAGCGCCGGGTCGACGACAAAGCCCGGGTGGTAGCTCAGGGTGTAGCGGCGGATGTCGCGGCCGGTGCAGCCGCGGACGTCGGCTGAGCCGAAGACATGGAGGCCGGTGCCGAACGAGCGGACGGTGCCGGCGCCGTCCTCGAGCTGCGCCGTCGGATCGAAGATGCCGGGCGGCTCCGCGGCCTCGATGCCCTCGAGCCCGCGGATCCACACCAGGTTGCGCTGGAGCTCGAAGACGATCGAGCAGCACTGGGGCGAGCCCTGGGTCGGGAACAGGCAGAGCTGGATCTCGACCGGCCCCGGCGGCACGTGCGGGAAGGTCTCGAGGAAGCCGAGGGTGGCGCCGACGACGCCGCAGGCGCCCTGCGCGGCCCCGCCCGGATACTTGATGCCGACGGTCTTGAACGGGCCGATGCCGCCCTGACGCCAGGCGAGCGTGTAGTGGTCGCAGAACGCGCCGGTCGCCGTGCCCTTGATCTCGACCCCGCGGAGGATGCCGGCGGCGGGGATCTCGCCCTCCTCGGCGCAGCCGTTCGGCTCGACGATCTCGCAGATCAACGGCCCGAAGCAGCGCCGAAGGCACCGCCAGTAGAACAGAAGGCAGAACAGAACGTCGATCAGGTTGCGGGCGCGGGCGAGGCAGCAGCCGAAGCGGATGGCGCACAAACACCAGCACCGGCAGAACCAGAAGAACGGCTCCTGTGCGTGCTTGGCGAACGCTTCCCGTCCCAGCAGCGCCTCGGCCACTTCCGGCTTCAGCGCCCGGTCGAAGACTTGGCCGATGATGTCGCCGCCCTCGAAGCAGTCGATCTTGCCGTCGACGACCTCGTCGGGAATACCGAGCGGGAACTCGACGCTGGCGAGCTGGTCGGTGAGGTACGGCTTATAGGCGCCGGCGAAAGCCTCGACCAGGGTCTGGAAGTCGCGCCGCTCGTCGGGGGTGAGCGGCGTGCTCACCGGCGCGCCGACCGCTTGGCGGACGCAGATCCAGTAGCGGTAGAGGTAATAGACGAAGGCGCGGAAGGTGCGAGGTCCGCGGCAGACGAGCCAGCCGAAGATAGTGCAGCAGCGGATGTGCAGGAGGCACCATCGCCAGCGGTCGACCGGCCCGAGGATCTCGCGGCCCTCGGCCGGCAACAGCTTGAGCGCCACCTCCTCGGTGAAGAGGCCTTCGAACAGGCGGTTGGCCAGCTGGAGCTCGTCCTCGCAGGCCGGCGGCTTCCGCTCCGCCTCCTTCTTCAGCGCCTCGATGTCCCGCGCCCGCTTGAGGTCCTCCTCGAGAATCGGCCGATAGGCGTCGACGAGCGCCTTGAGGACGAACTGAAAGTCCTCGCCGTCGATCTCCCTCTTGTCCTCGTCCGTCAGGGCGTCCGACGGCGTCTGGTCCTGTGGCATGGTACCTTCCTCCCGATTCCGATGGTTGCTTGTGACCGTCCAGGTTACGGCCGCACTGCTGCGAGGTTTCGCCCCTTGTCGGGGTCGCCAGGGGAACGGCAACGGGCGGTTCGGGGGCCGCGCGGGCAGGGGACCATGAGCGGAATGCCGGCGCGGTGCGGTTCGGCAACTGGGGCGAGGCGATGCTGGTCCGTAGCGGACAGCCTCACCTTCTGCCGCAGCTCGGTGGTGAGGTCGGCGCGGTGTAAGCCGGCGAGGCTCTTCAGACCGAGTGCCTTCACGACTTCCTCGGTATTGCTGCCCTGCGGTGTGCCTCTGGCGTTGGTCACCGGCTCCTCCACTGTCAGGTTTTGGGTGATGCGGGCGACCGGTGTTCCTGGCGCCCGCCGCACCACAATCAGTTCAGCCAGGCATCGGGAACCTCGATGGTGTCGGGTTCGCGGTATTCCGGCACCGGCAGGGGATCATTGAGAGACGCCTGCTGGACCTCCGGATTGCCCGGCAGCCCGACCCAGACTTTCCAGCCGGCCCCCTGGGCATACTCGCGGTAGTGGCGATAGCCGGAATAATGCGGCTGCCAGTCGATGTCGCTGCCGCCGACCCGGACATGCAGGTCCCCGTGCCGTCCCACCACTCGTGCGGCATAGACGCCCCGCATCCGGGCGTTGTTCTGGGTGTGCAGGGCGCTGCCGGCGTGCACGCCGGCGACCTTGCGGGCATTGATCAGGGCCCGGATCTTGCTCCTCAGGTCCGAGCCCCAGTCGAAGTAGTGCTTCCAGTACACCGTCGGCACGCCGGGATGGGTGAGGATGTGGGCGTAGCCCTGCTCCACCTCCCAGTTGTTGGCGAAGCTGTCGTGCTCGTGGTGCTGCTGCGGGGTGCCGTCCCGGTTGGTGCGGAAGCCAGTGTCGTGGTTCTCCAGGAACGTCACCGCCCGGTTCCGCCACAAGTGGCCGTCGGTGAGGTCGCCGACCAGGCCGATGCCGGCACTGTGCCCATACCAGGCGCCGTAGTGGCCCTTGTTGTCCTTGAGGGTGAAGAAGGTCGAGAAGTCGAAGACGCTGCTGGCGGTGTTCAGCTGGCCGGCATGGGTCGCGGTGTGCCAGACCCAGCCGCGCATTTCATCATGGGCGCCCCAGTCATACTCCCCGACCGAGAACGTGGGTTCCGAGGCGCGGTTGTAGACGGCGATCCAGCGGGCGTGGAAGCCGTGGACCATGTCGTAGCGCCAGCCGCGATACCCCATGCTCCTGAGTTGCAGCAAGTTACGGATCAGGTCGCGCCGGACCTGCGCATTGGTGTGGTCGAGGTCGCGGAAGGCATAATAGGCGTACGTGGTGCCGCCATGCTGGGCGTACTCGGTCGGCCGCTCTTCCGGCGCACCCCGCTCGTCCACCGGGGTTTCGAACACTTCGGACTCCGGGTTGGTGAACGCCTCGTCATCCCGGGTGATCGCCCAAGTGCCCCAGTCGGGGTTGCGGAAGTCCGCCCAGCCGTCGACCCCGTCGCGGTGGTTGTAGACGATGTCCGCCACCGGCTCGACCCCGTTCTCCAGCAAGGCGACCAGCATGGTGCGATGCCGGTCGAAATCGCCGAAGCTGTTGTCGAGGTAGAAGTATTCCCTGGGATTGTAGCCGGCACTGAGCTCCCCGGCATGGGACGGCGGTGGCAGCCAGATCAGGTCGAAGCGCGCCTCCCGCATGGCCGGGGCGAGATCGGTGACGATCTGGTACCAGCGACGGTCGCCGAACTGGGGAAAGTCGGCATGCCCATGGCGGTAGGATTCCCAATAGAACCCCTGCAGCATCACCCGGTCGTCCTCGAACCCGGCCTGGGCGCGGGCCGCGGTCGGGTTGGCGACGGCCAGTATGATCGCCACCAGAAAAATTGTGAGGGAAGCGACAAGCCTGTTGGGCATAACATCCTCCCCGGCAAGACTTTCGTCTTGCCTATTACCATTTTTTTTCTTATCTTAGCGATGCACACCGCTTTACGCTAGTGTGCACGCACACTTGGCGTTCTTGCGCTCTCGATTCGAATAGGGAGCGCGCTTGCAACCTTCGATCCAATAGTCGTTTTTTACGTTTTTCTAATATTAGGTTGCTGTTGAGACTGACTATACCACGTGCCGAGTCTTTGAAGTAGACCCAAGTGGGTTAGGCATCGGCCCGATGCGGGGGTTCCGGCCCGGCTTGACCACCGGGGCCAGCTCACCCAGGCCAACGCAACCGACAAAGCCGGCCAACTTGCCTGTCGCCCGCGGCCAGGATGGTTTCGCGCTATGAACCGCCCCGGGTTTGCCGGAGGCTCCAACTCCTGAGAAGGTGGAGCCATCATGAGCAAGACGACGAACAAGTTCTCGATCGTGTCCCCGGAAGTGCGCCAACGTGCCGTTCGACTGGTGCTGGACCACGAGCATGAACATCCCTCCCGCTGGTCAGCGATCAGCTCGATCGCGGCCAAGATCGGCTGCACGGGCCAGACGCTTAACGAGTGGGTGAAGAAGGCCGAGATCGATGCCGGCAGGCGGGGCGGTTCAACGTCGCCTATCGGGATGCCGTGCTTGCCGATCTCGGCGCTCTCGCCATCGCCATCGATCCGGAAACGGACCGCAAGGCATGGTCCGATATCCTGGCTCTGGCCGACCGGTTCCGGCTCAGCGTTTACGATGCCGCGTACCTGGAACTCGCCGAAAGCCACCGGCTGCCATTGGCAACATTGGATCAAGCCTTGCGCGCCGCCGGCGCCACGCTCAACGTGGCGCTGCTGGGTCTTTGAGGGGCTTTCCGGGTGCGGTAGCGAGCCCGCCGATAGCCTTACAGCCGATCGTGTCCCATTGAGTGGTGTCGCTGGCGGGTAGCGCCGCCGCCAGCTACACCACCAGCGGGGACACGATCAGGTAACGCGCGCGCGAGGCAGCCTGTGGGGCTGGAGCGATCCATCCCCCCTTGCGAATTCGCCCGTAAGGCAGCCCCTGCCTTCGGACGAATTTCGCACGAAGGAGCATGGCGCGCCCATGCGTGGCGTGGGTGAGGGCGGGTTTCGTCCGGAGCCAACTCGATGGCGCTCGGTGGCCGATGGATAGGCTAATGGTTCCGGCAAATTCCAGGGCAAGCCGCCGCTGGTTTGGGGGTTGGCTTGAGGATTGGCCCCGAGAGGGGGCATTTTTCCCCAACGATTTCATGCGCTTATGCGCATTTCATGGCGGAGGGGGTGGGATTCGAACCCACGGTACCCGTAAGGGTACAACGGTTTTCGAGACCGTCCCGATCGACCGCTCCGGCACCCCTCCTGAGGCGGCCGGCCCAAATCCCCCTGGTGCCGGTCCCGACGGTCATCGCCACGGTAGCGCAGGTCACCGACCCTCGGCAACCCCGGCCCCACCGCGCCGACGCGCGGCAATACCTTCGACACCGCGCCCACGCCGGGCGATCCAGTAATGCAGCCCGGCTGGACAGCGGGAACCTCGCTGCCGGCCCGGGATCGCCATCGGTGGGGGCGGGCAGGGGGCTCCAACCCGGAGGGAGAACGGGGCCTCAGCCTTCCAGCAGCGACATCAGCGCCATCATCGCCGCGATGGCGGCGAGACCGATCCCGGAGACACTCAGCACCAGGATGATAATATAGCGGGTGAAGCTCGCCTGCGCCGGTGCCGGCTCATCCACGCTTGCCGGCAGGGCCGCGGCGGCGTGAGTGTCGGCGGTGGCCCGCCGTCCGGCATGGCCTTGCTCGGCATGAAACACCGTCCGGGTCAGGCTCGGGTGGCCGTCCGGCGCCAGCGTCTCCTGGATCACCCGGACCGCCGCGATCCGCCGCTCACCCAGCATCTTGCGACCCTCGTGGATGGCAAGGTCGCGTTCGCCGTGCACCGAATCCAGCAGCCACCGGCCGCCGGGAGATGCCTGGGTGTAGACCTCGTAGCTGGTTTGGAGCGACATTCCCGGGGTTCTCCTGGGCCGGTCAGCTGGGGGCTCGCCGATCCCGGTCGTCGACGCGGCCGTTGGCCGCGCACGCGACCGTCGCCTCGCCGCCGAACGTCGGCAACTCGATCTCGAGCATACCGTCATCGAGGCCGGTCCAGCCGCTGCGGCGCAGGTCGTCCAGCGATGGCAGGCAACCCGCCCGCCGCTGGCGGCGCCAGAGCTGCAGCACCGGATGGGCCGGTCGTCGCTCCCGGTCCGGTGGCAGAATGGTGACCCCGTCGATCGCAACGATTTCCAGAATGTCGTCGGCGTCTGTTGTCACCATGCCGCCGGTTCCCGGATGGGTGGCTGCCACGCCCGCGGCACAGGCCCTCCGCAACTGGACCGGCCGGACGCGGGCGACCATGACCGTACGACGTTTGGGTTAACAAAGTGCGACCCGCCCGATCGGCGCCACCGGCGCGGCCGGCGCCGCCCTCAGGTGCGAAGGACGCCGCCGCAGGCCGTCTCCACCCCGCCAACGATCCGGGCGGCAATGGCATCCAGGTCGGCATCCCGCAGGGTCCGCTCGGCAGGCTGGATGGTCACCGTCACGGCCAGGGACTTGCGACCCGGGCCCAGCGCCTCGCCGGCGAACACGTCGAACACGCCGACGGCCGCCACCAGGGGATCGGCCTCTCGCACCGCTTTGACCAGGTCGGCGGCAGGGACGTCCCGATCCACAACGAAGGCGAAATCCCGTTCCACCGGCTGGAACGGCAACAGCGTGAGGGGCGGGCGGGTGGCTCCGGCGGCCCGCGCCTTGGCCGTCGGCACCGCCTGCAGGTCCAGTTCGAACGCCACCGCCAGGCCCGAGACGCCCATCGCCCGGAGCACCCGGGGATGGACCTCGCCGAACCGGCCGAGCACCGTTTCAGGTCCCAGCCGGAGCGTGCCGGACCGGCCGGGATGGTACCATGCCGGCGCCGCCGCATTCACCCTGATCGCTGTCGTCGGTACCCCGAGGGCGGAAAGCACCGCCAGGGCATCGGCCTTGGCGTCGAACGCATCGACAGTACGGGGTGCTGCCGCCCAGTGCCGCGGCCCGCTTCGCCCGCTGCGCAGCCCGGCCGCCATCATTCGCTGATCCTCCGGCCGGTCGCCGTGGAACACCGGCCCCACCTCGAACAGCGCCCCGTCGGCATACCCCCGATCGGCGTTGCGCCCGACCGCCGCAACCAGGTTGGGCAGGATCGAGGGCCGCATCACCCCCAGGTCGGCGCTGATCGGGTTGACCAGGCGCAAGGCCTCGGCATCGCCACCGAACCGGGCCGCATCCGCCTGCGACAGGAAAGAGAACGTCACCACCTCGGTCAGGCCGCGCTCCGCCAGCAGCCGGCGGGCGAAACCCCGGCGCCGCTGGGACGGGGTGAGCGCCGGCTGCGGCAGCGGCGCCTCGCGGATCAGCGGCACCACCGGGATGCGGTCGTAGCCGTGAATGCGCAGCACCTCCTCCACCAGGCAGGCCTCGTCAACGATGTCGCTCCGCCACGAGGGAGGGGTCACCTGCAGCCGGCCAGCCTCGCCGGTGATGGCGAAGCCGAGGCTTTCCAGGATGCCGACCGCCGTGTCCGTCGCCACCGCCACGCCGCCGAGGCTGGCGATGCGTGCCGGATCCAGGGTGATGGTGCGCCGCCAGGTCGGCTCGGCCCCGGCGATCACCAGCTCCGAGGGCTCGCCGCCACAGCATGCCAGCACCAGGCGGGTGGCGATCTCGATCCCGTCCACCAGGAAGGCCGGATCGATTCCCCGCTCGAACCGATAGCGGGCGTCGGAGGCGATGCCGAGGGTCCGACCGGTGGTGGCGGTGCGGACCGGATCGAACCAGGCGGATTCCAGGAACACGGCGGTGGTGGTCTCGGTGCAGCCGGTACGCTCCCCCCCGATCACGCCGCCGAGCGCTTCCGGCTCGACCGCATCAGCGATCACCGTCATGCCGGGCTCGAGGGCATAGTCCTGGCCGTTGAGAGCCTTGAGCCGCTCCCCCGGCTGGGCCAGGCGCACGGTGAGGTCACCCCGGACCCGGTCGGCGTCGAACGCGTGCAGCGGCCGGCACAGATCAAGGGTCATGAAGTTGGTGATGTCCACCACCGCGGAGATCGGCCGCAACCCCACCGAGATCAGCCGTTGCTTCAGCCATTCCGGGCTTTCACCGTTGCGGATGCCGCGGATGGTGCGGCCGACGAAATACAGGCAGGCGTCCCGCGATCCGTCGTCGAACGCCAGGGTCACGCCGATCGGGCTGGGAAAGCGGCCGGCCACCGGCCGGGTGTCCATGGGCTTGAGGCTGCCCTTGCCGGCGGCGGCCAGGTCCCGGGCGACGCCGCGGACCCCGAGGCAGTCACCCCGGTTGGGGGTGATGGCGATGTCGATCAGCGGATCGGCGAGGCCCATCACTTCGGTCGCGGGCGCCCCCAGCGGCGCCTCCGCCGGCAGCTCGACAATCCCGGTATGGGCGTCGGACAGTCCCATCTCCCGTTCCGACAGCAGCATGCCTTGGCTTTCCACCCCGCGGATGCGCGCCTTTTTGAGCACCGTGCCGGTACCGACGATGGTGGCGCCCACCGGCGCGAACACCCCCTTCATCCCCGCCCGGGCATTGGGCGCCCCGCACACCACCTCCACCATGCCGGCACCGGTGGCCACCGTGCAGATCTGGAGCTTGTCGGCATCGGGGTGGGGGCGGGCCGATACCACCTCCGCCACCACCAGGTCGCGGAAGTCGGCGGTCCGGTCCACCAGTTCCTCCAGCTCGAGCCCGATCATGGTCAGGGTATCGGCGAGCTCGCGGGCGCCGGCGTCGGTCGCCAGATGCTCCTTGAGCCACGACAGGGTGAACTTCACGGCGTCAGGCCCCCCACCAGGGACGGCACCGCCAGCGCCCGGAAGCCGTAATGGCGGAGCCAGCGCAGGTCGGACTCGAAGAACGTGCGGAGATCGGGAATGCCGTATTTCAGCATGGCGATGCGCTCGATCCCCATGCCGAAGGCGAACCCCTGATAGCGCTTCGGATCGATGCCGCAGTTGGCCAGCACCTTGGGATTGACCATGCCGGAGCCCAGGATCTCCAACCAGTCGTCACCGTGGCCGATCCGAAGCTGGCCGTCCTTGCGGGTGCAGCCGATGTCCACCTCGGCGGACGGCTCGGTGAACGGGAAGTAGCTGGGGCGGAACCGCACCGGCAGGTCGTCGATGGCGAAAAAAGCGCGGCAGAATTCGATCAGGCAGCCCTTCAGGTGGCCCATGTGCGTGGACTCGTCCACCACCAGCCCCTCAACCTGGTGGAACATCGGCGAGTGGGTCGCGTCCGAGTCGCAGCGGTAGGTGCGCCCGGGGGCGATGATGCGCAGCGGCGGCGGTGTCCTCACCATGGTGCGGATCTGCACCGGCGAGGTGTGGGTGCGCAGCACCTTGCGCAGGCCATCGCTCTCCCCCGGCAGGTAGAAGGTGTCCATCTCCTGGCGGGAGGGGTGCTCCCGCGGGATGTTGAGGGCGGTGAAGTTGTGCCAGTCGTCCTCGATGTCGGGGCCTTCCGCCACCATGAACCCCATCTCGCCGAAGATCGCGACGATCTCGTCGATGGTCTGGCTGATCGGGTGGATCGACCCCACGCTTTCCGGGCGGGGCGGCAGGGTGACGTCGATGCGTTCGGCGGCAAGCCGGGCGTCCAGCTCGGCATCGGCCAGAGCCGCCTTGCGGGCGTCCAGGGCAGTGGCAATCTCGTCCTTGAGGGCGTTGAGCGCGGCGCCGGTCTCCCGCCGCGCCTCCGGCTCCATCCGCCCCAGATCCTTCATCAGGGCCGTGATTCGACCCTTCTTGCCGAGCGCCCCGATGCGGATGCGCTCGAGCTCATCGACGCTGGTCGCCGTCTCGACGGCCGCCATCAACTCATCGCGAACGGAGAAGCAGTCGTCCATGAACAACGGATCCTCGGCGGCTGCCGGTTGCAAGGCCCATCGGCGAAGGACGGTGGCGTCCCGGCGGCACGCGGCGGCTGGTGGTGGACGCGATCCTCAGGCGGGAGCGGCGAGCGCCGAGCGGGCGCTGTCGACCAGCGCCTTGAACGCATCCGGCTCTCGCACTGCGAGGTCCGACAGCACCTTGCGGTCGAGCTCGATGCCGGCCTTGCCGAGGCCGTCGATGAACTGGGAGTAGGTGAGGCCGTGCTCCCGAGCGCCCGCGTTGATGCGCTGGATCCACAGGCGGCGGAACTCCCGCTTGCGGGTGCGGCGGTCGCGGTAGGCGTATTGCAACGCCTTCTCCACCCGCTGCAGCGCAACCCGGTAGGCGGTACTGCCGCGTCCGCGATAGCCTTGAGCGCGGTCCAGGACCTTCTTGTGGCGGGCGTGGGCGGTCACCCCCCTCTTGACGCGGGCCATGGTGTGGTCTCCCTCAGGCGTAGGGCATGTAGGACTTGACGGTGGTGGCGTCCGGGCGGCAGAGGATCATGGTCCCCCGCGCCTGGCGCTTCATCTTCTGCGACCGCTTGCGCAGGTTGTGCTGCTTGCAGCCGACGTTGGCCCGCACCTTGCCGGTGGCGGTCAGCCGGAACCGCTTCTTGGCGGCCGACTTGGTCTTCAGTTTGGGCATTTGATCGGTCCTTCTTTTTCAGGTCAGCGCCGTCTGCCGGCGGCGGCGGGGCCGCGGAGGCGGCTGGGCATGCCCCTGCCGTACCGCACTCCAATGCGCTGGATCGGAAGAGCGCAGCTTATACGCGCCGCTGCCGCCGAAAGCAAGCCTTCGGCGGCTGGACTGTAGGTAACACACGATCTGTCCGGGATAGGTAGCACACGATCTGTCCGGTCTAGAACCGCTCC
>REES01000060.1 GCA_007694935.1 Rhodospirillales bacterium
CACACTCGCGCTGCTGGGAGTGACCGACCGATGAGCTCCATTCCCGATTTTACGACCCTGCACCTGGAACCGAGCAACCTGCCGCCCGGCGACGGCCGGGGGCGCGCGGCATGGGCCGAACGCTTCAAGGCGGAAACCGGCAAGGCACCGGAGGAGGTGCTTTGGTCCACCCCGGAACAGATCGACGTTCGTCCGCTTTACAGTGCCCAGGACCTGGACGGGATCGATCATCTGGACACGCTGTCCGGTATTCCGCCGTTCGTCCGCGGCCCCTATTCCACCATGTACGTGACCCGGCCGTGGACCATCCGGCAGTACGCCGGCTTCTCCACCGCAAAGGACTCCAACGCCTTTTATCGTCGCAACCTGGCGGCTGGGCAAAAGGGTCTGTCGATTGCGTTCGACCTGGCCACCCACCGGGGCTACGACTCGGACAATCCGCGGGTGGCCGGCGACGTGGGCATGGCCGGCGTGGCGATCGATTCCATCCTCGACATGCGGGAGCTGTTCGACGGCATCCCGCTTGACCAGATGACGGTGTCGATGACCATGAACGGCGCCGTCCTGCCGGTAATGGCGCTTTACATTCTCGCGGCGGAAGAGCAAGGCGTGAAGCCGGAGCTGCTCGGCGGGACCATCCAGAACGACATCCTCAAGGAGTTCATGGTCCGTAACACCTACATCTACCCGCCGCAGCCGTCGATGCGGATCATCTCCGACATCTTCTCCTTCACCTCCCAGAACATGCCCAAGTTCAATTCGATCTCGATCTCGGGCTACCACATGCAGGAGGCCGGGGCGACCGCCGACCTGGAGATGGCGTACACGCTCGCCGACGGTGTCGAGTATGCCCGCTGTGGCCTGAACGCCGGTCTCACCATCGACAAATTCGCGCCGCGGCTGTCGTTCTTCTGGGCCATCGGCATGAACTTCTACATGGAAGTGGCGAAGATGCGCGCCGCCCGCATGCTGTGGGCGAAGCTGATCAAGCAGTTCGATCCCAAGAACGACAAGTCGCTGGCGCTGCGCACCCATTCGCAGACCTCGGGCTGGAGCCTTACCGCGCAGGACGTCTACAACAACGTCGTCCGCACCTGTGTCGAGGCGATGGCCGCCACTCAGGGCCATACCCAGTCGCTGCACACCAACTCGTTCGACGAGGCGCTGGCGCTGCCGACCGATTTCTCCGCCCGGATTTCCCGCAATACCCAGCTGTTCCTGCAGCAGGAGAGCGGCACCACCCAGGTGGTGGATCCTTGGGGCGGCAGTTACTTCGTGGAACGCCTGACCCGGGACCTCGCCGAGAAGGCATGGGAGCACATCCAGGAGGTGGAGGAGACCGGCGGCATGGCCAAGGCCATCGAGGCCGGTATCCCCAAGATGCGGATCGAGGAGGCGGCCGCCCGCACCCAGGCCCGGATCGACTCCGGCCGGCAGACCGTGGTGGGCCTCAACAAGTACCGCCTGGACACCAAGGAGAATGTCGAGGTCCTCAAGGTGCAGAATGCCGAGGTGCGGCGTCAGCAGATCGCCAAGCTGGAGCAGCTGCGGGCTGACCGGGATCCGGCGGAGGTGGAGCAGAAGCTGAACGCGCTCACCCGCTCGGCCGAGACCGGGGAGGGCAACCTGCTTGCCCTCGCGGTCGATGCGGCCCGGGCCAAGTGCAGCGTGGGCGAGATTTCCGACGCCCTGGAGAAGGTCTGGGGCCGGCACAAGGCCGAGATCCGCACCATCTCCGGTGTGTATCGCGGTGAGGTCGGGGAGGGTTCCGACGTGGTCAGCAAAGTGCAGAAGATGGTCGAGCAGTTTGAGGCCAATGACGGCCGACGGCCCCGCATCCTCATTGCCAAGATGGGACAGGATGGCCACGACCGCGGCCAGAAGGTGATCGCCAGCGCCTTCGCCGACCTTGGGTTCGACGTCGATATCGGCCCGCTGTTCCAGACCCCGGCCGAAGTGGCCCGCCAGGCGGTGGAGAACGACTGCCATATCGTCGGGGCCAGTTCGCTGGCGGCGGGGCATCTCACCCTGGTGCCGCAACTCAAGGAGGAACTGGCCAAGCTCGGCCGCGAGGACATCCTGATCGTCGTCGGCGGCGTCATCCCGCCGGACGATTTCGACGCGCTCGAAAAGGCCGGCGCGGCGGCGATCTTCCCGCCCGGTACGGTGATCAGCGAGGCGGCGATCTCCCTGATCCATAAGCTCAACCAGATTCTTGGCTACGCCCCCAGCGAAGCGGCATAGAGAATGGCAGAAGCTCAAGCGGCGGTCCGCGCGCCGGCGCGGACCCCGCTCACCGTCGACGATCATGTGGATGGCGTGCTGGCCGGGAACCGCGCTCTGCTCGGCCGGACCATTACCATCATCGAAAGCCGAAGCCCTCGGCACCAGGAAATGGCGCAGGAGATCCTGCTCCGGCTGCTCAACGATCTGCGGCACCGGCCGGCTGACAAACGGGCTCACCGGATCGGCATCACCGGCGTGCCCGGGGTCGGCAAGAGCACCTTCATCGAATCGTTCGGCTGCACGCTGACGGGTCAGGGGCACCGGGTGGCGGTTCTCGCGGTGGATCCGTCCAGTTCGCTCACCGGCGGCAGCATTCTCGGCGACAAGACCCGGATGCAGGAGCTGTCCAACGATCCCAATGCGTTCATCAGGCCGTCACCGTCCTCGGGCACGCTCGGCGGCGTGACCCGAACCACCCGTGCGACCATGGTGGTGTGCGAGGCGGCGGGCTACGACGTGCTGCTGGTGGAGACGGTGGGGGCCGGCCAGAACGAGGTGGCGGTCGCCGACATGACCGATTTCTTCCTGGTGCTGGCACTGCCCGGCGCCGGGGACGAGCTGCAGGGGATCAAGAAGGGCGTGCTGGAACTGGCCGACATGATCGCCGTCAACAAGGCCGACGGCGACAACCAGGTGCGCGCCAAGCAGGCCGCGGTTCATTACGGCAACGCCTTGAAGATCATGAAGCACACCAGCCCAAACTGGACCCCGCCGGTGACCCTGGTGAGCGCGCTCAAGGGGCAGGGCCTCGACAAGGTGTGGGACCTGCTGAAGGAGCACAAGGCCAAGCTCACCGAGTCCGGCGAACTGATGGAGAAGCGCCGCCGGCAGCGGGTCGGCTGGCTGTGGGGGATGCTGGAAGACCGCCTCAAGGACTCGCTGAAGTCCCATCCCAAGGTGGTGGAGATTCTGCCGCAGGTGCAGCACGACGTGGCCGAGGGCAAGCTCACCGTCACCCTTGGCGTCGAGCGGATCTTCGAAGCCTATCGGAGCTGACTACCGCCGTTGACCGGCCGGCTTGCGATATGTCTCGGGACCGGCTGCGCGACCCCAGTCCTCCGGATCTGATACCAGTCATGCTTGCCGCCGTGACGGATGAGCAGGCAGCTCATGCGACTCGGCGTCCGAATCAGCTCTACGCGCTTCACGCGCTATCAAGTGCCGCCACGCAGCGAACGTCGGGAATTGCGCCGCCGGGACGAAAGGATTGCCCTGCTTGAGGCGCAGCGGGAGCGCAAGAACGCAAGCGCCGACGCTGGCGGCCGTTCAGAGGGTCACACGGTGAATAACGGCCGCAAGGGCCCCGCAGCAAATGGAAGGCCCTGACGGGCCGCAGCCTTGGTTAGTTTCCTTTGTGAGCATGTGAGCATATGAATCTGCTGAATCATGACAGATTGATTGCGCTTTCGCTGGCTCCGGATGGGCAAGCGGAGTTTGAAGAGTGGTGCAGCCAGCGCGACATTATTCCTTTCCTGACGGATGAAGCGAACGACGAGTATGTTCTAATCTACGCATCGCTCGACCACGTCTACATCTACGCCGTCTTGGTTCCCGAGCATGTAAATCTCACGGATCACGGTGAAGACCTTCGAAGCTGGAGGTGTAATCCATTCTCTGGTTGGAGTTTGGTGGCAGGTCAAGACGACATTTGGATTGAAGGCCCATGTCAGAGCGCGGGAAGTAAAATTCTGAATGACGCAACCCAAATTTTATTTGGGAGATCATTTGAGGGCCACCCTGAAAATCGGTGTTATTTTGACGCAAATCAGAAGATTACACAGGTTGCCGACCTTCATTTTGTTGCTGAGCGCGACGCATGGTGCAGATTGGACCGGCACGGGGATATCGAGGAATGCATAAAAATCATTGAACTCGATGGTGGCCGAGCGGTGGTGATGAAATCAGAAATCCTGCACAAATATTGTGCAGCCTCGCGGACAAAGGTGCTGAGGATGTTCGACTTCATCAGGTATCGAAAGAGCCATTTTGGGGGCTGGGGAAATCGGCGAGATGAACAACACCTTCTAGAACACGATGGAATGGCGGTGTGGCTAACAGTTGAGCCAGGAGTTGGGAGCTACTCGCGTGGAGTCCAGCTAATTGAATCTAGATGCTCAGTGGCGTCGCTCCACGCTGAAATTTGGTTCGTTCATGACGATCACGACAAGGAATACGAAACCTTCATTGCACACGATCTTAAGAACAAGAGAGTATGCAAAATCTCATGCGCTCCCGGCGCAACCGTTAACTACTTCACTGAATCGGACCTTCCGTTTGAGCTTAGCCCTGCCTTTTTTCGTCCAGAAGTGCTCTCAAAGTACAAAGCAGATCGTGACAAATACACCTTGAAAAACCGCTCTATCACTTGCCGAGGATCCTGGCATCTAGAATCCTACGATATCAATGAGGCGGAACAAGTCCATACCTATCTAGTTTATCTGCGCAGGCTTCCGTATGAAGAACAGTTGCATTGGAAGCAGTTCAATGAGATGCCGAAGACAGGGCTCTCAAAGAGAGCAATTAAAACTGATTTTGAAGGTCAGTGGTATGACGAGTACGACCCGCTTCAGGCACTGAAGGCCAAGTTGCGGGGGCTTATTGAGAGAAATTGTCCATGGTGGGGATTGCCGAATCTTAGACAACTTGATGAAGTTCACTATCCTGTGACAGCGTCAAAGGACGAGTGGGCCAACGAGATAATGGCGCTTGATAAGCTGGTTATTGAAGGCTTGGATCAGAAGTGGTTGAAGGCGAAAGCCATCGCGCTGGGCGGCAAGCCGGATGATAGGATGCGTCAGTTGAAGTTGATGCAGTGCTGCCTCGTACAATTGGGATTCGAGGAAGATCACGCTCACGAACTTATGAGGCCGTTCCATGAGATACACAACCTAAGGACTCTAGTCAAAGGTCATCGCTGGGGCTCGGACGCAAGCAATGAGAGCAACCGGGTTTTAAAAGAGTTCGGCACGTTTAAGAAGCATTTCATGTCGCTTTGCCAGCGCTGTGATGAATCACTTGAGATTATCGTTGCAGGCTTTGACGAGCACGGAAGCGATGGAGGAAGGGGAAACTAACATGCGGCAAAAATTACCTTTGTGCGCGGTTATCCACGGTCTTCTAAGCGGTTGATCTACCCCAGCTTTCCGTGGCAGTGCTTGTATTTCTTGCCCGAACCGCACGGGCACGCAGCGTTGCGAGAGACGCGGCCCCAGGTAGACGGATCATTCGGGTCCACGGGCCCCGAGCTCTGTCGGGAGCGGATGGGGGTGACCGTCTCTCCGCCCCGGTCGCCGGCAGGCCGTCCTTCGGTCGCCATGGCCGTACCGCCGCCACCCAATGCCGCCACCGCGGCCGCATCGGCACCGGCCAGAGCCGGATCCCGCCGGGTCTCCTGCATCGGTTGCCGGGTCAGCGCGTTCTGCTGGGCCTCGGCGACCAGCATCTCCTCCTCCGGGCTCATCTTGAGCTCGACGTGGGAGAGCACCAGCGTCACCCGCTCCCGCAGCCGTTCCAACATGGTCTCGAACAGCTCGAACGCTTCCCGCTTGTACTCGTTGAGGGGATCGCGCTGGGCATAGGCGCGGAGCCCGATGCCCTGGCGCAGGTGGTCGAGGTTGAGCAGGTGCTCCTTCCACACCTGGTCGAGGATCTGCAGCAGCAGGCTCTTCTCCACCATGCGCATGATGCCGGCGCCGTAGTTGGCGGCCTTCTCGGCCATCCGGGTATCGGCGGCCAGCTGCAGGCGGTCCCGGATCTCGGCGTCGGCGATGCCTTCCTCCGCGGCCCACTCCACCACCGGCAGGTCGAGCCCGAAGATCCGCTGCACGTCGGCGTGCAGCCCCTGCATGTTCCACTGTTCGGGATAGGCCTTCTCCGGGACATGTCGGCTGACCAGGTCGTCGATCACCTGGTGGCGCATGGCGACCACGTCGTCGGCCACGTCCTCGGCATCCATCAGTTCCCGCCGCTGCTGATAGATGACCTTGCGCTGGTCGTTCATGACGTCGTCGAACTTGAGGAGGTTCTTGCGGATCTCGAAGTTCCGCGCCTCCACCTTCTGCTGCGCTTTCTCCAGCGCCTTGTTGACCCAGGGATGGACGATTGCCTCCCCTTCCTCCAGGCCGAGGCGCTGCAGCATGCTGTCGATCCGACCCGAGCCGAAGATGCGCATCAGGTCGTCTTCCAGCGACAGGAAGAATTTGGATGCACCGGGATCGCCCTGGCGTCCGGAACGGCCGCGGAGCTGGTTGTCGATGCGGCGGCTTTCGTGGCGCTCGGTGCCGACGATGTAGAGACCGCCGGCGGCCAGAACCTTTTCCCGGTCGGCGGCCACCTGTTCGCGGATGCGCGCCTTGGCGGCCTGGTCCTCGGGATCGTTGACCTCCTGGCGGATGCGCATCTCGACGTTGCCGCCGAGCTGGATGTCGGTGCCACGGCCGGCCATGTTGGTGGCGATGGTAACCGCGCCCGACCCGCCGGCCTGGGAGATGATCATCGCCTCCTGCTCGTGGTAGCGGGCGTTCAGCACCTGATGCGGGATCTTCTTCTTCTTGAGCTGACCGGAGAGAATCTCCGACTTCTCGATCGACACGGTGCCCACCAGCACCGGCTGGCCGCGCTCCCGGCAGTCCTGGATCAGCGCGACAATGGCGTCGAACTTTTCCGCAGCGGTGCGATAGACCTCGTCGTCGCTGTCCGCCCGGATGCACGGCAGATGGGTCGGGATGTCCACCACCTCCAGCTTATAGATCTCGGCGAACTCCCCGGCCTCGGTCATCGCCGTGCCGGTCATTCCGGCCAGCTTCGGGTACAGCCGGAAGTAGTTCTGGAAGGTGATGGAAGCGAGGGTCTGGTTCTCCTGCTGGATCGGCACGCCCTCCTTGGCTTCCAGTGCCTGGTGCAGGCCTTCGGAATAGCGCCGGCCTTCCATCATCCGGCCGGTGAACTCGTCGATGATCAGGACCTTGCCGTCCTTGACGATGTAGTCGGTGTCCCGGTTGAACAGCTTGTGGGCACGGAGTGCCTGATTGGCGTGATGCACCAGCGCGACGTTGGCGAGGTCGTAGAGGTCGCCTTGGGCGAGCAAGCCGTCCTCCCGCAGCAGGCTCTCCATCTTCTCCATGCCGGCCTCGGTGAAGGAGACGGCGCGGGCCTTCTCATCCTTCTCGAAATCGCCTTCCTCGACCTGCGGCATCAGCCGGTTGAGCCGGACATACAGCTCCGAGGAACCCTCGGCCGGGCCGGAGATGATCAGCGGCGTGCGCGCCTCGTCGATCAGGATCGAGTCCACCTCGTCGACGATGGCATAATGGAACGGCCGTTGCGCCATGTCCTCCAGGCGGAATTTCATGTTGTCCCGGAGGTAGTCGAACCCGAGCTCGTTGTTGGTGCCATAGGTGACATCGCAGGCGTAGGCCGCGCGCCGCTCGGCATCCGTCAGGTTGTGGATGATGCAGCCGACATTCAAACCCAGGAAGCGGTAGATGGCGCCCATCCACTCGGCATCCCGGCGGGCCAGATAGTCGTTGACGGTGACCACGTGCACGCCCTTGCCGGTGAGGGCGTTGAGGTAGACCGGCAGCGTCGCCACCAGGGTCTTGCCTTCGCCGGTCTTCATCTCGGCGATCATGCCGCGGTGCAGGATGATTCCGCCAATCAACTGCACGTCGAAGTGGCGCTGGCCGAGGGTGCGCTTCGCGGCCTCGCGCACCGTTGCGAAGGCCTCGATCAGCAGGTCGTCGAGGGCCTCGCCGGCCGCCACCCGTTCCTTGAACCAGCCGGTCCGGGCTGCCAGGGCGGCGTCATCCAGGGCCTCAAGCTCCGGCTCCAGTGCGTTGATGGCGTTGACGATCCTGCCCTGGCTCCGGATGAACCTCTCGTTGGCGGAGCCGAACAGACGCCGGGCGATATTACCGAACATGCCAGGCCCTCAAAGGAACGGGTTGCGGAGAACGAACGCGGAACAGTCCCGCCGCGGCCGGATTCACCGTTGGCAAAGAGTTAGAGGGAGGCACCGGATCTGTCAACGCAGCGGCCCCGTTGCCGGTGGTCTGGCCCGGTGGCGGCGCCGGCGAGGCGGGCCCGGAGGCGGCACGTTGCCCATGCTGTTTGCCCAGGTGTCACGAAGATGTGCGGCGAGAGGTGCGCTCCGCCGCCCATTGGATCGCGACGTAAAAGGCCGGGACCAGCAACGTTCCCACCACCGTCGCCATCAGCATGCCGGAAAACACGGTGGTTCCGACGATC
>REES01000141.1 GCA_007694935.1 Rhodospirillales bacterium
CGACCCGGGGCATCAGGTTGGCGATGGTGCTGGGCTTGATCAGGTTGGTGAAATACACGTGGTCGACGCAGCCATCGCCGAAGGTCGCCGCCATTCGGGTTGCCAAATCCTCCATCTTGGCCGGAATGGCTTGCAGTTCCTGGCGCACCGTCTCGGTGAACCGGGCGAGCAGGCCGGCGCGGAACAGTCCCTCGTTGCTGCCGATGCTGACCAGCAGCCGCTCCGGCCGGCGGAACGCCACCAGCTCCAGGGCGGTGCAGTCGTTGAGATCGGGCTCGCCGGAGGGGTTGAGCAGAAAGCCGGCATTGAGGGCGTACCACAGCCGGGCGATCGCCTCTCCGGGAATGCCGGGCGACTGCTCGATCTGCTGCACCAGGAACGGCACCTCCGCCCGGTAGTCGCCAGCGCGGTCCTGCCACAGGCTGTCGATTTCGGCGCCAGCTACCGCAATGTTGTCGAAGAAGACGTGCTCGGACCACCTGGGGGCGCTGTCAAGCCATGCCTTGCCGTTGGCGATCACCGTCTGGCGGAGCGCATCCAGGCTCAAGTCCCGGCGCAGCATCGCCTCCAGGTCGAACAGGATCGGCCGGGGATAGTCCGGGGCCTGCACCGGCTCGCCGAGCGCTTCGGCCACCATCACCGGTGACGAGAGGCTGGCCAGTTCGGCGTTGATGGTGAGCGAACGCACCCCGTTGAACAGGGAGTCGCCGATCGCCATGGTCCTGGGCGTGCCGCTCGCCGCCCTGAAACGCTCCACATTCTCCGGATCGATCGGCATGGCTTCCTCCCCCTGACCGTCTCGTCCAGCCGGCCCGATACCGGCCGAAACGTCAAGTATGCGGCCTTTACCACCACCATGGAAGCGCGGTCGGCAACCCCGCCCCGGCCATGTGACGGGGGTTCGGGGCGCGCACGCGCTGCATTCGCCGGTTCCCGGCGAAAGCGGACGTTCACCGAACGTTAACGCCGGCGCGCCAAGCTGTCGGCAGCAACCGGATCACGCCTGCAGGCATCGGAACCGCGACGGCAGCAAGCATGGACTTCGACCGCATTCCCCTGGTGGCACTCGCCAAACGCAACCTGGCCTGGTTGGGACAGCGCCAGGAGGTGCTGGCGCACAACGTCGCCAACGCGGATACGCCGGGCTACCGCGCCCGCGACCTCAAGCCTCTGAGTTTCCGCGGCATGGTGCCGGAGCGCCCCGGGCCGGTCGCCCTCGCCACCACCGCGTCCGGCCACCTCGCCGGCCCGCGCCGACACGCCGGCGCGGCCGCAACGGTCGAGCAGCGCCGTCCGTTCGAGACCGCCCCGGACGGCAACTCGGTCGTCCTGGAGCAGCAGATGGCCAAGGTGAGCGAGACCGCCCTGTCCTACCGCTTGGCGAACGAGCTTTATCGCAAGCAGCTCGGCATGTTCCGCATCGCCATCGGCCAGAACCGCTAGGAGTCACGTCGGGAGATCGATCGATGGACGACATGATGGCGACCATGCGCATTTCCGCCGCCGGCATGCAGGCGCAAGGAACGCGGCTCCGGGTGATCGCCGAGAACCTCGCCAACGCCGACTCCCTGCCGGCCACCACCGACGAAGTTCCGTACCGCCGCAAGGTCGTGACGTTCCGTGACGCGCTGAACCGGAGCACCGGGCTCAACCAGGTGCGGGTCGATGCCATCCGCCCCGACGGCTCGCCCTTCAAGCTGCGCTACGAGCCGGGCCACCCGGCCGCCAACGACGAAGGCTATGTGCTCGCCCCCAACGTCACCGGATTGATCGAGATGATGGACATGCGGGAGGCCCAGCGTTCGTACGAGGCCAACCTCACCATGATCCGGACGTCCAAGGGGATGATGCGGGACGCCCTCGACGTGCTGCGCTGACGCCGGAGAGGATTGCGCCTCGGACAAGGACCGCGACAACGCCATGACCATACCCCTCTCCGCCTACAGCCGTGCCATCGCCGCCTATGAGCAGGCGGCCCACAAGGCGATGCAAACGCCGGGGGCATCGGCGCCAGAAACCCCCGGCGGCGGCTTCGCCGAGCTGGTGCGCGACGCTGCCGCGGACGTCATCCGCACCGCGGAGGCGGGCGAACGGACCTCCATCGCCGCCCTTCGGGGGGAAGCCGACATCAGCCAGGTTGTCACCGCGGTGGCCGAAGCGGAGCTGACCCTGCAAACCGTGGTGGCCATCCGCGACCGGGTGATCGAAGCCTACAAGGACATCGCGCGCATGCCGATGTAGCGGCCGACGGGGCGGCCGAGAACGGCCGCGGAGGGGCGTGGGAACCATGAACGAGTTGGCGGTCATCGAAGTCGGCCGGGATGCGCTCTACGTCACCCTGAAGATCGCCGCACCGGTGATGCTGGCCGGCATGGCGATCGGCCTTGTCATCGCCTTGTTTCAGGCCCTCACCACCATCCAGGAGATGACGCTGACATTCGTTCCGAAGATCCTGGTGATCTTCGCGTCGATCATCCTGTTCCTGCCGTTCATGGTCACCACCCTGATCGAGTTCACCCACGGCCTGTTCCACCTGATCATTGCGCCCCAGTAACGCGGCATGCCGGACGGAGCGCTTAGCGGCCAGGCTTTCGCTTTTCTTCTGATCTTCGTGCGGGTCGGTGCCGCGATCTCGGTGCTGCCCGGCCTCAGCGCTGCCTTCGTCAGCATCCGGGTGCAGCTTCTGCTGGCCCTGGCGATCGCGGCCTTGCTGGTGCCGACGCTTGCCGACAGCCTGCCGCCGCTGCCGGCAACCGTCGCGGCGCTTGCCCTGATCATCGGTGCCGAGGCGCTGGTGGGCCTGTTCATCGGCCTGATCCCACGGGTGCTGTTCGCAGCCCTGCACATCGCCGGCACCGTGACCGCCCTGTCGATCGCGCTCGCCAACGCGTTGGTCCAGGACCCGGTAGCAGACCAGCAATCGTCGACGGTGGCCGGCTTTTTCGGCATCTTCGGCCTGGTGCTGGTGTTCGTGGCGGACCTGCATCATCTGATGCTGCTGGCCGTGGTCGAAAGCTACGCCCTGTTCCCGCCCGGCGCTCCCCTGTTGATCGGTGACTTCGCCGACGCCCTGACCCGGGCCTTGGGCGAAGCGATGCTGCTGGGGTTGCAGCTTTCCGCACCATTCATCTTGGTGGCGTTCATCTACAACATCGGCCTCGGCCTGCTCGGCCGGCTGATGCCGCAACTGCCGGTGTTCTTCTTCGGCCTGCCGGTTCAGATCTCGATGCAGCTTTGGGCAATGATGCTGGCACTGTCCGGCATCCTCATGGTCTTTCTCGGCCGCTTCGGGGACGCCATCGCCCCGTTCGTCGGACGCTGAGCCGGTTCGACGGGACGGTCCGCCATGGCCGAGGAACAGGACGACGCCTCCAAAACCGAAGAACCGACGTCGCGGCGACTCCAGAAAGGGCGCGAACAAGGCCAAGTCGCGGTTTCCCAGGAGGTCAAGAGCCTCGGCATCCTGGCCGCCGGCGCTCTCGCCCTGGTGTTCGTCTTCCCGGCCACGATAGCCGGCCTGACCCGGACCAGCCGGGTTTTCCTGGAACAGGCCCACGCCTTCAGCATCGAACCCGGCAGCGCCCAGGCGGCCATGGCAAGTCTGATCGTCGCGGTGGCGCATGACGTCGCGTTGCTGTTCGGGATTCTCATGCTTGCCGCCCTCGCCGCCAGCATGGTGCAGACCGGTTTGCTGTGGGCACCCGGCAAGATCAAGCCGGACCTGTCCAAGCTGTCGCTGATCAAGGGGGTGAAGCGCATGCTTTCCCTGAAGGCGCTGATGGAGTTCGCCAAGGGGATCATCAAGCTGGTGCTGGTTGGCGCGGTCGCATTCGCCCTGGCGCTGCCGCTGATCAATGACCTGGAGATGCTGCCGGCGATCCCGCTCTCGGGCGTGCTCGCACGCATGCACCAGGTGGCGATCATCATGACGGCGGCCACGGTGGCGGTGATGCTGGTGGTGGCCAGCGCCGACTACCTGTTCCAGCGCCAGGACCACACCAAGCAGATGCGAATGACCAAGCAGGAAGTGCGCGACGAGCACCGGCAGGCCGAGGGCGACCCGCACGTCAAAGCCAAGATCCGGCGGCTCCGGGCGGAGCGGTCGCGCCGGCGGATGATGGCGGCGGTGCCCACCGCCGATGTGGTCATCACCAACCCCACCCATTTCGCGGTGGCCCTCGCCTACGACGGCGAGAGCATGAGCGCCCCGAAGGTGGTCGCCAAGGGTGTGGACTACATCGCCCGCCAGATCCGCGAGGTTGCCGAGACCCACGATGTGCCGATCGTTGAGAATCCGCCGCTGGCTCGGGCGCTGCACGCATCAGTAGATCTGGACGAAGAAATTCCACCGGAGCACTATCATGCGGTGGCCCAGGTCATCGGCTACGTGATGCGCCTCAAGGGCACCGCCACCGGCTGACACGGATCCGGAGGACGCACCGCTTGTTCGCTGAGACGAGGACGACATGGCTGCCGCAAAGATGCCGAACGACGACACCGACTTTCAGGACCGGCATTCCCATCGACCGGGGGTACCGTTGCGGATGCCCGACCTGGCGCGGCGGCTGATCCGGTCGGTGATGGCGAGTGCCGAAACCGTGTCCGACAAAACCAGCCATGACGCGACCGAAGCGCCGTCGACCGCACCGCGGTCGGGCGCACTGCCGATCCGTCAGGCGTTGTTCTGGGACGCGCCGGTGGCGATCGCTGTGGTGGACCCGGGCGGGATGGTGCGGCGCGCGAACGACGCATTCACCACCCTGATCGGGGCTGAGCCGCCATCCATCGGCATCCGGCTGACCGACTGCATCGCGCTCCCCCACCGCCTGGATGGCGCGGAAGCCTTGACCGGCACGCTCATGGCGGTAAGCCAAGGCTCGATGCCGTCGGCACAGCTGAACGGGGTCACGATCCGCGGCCGTTCGGCTCCCATGTCTCCGATGGTGCTCAGCGCACACCGACTGGACGGAACGTCCAACGCCCGCGATGTGCTCATCCATGTGCTGCCGCAGGTCGAGCGCCGCCGTTTCGACGGCCGCCTGGCCCAGGCCCGCTCGCTCCAGTCCATCGGACGACTCGCCGGCGGCGTCGCCCATGACTTCAACAACATGCTGACCGCCATGCTCGGCTTCACCGACCTGCTTCTGGAGCGGCACGGTCCGGGAGACCCGTCCCACGCCGACCTGCAGCGGGTCCGGGACAACGCCGAGCGATCACGCGACCTGGTGCGACAGCTTCTCGCCTTCTCCCGGCGCCAGCACCTGGAACCGGTGATCCTGGAGGTGGACGCCGCGCTCGCCAGCATCGAGGACATGCTGACCTCGTTGCTGACGGAACGCGTGGTGCTGACCCTGGAACTCGATGCGCGGAGCAAATGCGTCCGGACCGACCGGACGGAGTTCAACCGGGTGCTCGCAAATCTTGCGATGAACGCCCGGGACGCCATGCCGTCCGGCGGGACGCTGACCATCCGCACCCGGCAGACGGTGGTCACCGAGCGCCGGACGGGACCCGAGATCATGCCGTCAGGCACCTACGTGGTGATTGATGTGATCGATACAGGATCCGGGATCCCTGAGGACCTTCTGGAAAAGATCTTCGAGCCGTTCTTCTCCACCAAGCAAGCCGAGGCCCGAACCGGGCTCGGCCTCGCCACCGCTCACGGGATCGTTCGCCAGAGCGGAGGCTTCATCTTCGTCGACAGCACACCGGGCCGGGGCAGCACCTTCAGCATCTTCCTGCCGGCGGTGCGACAGCGCGCGGAGACCGCGGGCGGTGTGATCCCTGACCTTGCGCCGCCCCGCGACGATCACGGCAGAGCGACCGGGCCGACGGTCCGGCCGGGCGCCCACATCCTTCTGGTCGAGGACGAGCGGGCGGTCCGGGCCTTCGCCGCCCGGGCCCTCCGCATCTCCGGCTATGATGTGACGGAGGCCGGCGACGCCGAAGCCGCGCTCGACTTCCTCCGCACCACGGCCACGCCTATCGACCTGATGGTGAGCGACGTGATCATGCCCGGCAAGGACGGCTACGACCTGGCCCGCGCAGCCCGGCGGCAGGGCTTGGCCCGGAAGGTCCTGTTCATATCCGGGTTTGCCCCGGACACGCTGGCTCCGGACCTGGCCGCCGAAGGCGATGTCAGCTTCCTGGCCAAGCCGTTCACCCTTGCCGATCTCGCGGCCAAGGTGCGGGACATGCTGGCGTAGCCAGCCGGCGTCAGCCGCCGTGGGCTTGCTGCTGCCGACCGGCGGCCACCGATGCCCCCTGAAAACCATCTTCGAATCAATATGTTTTGAACTATTCTTCACTAACCGCCTCAGCAATCGGGACGCCGGAACCGGCCGGGAGTGACATGCCGGTGGATTGATGCGTCCTAATCCGAGCATAGACGCATGATGAAATTTCTTAGGGTTGCAGATTCTGCTTGCCATGGAGAACAAAACGTGTACATTGGTCCCGTTCCGGGCATAAAGGAGAACCTCCATGCAGACCACGGGCCTCGCCGAGCAGCTTCATGCGGTCAATCGGAGCATCAATCCCGCCCCGTCCTTCCTGAGGCGGCGGGCAGCCAACGATGCGGTCGCATCGACGGAAGAGCCGGTGCGGAAGCCGGCTTCCGGCCGGCGCAGCACCGCCGAGCCCGGCTGGCTCCAGTCGGCTCGACGCCTTCGCGAACTGTCCGTCGCCTGGGAAGACAACAGCGGCGTTCTTTGGACGTCGATGATGCCGGAACGGCGGCCGAGTTCGACGCCGAGCCTGCTCGCCAACGTCGACGGCTTGCTCGACTGCGTTGAGCGCGCCTGGGAGGAAGCGGGCGACGGTGAAGCGCCGATCCGGTATCTGGTGGTGTCGTCACGGGTCCCGGGGATTTTCAATCTGGGCGGCGACCTGCCGTTGTTCCTCGACCTGATCTCCGCCGGGGATGGTGAGGGTTTGCGCCGATACGCTCACGCCTGCATCGAGATCCAGCATCGCCTGGTGATCAATCTCGACCTGCCCCTGACGACCATCGCCCTGGTCCAGGGTGACGCGCTGGGCGGCGGTTTCGAGGGCGCGCTGGCCCATGAGGTGATCATTGCCGAGCGTCAGGCCCGGTTCGGATTGCCGGAAGTGCTGTTCAACATGTTCCCCGGCATGGGCGCCTACTCGATGCTGTCCCGCCGTCTGGGGCCGGTCCAGGCCAAGCGCATGATCCTGAGCGGGCGCGTCTTTACCGCCGAGGAGATGCACGCCATGGGCGTGGTTGACGTGCTCGCCGAGGACGGCGCGGGCGAGACGGCGGTGCGGGCCTACATTGCCGATGCCGAGAGAAGCGCCCGCGCCCGCCGCGCCCTGTTCAAGGCCGCGCGCATGGTCGATCCCATCACCCGGGGTGAACTGCTGGACATCACCGATCTCTGGGTCGAGGCCGCGCTGACCCTGGACGATAGCGATCTGCGCAAGATGCGCCACCTCGCCAAGGCCCAGGACCGGCGCTGGGCACGGATCAAGGAAGCCGGCTTCTGAGCCGCCCGGGGGCGGGTGGCTGACCGTCCTGGCGGCCGGGCAGGAGCCCGGCCCGCACGGGGGTCGAAACGGCACCGCGCAACACCGCCCCCATCTGGGTATGAAAATATCGCATCGCGCCATCGGCATCGTGGACATGCCGGCGCCGTCTGTGGAATAAGGGGCTCTCTGTGCTGCATCGTCGCATCAGGCTGATCGAACTCGACACCATGGACAAAGACCGCGCTATCGACTCCGCCATCTCCCAGATCGAGCGGGCCTTCGGCAAGGGCTCGATCATGCGCCTCGGCCAGCGCGAAACGGTGGACATCGACATCATCCCCACCGGCTCACTCGGTCTCGACATCGCGCTCGGCGTCGGCGGCCTGCCGCGCGGGCGGGTCATCGAGATCTACGGGCCGGAAGCCTCCGGCAAGACCACCCTGGCACTGCATGCCGTTGCCGAGGCGCAGAAGCGGGGCGGGGTCTGCGCCTTCATCGATGCCGAGCACGCCCTCGATCCCGTCTATGCCCGCAAGCTCGGGGTGGACGTGGACGGGCTGCTGATCTCCCAGCCCGACGCCGGCGAGCAGGCGCTGGAGATCGCCGACACCCTGGTGCGCTCCGGGGCCATCGACGTGCTGGTGGTCGACAGCGTCGCCGCGCTGGTGCCCCGGGCCGAGTTGGAAGGGGAGATGGGCGACGCCCACGTGGGCCTGCAGGCGCGACTGATGAGCCAGGCCCTGCGCAAGCTCACCGCCTCGGTATCGCGCTCGCGCACCACCATCATCTTCATCAATCAGATCCGCATGAAGATCGGGGTGATGTTCGGCAACCCGGAGACCACCACCGGCGGCAACGCGCTCAAGTTCTATTCCTCCGTACGGCTGGAGATCCGCCGCATCGGTGCGATCAAGGACCGGGACGAGGTGGTCGGCAACCAGACCCGGGTGAAGGTGGTCAAGAA
>REES01000038.1 GCA_007694935.1 Rhodospirillales bacterium
GGACGGCGGCAGCTGGACCAACAGCATCTCCTGGGTCAAGGGCTACGATGACGTGATGAGCGCCATGGAGCGGGCCAGCGCCCACTTCAACGAGGCGGTGCTCAAGCCCGGCCAGCCCACCCACGAAGACCGCTACCGCAAGGCCTTGTTCTACCTGCTGACGTCCCAGACCAGCTGCTACCGCTACTGGGGCCAGGGAATGTGGACCGATTACGGCCAGGAACTGTGCCGGCGGGTGGAGGAGATCATCCGTCACGACTACGCGTCGTAACCCGCGGTTGGCATTGGGGATCCCGTCGGGCGAGCCGCCGAGCGCGGTTCACCCGCGGGAACCCGGCCTCAGCCGCGCTCGACGCGCACGTCCAGGAAGTGGGTGGCGCAGGAGATGCAGGGGTCGTAGTTGCGGATCGCCTGCTCGCAGCGCCATCGCAGGGTGGCATCGTCCGCGCCCAGATTGGCTTCGACCACGGCGCGGAGATCGGCCTCCATCTGCTTCTGGTTCTGGGCGGTGGGCGGCACGATGTCGGCGAAGGTGATCCGCCCCTCCCCGTCCAGCCGATAGTGATGGTAGAGCAGGCCGCGCGGCGCCTCAGACGCCCCGTGCCCCTCGCCCGCGCCGGCAACCACGGGCACGGCCGGTGCTTCCGGCGGCGTGTACGCCTCGACCAGCCGGAGCGCCTCCTCGCAAGCGTAAATCACCTCCACCATGCGGACGATGATGCTCCGGAACGGGTTGCGGCATTCCGGGCCCAGGCCGGCCTCGGCCGCGGCCTGCCGCGCCAGCGGCGACAGGCGGTCGTGGTTGAGGGTGTAACGCGCGAGCGGACCGGTCAGATAGGGCTCCCCCGCGGCGGTCATGCCGTGCAGGGCATTGGAGCGGGCCACGTGCTCTTCGCCGAAGTGGCGGCCGAAGTCCGCCACCGGCACGTCCAGGCCGCGATCGCTGACGATCCGGCCGCGGTCGATGGGATACGCGCCATCCTCCCGTAAGGCGACCAACGTCGCCGCCACGTCCAGGTCAGGGAAATCGAAGGCGGCCACCGCCGCCGTCATCCCGACGGCCGCCTCGATCCCCCACCGCAACGGTTCCGCCAGGGCCTTGACCGCGTCCCGGTTCGGCACCTTGTAGAAACCACCCACCCGGAAGTTTACGGGATGCACCGCCCGGCCGCCCACCACCTCCAGGATGCGGTTGCCGAGCCGCTTCAGGCGGAGCGCGGTCTTGACCAGGTCCGGATCGGTCTCGGCGATGGCGAAGGCGTCGGGCACGCCCAGGAAATCCGGCGCGTGCAGCATGGCCACGTGCAGGACATGGCTCTCGATCCACTCCCCGCAGTAGGCGAGACGGCGCAGGTCGCGCAGCGCGCCCTCGACCGGCGCGCCCAACGCATCCTCCATCGCCTGGCAGGCGCTGGTGATGTAGGCGAGCGGGCAGATGCCGCAGATGCGGGCCGTGATGTCCGGCGCATCGGAGAACGGCCGCCCCCGAAGCAGCGCTTCGAAGAAGCGCGGCGGCTCGTAGATGCGGAGCTCCAGTTTGGCGACCGTGTCACCGCGGATACGCACCAGCAAGGCCCCCTCCCCCTCCACCCGGGTCAGGGCGCCGACCTTGATGGTTCGGGTCTCAGGCGTCGTCGGCATGACTGGATGTCGTCCGAGCCTGGGCCTCGCTCTCCCGCCGGAATGCCGGGGCGGCGGCGTTGTACGTGCGGAACAGGTCACGGATGGCGGCACTGTCGGTTCCGCTGGCGGCGAACCAGCCGGCAAGGCTCGCCGTGTTGGGCGTCTCCATCGGCCCGAAGCAGCCGTAGCAGGCGCGCCCCAGCGGCGGACACAGGTTGCCACAGCCGGCCTGGGTCACCGGACCCAGGCACGGCAGACCGCGGGTCACCATCACGCATGGCGTGCCGTGCCGCTTGCACTCCATGCACTGGCTCACCTCCGGGATGCTGGGGCGGCGGCCGGCCAGGAAGGCGGCGATCACCTCCAGCAGCTGGTGCCGGGAGATGGGGCAGCCCTTGAGCTCGAAATCCACCCGGACGTGGTCGCGGATCGGGGTGGATCGCGGCAGGGTGCGGATGAACTCGGGCCGGGGATACACTTGGCGCACGTAGTCGTCCACATCGGCGAAGTTGCGCAAGGCCTGGATGCCGCCGGCGGTGGCGCAGGCACCGATGGTGACCAGCGTCCGCGATTGCCGGCGGATGCGCTGGATCCGCTTCGCGTCGTCCGGGGTGGTGATGGAGCCTTCCACCAGGGACAGGTCGTAGGGCCCCTTCAGGGTGGCGCGGCTCGCCTCCAGGAAGTAGGCGATGGTCAGGTGCCCGGCGACCTCCAGCAACTCGTCCTCGCAATCCAGCAGGGTGAGCTGGCAGCCGTCGCAGGACGCGAACTTCCACACCGCGAGCTTCGGGCGACGGGGGGGCTGCTTCGCCATGGCCTTCACAGCTCCCGCACCGCGAAGCGGTCGGCGATGCGGTCAAACCGGAACACCGGCCCGTCACGGCAGACGAAGCTGCCGCCGAACTGGCAGTGGCCGCAGAACCCCACCGCGCACTTCATGTTGCGCTCCATCGACACGTAGATGCGGTCCAGACTTACCCCGCGGTCATTCAGCGCCTGGACGGTGTAGCGGATCATGATCTCCGGCCCGCACACCAGGGCGGCGGCCTCCTCCGGGTCGAACGGGGCGTGGCCGATCAGCTTGGTCACCACCCCCACCTGGCCATGCCAGCCGGCGGACGCCCGGTCCACGGTCACCGCCACGGACGTGTCCAGCCGCCCTCCCCAGCGCCGCAGGTCGCGTCGGAACAGGATGTCTTTGGGCGTGCGGGCGCCGCACAGCAGGGCGACCTTGCCATATTGGCCGCGCCGGGCCAGCACGTGCAGGATGGCAGGGCGCAGCGGTGCCAGGCCCACGCCGCCGGCAACGACCACCACGTCCCGTCCCTCGATCTCCGCACAGGGCCAGGGCCGGCCGAACGGGCCACGCACCCCCACCACCGCACCCGGCTTCAGCGCAGTCATCGCCCGGGTCACCGGCCCGACCGCACGGATGGTCTGGACCAACCGTTCCGGCCGGTCGGGATCGCCGCTGACGCTGATCGCCACCTCGCCCACGCCGAACAGGTACAGCATGGTGAACTGCCCCGGCTGGAAGGCGAGCGGCGGCCCCTCCAGTGGGCGCAACTCCAGGGTGAAGGTATCGCTCACGTCCCGGGTCACCCGCTCCACGGTGAACGGGCGGGGGGCCATGAGGTCGGGCGTCCGGGCAGCCGGCGCCGTCTCCTGACGGGGCTCGGGCATCGGCCTTGCGGCAGCGGTTGCGGCGTCGGCGGGCGCCATCCTCACGAGCCCGGGGCTCCGTACATGTCGGTCAGCTGCCGCCGGGCCGCCGCCAGCCGCGCTGCCACCACCGGCGCGAACCGCTTGTAGACCGCGTAGCCCAGCACCGGGTCCTCGTCCATCTTGGCGCGGAGGCACACCGCATCCAGGGTGATCAGGCGGGTGAGCTCCAGCGCCCGCGCATCGAAATGGCAGCGGTAGGGCGGCAGCAGCCACGACCAGTTCATCAGCTCGTTGCTGCCGAGCGTGTCCACCACGATGGGCTTGCGGCCGGGAACGTACACCTCCAGCGCCACCCGCCCCTCCCGGATCAGGTAGAAGCGGTCCGCCGGCTCCCCCTCGCGGTAGACGTAGTCGCCGGCCTTGACCACGGCGTTGGCGGCGCAGCCCTGGATCAGGACACGGTAGCCTTCCGGCATGCCGTCGAAGAAAGGGTGTCTGGCGAGAATGCGGTCGAGGCCGTGGGTCTCGCCGGTCATGCCGGCACCGCCGCGGCGGTCGCCGGGAGCGCCGCCACTTCCTCGGTGATGTCGATCCCCACCGGGCACCAAGTGATGCAGCGCCCGCAGCCGACACAACCGGAGGTGCCGAACTGGTCATGCCACCAGGCGAGCTTGTGGGTGATCCACTGGCGATAGCGGGCGGCACCGCTTTCCCGCACGCTGCCGCCGTGCAGGTAGCTGAAGCGCACCGAGAAGCAGGAATCCCACAGCCGCCAGCGTTCGGCCCGGCGGCCATCCAGGCTGCTGCGGTCCTCCACCTCCGAGCAGAAGCAGGTGGGGCACACCGACGTGCAGTTGCCGCAGGTGAGGCAGCGTTCGGCCGTCTCGTTCCAGCGCGGATGCTCCAGGTTGCGTTTCAGCCGCGCCTCGGCATCGGCCGGCATGGCCCGGCCCATGGCCTGACCGGCGGCGTTGAGGGTAGCTTCGGCCGCGGCCAGGGCGGCATCATCGGCCGGTCGCGCCGGCAGGCGGGCGAGCAGGTCAGCCCCGGCCGCGGAGCCGGCGCGGACCAGGAACCGCGATCCGGGGTCGTCCGCGAGCGGGGTGAGGCGCAGATCGTATCTGTCTCCCGCCCCCGGCCCCGTCCCCATGGAGGCGCAGAAGCAGGTGCCGCCGGGCCGGGCACAGTCCACCGCGACGATGACGGCGCGCTCGCGCCTCGCGCGGTAGCGGGGATCGGCGGCGCCCTCCGGCCCCAACACCCGGTCCAGCACGGCGACGGCGGCCAAGTCGCAGGCGCGCACTCCCAAAAGTGCGAGCGTGTCGGCGCTATCAGCGTCATCGGTCGTCGTCGGCTCTTCCCGCCAGGACGCACCCTTGGCCTCGGCCCGCCACACGCATTCCTCGGGCGGATACAGAAAACGCTTCCAGCCCTCGGCGGTGGGGCCGTGGGCGAACCAGCCGGCATCCTCGGTTTCGGTGAGACGGTAACGGCCGGGGGCCTGCACGTCCCCGCGCCCTCGGGGCAGGTCGGCCAAGCCATTGATGTCGCCGATGGTGATGGCGCCGGCGTGTTCCGTTGGCGCCAGCACCCGCCGCCCCGCTTCGGTCAGGGCCCGGATCAGGGCGTCCAGGCCATCATCGCCGATCACGGCGGCTGCGGGCCGATCGGCGGCTTGGGACGTGTGGGTGCGCATCGCGCGGTGCCGGCCTCTCTTTCCACCGCCCATTATCCCCCCACCCGCCGCAGGGGTAAAGACCAAACCGGCCGTCACGCGTCGCAAGCGTCGCAAACGCAGCCCGGATGGAGCCAAGCTGTATCCGTCGGGATCCCGGATTGCGCTTCGCTCCATCCGGGCTACGGGCTACTGGCTCTACGCGCTGCTACGTCACCGCCAAGGTGCCGCGCACCGATTGCCCCAAGCACGGCGTGTTGCCGGTCCTATCCGTTTTCGAGGAAGCCAAATGTTTGTCTGGCGGCCAGAGCCAGGGCCGTCCGTTCGGAAGAGCACCAGCGGAATCGCACA
Source organism: Rhodospirillales bacterium (assembly GCA_007694935.1). GTDB lineage: Bacteria > Pseudomonadota > Alphaproteobacteria > Rhodospirillales > Defluviicoccaceae > REEP01. The sequence goes on from REES01000038.1 coordinate 5,315, forward strand.
TCGCGGTCGCTCAGACAGACGCGGTCCGCCGCCAGCCGACATAACCCAGCCACGCCAGTGCTGTGAAGAACAGCGGAAGTGCCCCGGGTACCGGCGTCACCAGGGCTTGGCTGCTCCCGCCGTCCTCGAAGCCCTGGATCTGGAACGCAATTCGGGAATTGCCGTTGACGACACTCTGGAGATAGTCAGAAAAATCGAATGCGCCAAATACGAACCACGAGATCGTTGCAAATGGAACCGGGCTGTTGGTGGGACCGATGCCGTTTTCTAGCAGTGGCTCGATCGCCCCAAATTTGTACCCCGTATCGAACACGGTCCACGGTGGCGTGAGCGAGCCGCCGCCGGGCGGAGCGATACTATCGATACCGCCACCTAGCACCCAGTTAACATCGTCCGATGATTCTGAGACGAAAGGTGCACCAAGATCATACGGGATGGCAGGGGCACCCGCAAACGCTGAAGAGCCGATCGTTCCATGTTGGAGGAAGGTGACCCCAAAAAACTCGTCGCTCCCGGTCCCAGTTATTCCTTGTTGGAAAAAGGCGGTTGTAATAATTCCTTCGCTGCCAGTGTTACGGATCGTATGAGTCAAGATTGTCTTGTCCGGGCTCTCAAACAAGGAGAAAACAACCTCACCCTGAAAGCCACCGGTCTGTCCCTGGAAAACCGTGACCGGCAGGGTCTTAGTCCTGGTGGGAACAGCTTCGGGCGGAGGGTTAAATTCAAAAACCGCAGCCATCGCCGGCCCGGTGAAAAACGTCAAGCCCGGCAGGATGGCCAATACAGCCGCGGCGGCGAGAGCGTGCTTCCGTCTAAACATGGGAATCACCATTCGTTGATGAGCCTCTGGTGTGGGGACCGCTACGGCGGCCGGGGCCGACTTTCAATCTCCTGGGGCTTAAAGCCTACAAAGGAGGGTTTCTGCCAAAAAATAATACTCAATTCAAACAACCTAGCCGTGAAGGGTTTCGTGCTTCAACTCCCGTATGGGGTACCAGGATCGCTTGAGGTGGACCGAAGATTGTCGTTGGTACGGTTTCTCAGGACGGCCGTTGGCGCTCCGAAGGTGCAGATCGGTGCCGTCAAGCACTTTTATTACATCGAAGCAAACGCAGCCCGGATGAAGCGAAGCGTAATCCGGGATCCCGGTGATGGCGCGCATGGTCGGCGGGCGCGGTCGCCAAGCCGGCCCAGCCCGCACGCCATGACGATGGTGTCAGAAGTGCGCCGTTCTGAGCCCTCCCTGCATCGGCTTGCGCTTCGCTTCAATCCGACCCGTAGGCGGCGGACTATGCAGCCTCGAACCGGCGCACCTTGATTGTGCCCTGTCGCTGCAGCGCCAGCCACAGGTCATACTGCATCTGCTGTTGCAACCAGCTCTCCGGGGTGCCGCCGAAGCCCTGCGACAAGCGGATGGCCATTTCCGGCGAAATCCCCAGCCGCCCATTGAGCAGCATGGACAAGGTGTTGCGCGACACGCCCAAGCCCTTGGCGGCTTCGGTAACGCTCAAGCCCAGCGGCTCCAGGCACTGGCGCCGGATGACCTCGCCTGGGTGCGGCGGATTATGCATGATCATGATTCACCTGCCTTCCCAGTGGAATCGATTCAGCCAACGGATGGAACGCGTGCCTTGGCATCGGACCCCTAGTGGTAGTCGAGATAATCAACATCAGCGGCGTGGCCTGCCTCGAAACGAAAGATCACCCGCCAGTTCGCCCTCACCGTCACGGCCCAAAAGCCCTCATACTTGCCCTTGAGCGGGTGTAGCCGGAAGCCGGGCAGGTTCATATCTTCGGGACAGCCCGCAGCGTTCAGGCGCGCCAGGATGTCTCGTACTTGGTCGCGGTGATCCGCCCGGATGCGGCTTTCGTCACCTCGCTCGAAAAACCGCTTCAGCGCCCTGCTTTTGAACCGCCGGATCACGCTGGAACGTAATATGTCATATTACGCTTGTCAATCCACGTCTGTGAATCCACGCCTGCCCCGACCTCCTGTTTAAGTCTCGCCGGGCGCCGCCGGCAGCACGCAACGCTATTCATCATCCGCCTTCAACAACAGCAAACGGAGGCCGGATGAAGCGAAGCCAAATCCGGGATTCCGGTGATGGCACGCCCCGCCAGTCGGCGCGGCTTGAAGGTGCGCGTCCTCATCCGCCGGATGGCGCCGGCGGAGGCGGTATCAGCACGCGACCGCGCTTTGCTTCAAGCCGACCTCCGGGCTCCGGCCTTTGGGCTCCGGCCTTTGGGCTCCGGCCTTTGGGCTCCGGCCTTGTGACAAAATCCCCACAGCGGCCGACAAAATGCGCGGGGCGGGCTCCGGGGGCCTCGGCACGGGTCGAAACGGCGCCGAAACGGCGCCGGCGGGGCCGGTGGCGGGCGTCGGCTCGGGTGCACATTCGATGCGCTTTTGGCGCGGAAAAGCGCGATCGGGTTGCGAAAAAACACGGCTTTTCACGCTAACCTCTTGATACCAAACAAAACCAGCGGCTCCGGCGCCGAAAAATGTATACATATGTATGCATTTGTTATCATTTTTGAGATTTTCGTGTTTAGAATCAGTGGGTTAGCATTTTCGCGCCCGGGCCGTTCCGGGGTCGCGCCAAGGCAACCCGGTATGATGGCACAGGTCCGCCGCGAAGGCAAGGTATTTGTTCCTGACCACCCCGCCAGAGCGGCGTGAGTCGCCGGCACCGGCGCGGGATGCGCGGTGGAGTCCAGATGTCGGAATCGCCGACGGCGCACCCCGGCGGATGGCGTCGGGCACGGACGCGGTCCGCTGCCTCGGATCGGGCTTCGCTTCGATCCGATCCCCTGGCGTGAGCAAGCGTAGCCCGGATGGAGCGAAGCGCAATCCGGGCTACGCGCTACGCGCTTGGTGAGGCCCTGCGTTGCCCCATTCCTGGTTCGAAGGAAGCGAAGCCTGGATGAACCCAAGCGAAATCCAGGATCCCAGATGGCGCGCACGGTCGGCGGGCGTCCTCACCAGACCGGCCCAGCCCGCACGGCATCGGGACCGACCTGTCGCCAAGTCGTAGCGGGCTCCTCATCCTTTGCCGGCCCTGATCGCATCGGCAATGGTCGCGAG
>REES01000139.1 GCA_007694935.1 Rhodospirillales bacterium
CGATCCAGTCTCGACTCACCCTGTCCATCCAAGTCCATGGATGGCTTCGGCTTCGCCTCGCCATGACGCGTGTTAGGGCGTCATCGCGAGCGCGCTGCTCCGTCATCGCGAGCGCAGCGAAGCGATCCAGTCTCGACTCACGCCATCCATCCAAGTCCATGGATGGCTTCGGCTTCGCCATGACGAGGCTGATGTCCCGCAGCGCAAGACAGACCAGCGGGACGTATTTTCTGCCGCATGGCGTTGCGGGCTCGTCCAATGTCATCCGTCGGATGACGCTTCACCCCAATCCGACCTACGGGCCATGGGCGTCGGCCAACACCAGCGCACTGGGGGAAAACCAGGAGAGGCAAGAGATGGTGCCCAGGGGCGGAATCGAACCACCGACACCATGATTTTCAGTCATGTGCTCTACCAACTGAGCTACCTGGGCGAAGCGGACGCCACGTGGCCACGGCGAAAGCCGGCCGGGCGCAGCTCGAGAACACCCTTATAGGATCGCCGATCCGGCCTGTCCAGCCCGTGACACGGCCGAAACCAGCCCCGGTTCAAGGCGTGGGCGGTCCGGCGGGAAAGCCTGCGGCATCCTCGATGGCGCGGGCGGCCTTCAGCACCGTGAGTTCGTCAAACGGCCGGCCGATCAGCTGCAGCCCCAGCGGCAGACCGCGGGCGGACAGCCCCGCCGGCACCGAAATGCCGGGCAGGCCGGCCAAGCTGGTCGGCACCGTGAACACGTCGTTGAGGTACATGGTCACCGGGTCATCCATGCGTTCGCCGATGGCGAAGGCGTCGGACGGCGCGGTCGGCGTCAGGATCACGTCCACCTCCCGGAACGCCTCGCGGAAGTCGGCGGCGATCAGCGCCCGCACCTTCTGCGCCTTGAGGTAGTAGGCATCGTAGTAGCCGGCCGACAGCACGTAGGTGCCGATCAGCACCCGGCGCCGGACTTCCGTCCCGAACCCCTGCCCCCGGGTGTTCATGTACATCTCGTCCAGGGTGGCGCCATCCACCCGGAGGCCGTAGCGCACGCCGTCGTAGCGGGCGAGGTTGGACGACGCTTCCGCCGGTGCGATGATGTAGTAGGTGGCCAGCGCATAGCGGGTGTGCGGCAGCGATACCGCCTTGACCTCGGCCCCCGCCGCCTCGAGCCACGCCATCCCCTTGTCCCAGAGCGCCCCGATCTCGGCCGCCATGCCGTCGATCCGGTATTCTTTTGGGATGCCAATCTTGAGCCCGCGCAGACTGCCGTCCAGCGCCGCGGCAAAATCAGGCACCGCCAGCGGGGCCGAGGTGGAATCCCTGGCATCGTGCCCAGCCATGGCGGCCAGCATGAGCGCCGCATCCCCGACCGTCCGCGTCATCGGCCCGGCCTGGTCCAGGCTGGAGGCAAAGGCGATGATGCCGTAGCGGGAGCACCGCCCGTAGGTGGGCTTGAGGCCGACAATGCCGCAGAACGACGCCGGCTGGCGGATCGATCCGCCGGTGTCGGTCCCGGTGGCGCCGAGGGCCAGCCGCGCCGAAACGGCCGCCGCCGACCCGCCCGAGGAGCCGCCGGGCACCAAGTCGCGGCCGTCCCGCGGCCCCCAGGGGTTCTTCACCGGCCCGTAGTGGCTGGTGATGTTGGCCGAGCCCATGGCGAACTCGTCCAGGTTGGCCTTGCCCAGCATCACCGCGCCGGCCTGCCGCAGATTGGCGGTGACGGTGGATTCGTAAGGAGGCACGAAGCCGTTCAGGATGTGCGACCCCGCAGTGGTCGGCACACCCTCGGTGCAGAACAGATCCTTGACCGCGATCGGGATGCCGTCCAGCGGACCCAGCGCCCCGCCGGCCGCACGGCGGGCGTCCGCGGCGTCCGCCCGGTCCAGCGCCACGTCCGGCGTCTCGCAAATGAAGGCGTTGAGGTCCCGCGCCGCGGCGATGGCGTCCAGATGCGCCTCTGCCAGTTCCCGCGCCGAGAACGATTTCGCCGCCAGGCCACGGGCCGCTTCGGCGATGGTGAGCCCGGTCAGCGCGGTCATCACTCCACCACCTTGGGCACCGCGAAGAAGCCGTCCACCACCTCCGGCGCGTTGGCCAGGATGGCGTCGCGCATCCCGCCGTCGGTCACCACGTCGTCCCGTAGCGACAGCACCCGGTCGGTGCCGCTGGTCATCGGCGCCACCGCCTCGGTATCGACCTCGCGGAGTTGCTCCACCCAGGCGAGAATGGTGGAGAGCTCCCCGGCCAGCCCTTCCATGTCCTCATCCGGGATGCGGATCCGGGCGAGCTGCGCGATGGTACGGACGGTGGCGTGGTCGAGCGGCACGGGGACTGGCCTTTTGACGGATCTGCAGACGAAGCATGAACTTGGCTCAAACGCCGTGACGGTAGTAGCACCGCCCCGCCACGCCCGCAACGGCCGCTTGCATCCGTAAGCCCTCGGGGTGCCGCTTCCGCCGCACGACTGATCGCGTGGCGGAAGCGTGCGATCCCTGAGGTTATCGGGTCAGAAAGTGGCGGTCAGAGTCCCGATGGCGCGGGCACCACAGAGACCGGTGCGATCGAAGCATTCGCTCTTGCTGAGGTCGGTGTCCACGTAGGCCACCCCCAGCGACAGGAACTTGTAGGACAGCGACGCGCCGATACTCCAGGTCAGGTAGTTTGGAGTCCCGAACACGTCGTTGTTGCCGATCCACTGATGGCCGATGGAACCGTCCAGGCTCAAGCCCAGGCCACGTCCGGCCAAGACTTCCGGCAAGGGCACACTCACCGACATGGTGCCTTCGACGAAATGCCCGGCACCGCTGCCACCGAAATAGTCCGGGGAATAGTTGTAGCGCACACCGACCTCGACCCGATCCAGCGGGCTGTAGGACAGCCCCGTGGTCACCTCCCAGAAATCGTAATCGAGTGAGCTGGCCGCCCCGGGATAGGCATAATAGATGAAGCCGACGTCCCAACCAATCCCGGCCACTTCGCCGGTGAATCCGCCATAGAGATCAACTTCGATGGAGGCTTCGTCGCCGTCATTGAAATCGAGGTTGGATGCCCAGATGCCCAGGTAGGCGCTGGTGCCCAGTACGCCCGTTTCGACCTCGTAATCGAAGCCGCCCTGGATCGCCGGATCCTCATCGGTCTGGGAGATGCCACGGAAGGCATAATCGGTTGCCAGCGTGACGTTGGCGGAAATGGTGCCGGGGAACAGGCCGATTTCGGTTTCCGCAGCGGCCGCGGAGATCAGGCCGCCGCTGGCGATCGCCCCACACACCAACAAGATCCTTGCTTTCATGTTATTTTCCTTTCCTGAATGGACGCCGGATCTTGCCCCGGCGTCATGCCGTGGCGGGGGGAAGCAAGAAATGTGCAACTTCTTTGCAATGCGCCTTGCACAATGCATGAGGCCTCGTAACGTCTTGATATCGGCCGCAGAATCTGGCGGCGTGCCCAACCTCGCAGCGCTCCAGGCCGCAACGGCAACGGCACAGCCGACCAGACGTGCACGCAAAGGCGGCAGAAACCCCACGAATGCATGCAAGCGCCTAAAAACTCATCAACCCTGCGTATCACCACCATGAGGCCGGCCCCCCGTCGGCCGAGGAGCCGAACCCGGCCCACACCGGGGGCATCGGCGTGGTCCAGACCAGCGGCTCGACTTGCCGCACCATGGCGGCTAAGGCTCTCGGCATTGACTGTCACCCGTCATCACTGCTGGTTGCCTGGCCCTGCTGATGCCCCTCGTTCCGCTGACCGACCTCGCCGCCGCACTGCCGCCTGGCCGCCGGCTGATGGGGCTCGATGTCGGCAGCAGGACCATCGGGCTCGCCCTCTCCGACGTCGGGCGCACCATTGCCACCCCGTGGGACACCATCCGCCGCAGCCGGTTCCGGGCCGACGCGGAACGCCTCAAGGACCTGTTTGAAGCCCAAGAGGTCGGCGGCTTGGTGGTCGGCCTGCCGGTGCAGATGGACGGCCGCGAGGGGCCGCGCTGCCAGTCGGTGCGCCAGTTCACCCGCGACCTTTTGGCCGTAACCGCCCTGCCGGCCGCTTTCTGGGACGAACGGCTGTCGACCCGGGGTGTCGAGCGGATGCTGATCACGGAGGCCGACATGAGCCGGCGACGCCGGGCCCAGGTGATCGACAAGCTGGCCGCCGCCTACATCCTGCAAGGCGCTCTCGATGCCCTGTCGCGGCTGCGGGCACGGCCCATACCAGACGCGCCGTGATCGGCATCCTGGCGGCGCTGACGCCGGTCTTTGCCGTGATCCTGATCGGTTTCGTGGCCCGGCAGGGACGGCTGGTGCCGGAAACGTTCTGGCAACCGGCGGAACGCTTTACCTTCTACGTGTTCTTTCCCGCGCTGCTGGTGACCAGCATCGCCCGGGCCGATTTCGCCGGCTTCGCTGTGGCGCCCATGCTCACGGCCTCGGTCGGCGGCATCCTGGTGGTGGTGCTGGCCTGCCTGTTGCCCTTGCGGCGCTGGCTCGGGCCGGATGGCCCCGCCCTCACCTCGCTGGTCCAGAGCAGCGTCCGCCCCAACGTCTATGTCGCGCTGGCCGCAGCCGCCGCCCTGTACGGTGCGCCCGGCGTCGCCCTGGCCAGTCTCTGTCTCGCCGTTGTGGTGCCGGTGGTCAACGTGGTGAGTGTGCTCGCGCTGGTGCGCTGGGGCCAGGGCCAGACGCCGGTGAGCGGCTGGCGCGGGACGCTCTGGCCTGTCGCCGGCAACCCGCTGATCGTGGCCTGCCTGATCGGCCTTGCCGTCAACATCACCGGCCTCGGCCTGCCGCCGCTGATCGAACCGACTCTGGACATCCTGGGGCGGGCCTCACTGCCCATCGGCCTGCTGGCGGTGGGGGCCGGTCTCGAACTCCGGGCGGTTCGGGCTGCCGGGCGAGTCGTGGCCACGGCATCCGCCCTCAAGCTGATCGTCCTGCCGGTGGTGACCCTGTCCCTGTGTCTCGCCCTCGGCGCGGACGATCTCGCCAGGCGCATCGCCGTGTTGCTGGCCGCGGTGCCGGTCTCCGCCTCGGCCTACGTGATGGCCCGGCAGATGGGCGGCGACACGGCCGTCATGGCCGGCGCCATCACCGCCACCACACTGGCCGCCGCCATCACCATGCCGCTGATCCTGTTTGTCATCTGAGCGCCGGTCCCGCTGCTTGCCAGCCGCTCCGGCCCGCCCCTATAGTGCCGGCCGCTCACCGCAGGAACCGCTGCCCGTGTCCGCCTTTCCCCACCGCCACCTGCTCGGCATCGAAGGCTTGACACCCCCGGAGGTGACGGCGCTGCTCGACCGTTCGGAGAGCTACGTGGAGCAGAACCGGCGGGCAGACAAGAAGAAGTCGGTGCTGCGCGGGCGCACCGTCATCAACCTGTTCTTCGAGGCCTCCACCCGCACCCGCACCTCGTTCGAACTGGCCGGCAAGCGCCTGGGCGGCGACGTGATCAACATGTCGGTCAGCACCAGCGCCATCCGCAAGGGGGAGACGGTGCTGGACACGGCGATGACGCTCAACGCCATGCACCCCGACGTGCTGGTGGTGCGCCACCCCGAATCGGGTGCGGTCAAGCTGTTGTCGGAGAAGGTGAACTGCTGCGTCATCAACGCCGGCGACGGCAGCCACGAGCACCCGACGCAGGCATTGCTGGACGCCCTCACCATCCGCCGCCGGCTGGGGCGGCTGGAGGGGCTGGAGGTCGCCATCTGCGGCGACATCGTGCATTCGCGGGTGGCCCGCTCCAACATCCACCTGCTCGCCATCATGGGGGCGCGGGTGCGCCTGGTGGCACCGCACACCCTGATCCCGGCGGAGGCCGAGCGGCTGGGCGTGGAGGTGTTCCACGATATGCATGAAGGGCTCAAGGGCTGCGACATCGTGATGATGCTGCGACTGCAGACCGAACGGATGCAGGGCAACTTCCTCCCCTCCATTCGCGAATACTTCCACTTTTTCGGGCTGGACTACGACAAGATGGCCAACGCCAAGCCGGAGGCGCTGATCATGCACCCGGGGCCGATGAACCGTGGCGTCGAGATCGATTCGGTGGTGGCCGACGACTACAGCCGAAGCGTCATTCACGAGCAGGTGGAGATGGGGGTGGCGGTCAGGATGGCCTGTCTGGAGCTGCTCAGCGCCAACCTGGTCGAGGCCCCGCAGCACAACATCTGATGACCTGATCCCGAGCCCATGGCCTTCCACATCGACCCCGTTGCCGGCCGCCTCGCCTTCACCGGCGCCCGGCTGCTGGATCCCGCCACCGGCCTCGACACCATCGGCGATCTGCTGACCGACGGCGAGGTGATCGCCGGCTTCGGCCCCGGCCTGTTCGCGGAAGGCGTGCCCGAAGGAGCCGCCGTGGTGGATTGCGCCGGCCTGTGCCTGGCCCCGGGTCTGGTGGACATCCGGACGCAGGTGCGGGAACCGGGGGAAGAGCACAAAGGCACCCTCGCCTCCACCGGGCAAGCCGCCACCGCCGGCGGCGTCACCACCATGGTGTGTCTGCCCAACACCTTGCCGGTGATCGACGACATGTCGGTGGTGGAATTCGTGGCAAGGCGTGCCCGCCGGGTCGGCCTCACCAAGGTCTACCCCTATGGCGCGATCACCCAAGGCCTTGCCGGCAGCAAGCTGGCCGAACTCGGCATGTTGGCGGAGGCCGGGGCGGTCGCCTTCACCGATGGCGTTCGGGCGGTGGCCGATGCCCAGGTGATGCGCCAAGCCCTCAACTACGCCCGCACCTTCGGCCTGTTGCTGGTGGAGCATCCGGAAGAGCCGAGCCTCGCCGCCGACGGCGACATGAACGCTGGCGAAATGGCCACCCGGCTCGGCCTGACCGGGATCCCCCGTGAGGCCGAGGTGATCATGGTGGAACGGGACCTTCGGCTGGTCGAGCTGACTGGCAGCCGGCTGCACTTCGGCCACATCTCCACCGGCCAGTCGGTGGACGCGATCCGCAGAGCCAAGGCGCGGGGCTTGCCGGTCACCTGCGACACCGCGCCCCCGTATTTCGCGCTCAACGAGAACGCGATCGGCGAGTACCGAACCTTCGCCAAGCTGTCGCCGCCTTTGCGCAGCGAAGCGGACCGACTCGCCATCGTTGAGGGCCTCGCCGATGGCACCATCGATGCCATCGCCTCCGACCATGCGCCCCAGGACGAAGACGCCAAGCGCCTGCCGTTCGGCCAGGCGGCGTTCGGCGGAGTCGGGCTGGAGACCCTGCTGCCGGTGTCACTGGAACTCTATCACAACGGCCACCTCACGCTGCTGGAGGTGCTGGCGCTGCTGACCCATCGGCCCGCCCACGTGTTCGGGCTGCCGGCCGGCCGCCTCGCCGTGGGTGCGGCGGCCGACCTCACCCTGTTCGACCCGGACCGAGCCTGGCAGGTACGGGAGTACGAACTGCACAGCAAGTCCAAGAATACGCCTTTTGATTACCGCCCGGTGCAGGGCCGGGTGGTTTTGACGGTGGTGGACGGCCGCCGCGTGTTCGCGCTGGACCCCTGAGCCTGATGGCAGAAGGGCTTGGCGCAACCTGGATTCTGCTCCTGGCTGCCGGAGCCGGATACCTGATCGGCTCGGTCCCCTTCGGCTTGATCCTCACCCGTCTCGCCGGTCTCGGCGACGTGCGGCGGATCGGCTCCGGCAATATCGGCGCCACCAACGTGCTCCGCACCGGCCGCAAGGGGCTCGCAGCCGCGACGCTGCTGCTGGATGGCGGCAAAGGCGCGGCGGCAGTGCTGCTGCTCAACCACCTCGCCGGATCCGACGGCCATGCCGCCGGCCTGAGCGCCGGTCTGTTCGCGGTCGTCGGGCACAATTTCCCGGTATGGCTCGGTTTTCGCGGCGGCAAGGGAGTGGCGACGACGCTGGGTGTGCTGCTGGCGGCGGCGTGGCCGGTGGGGCTGATCGCCTGCGCCACATGGCTGGCGGTCGCAGCGGTGTTCCGGTACTCCTCGCTGGCGGCGCTGGTCGCTCTCGCCGTCTCGCCGCTGGCCATGGCGGCGCTGGCCGATGCGCCGGCGGCCGCAGTCGCGGCGATCCTGGCGCTGCTCGGCTTCTGGCAGCACCGCGCCAACATCCGACGTCTGGTTCTCGGCGAGGAACCCAAGATCGGCAACCGGTGAACCGGGTGCCGGGCGGGTGCGTAAGTCTGTCATCGCAGCCCAACGATCAAGCCAAACCCGGGTTGCGCTGCCGAGGAGGTTTCGCGATGAGCAATCCGTACGATGAGACGAGGGTCCGCGCCGCCGAAATGTCCGGCGTGGTCCGCTATATCCTGGGTACGTCGATGACGCTCTCCGTCATCGCCATGGCGCTGACCTACATCCTTTTCGCCGGCTGATCAGGGGCCGGGTGGGGCGTGTTTGCTGTAACCCGTGTCGCCCTGCCCGGCCAGCCACCCGGCGTACCCCATGGACATCTCCGGCCGCAGCTCCGGGATGGGTGCCGTCGCGAGGAACATCGTGACGATCGACGTGAAACCGTCAAGCGGCCAGCGCTGCAGGGGAGAGGCCTCAATCCCGAGAGTCCACCAGCGATCAACGACCTCGGACCCTGACTGAAGCCGGGTCACCTCAACCTGCAACTGCCGGCTCTCCGAACCATCCGCGACGGCAAGCCGGCTTGTCCACAGCCAGCGCCGCTTTCTGACCGGAATCATGCCGGAACCTGCGAACGTTATCCGCTGCGCCAGCGATTCCGCCAACGCAGCGCCGGGCACCGACCACTTCGCATAGCCTTCGATACACCCGGTTCCCGCCGTGCCGAACGCGACCACCCCGTCCCGGGTGAGCCGGCCCTTGATCTCAAGCCGGCCCTCCCGGCACTTGATGCCAACCGCGCTGGTTCCCGGCAGGACCAGATAGTGGTCCTCGCGCCAGTCCCCCGGCCCCTGCACAAAAGTTCCGGTCCCGTCCGCGCGCAACAAGGCCAGCCACCGCTGGAGCAACGACGCGCGGTCGCCGAGGGCTTCGGGGAAGAACCACCGCACCTCCCGGGTCAGCAGGGGATCAGCGGAGGGGGCCAGGCGACCCCCCGTCGCCGGTCAGTCGGTTCCGGGAAAGTAATCCCAGTAACGCGGCGGATCGTAAGGATCCCGCTCCACCACGGCGCCACCCTTCGCCGGCTTCACCGGGTTGCCGGTCGCCCCGGGTCGCGGTGAAAACCGGTCTGCGTAGCTGGCCGGCTGAGGGCCGGGGGTCTTGTTCACAAACGGGCTTTGGTACTGCATGGTCGCCTCTCCGATGCTGGCTCCCGCCGGTGGCAGAAGGCCGTGATCCGTTCATCCGTTGGGCAGCGCAACAAAATTGCTGCAATTGCTCATATGTGACTCGAACAGTGCGCACAAGACGCCCTGTGCGGAGGAAAGTTGCGCCAGCGCCGACGCCATGTCAACCCACCGATGTGGATGATTCGCAGTTTCGTCAGCAGTCAGGCCGGGCGTGATGCGAAAAGCACACCGTTTGATTGCATACGCCTCGATGGAGCCATGGCTCGCAATGTCGGTCTCAGGGGTAATTAAGGGATCCGGAGGGCCGGATCAGGCGCGCTCGCGGGTGGCGTCGAAGCGGATGTCCGGCCAATCCTCGCGGGTCCGGTTCAGCGCCCAGGCGTTACGGGCCAGGAACACCGGCGCCCCATCCCGATCCTCGGCCACGGCCGCCCGCTCCCGTTCAACGAATCGCTTCAGAGTTGCCGGGTCGTCGGCACTGATCCACCGCGCGGTCTCGTAGGGCGCGCCGTCGAAGCCCACCTCCACCTTGTATTCGGCAGCGATCCGCGACGCCAGCACGTCGAGCTGGAGCTGGCCGACCACGCCGACGATCCACTCCGAGCCCAGCAAGGGGCGGAACACCTGGGTGACCCCCTCCTCCGCCAAGTCTTCCAGGGCGCGACGGAGCTGCTTGGCACGCATCGGATCCTCCAGCCGCACCTTGCGGAGGATCTCCGGTGCAAAATTGGGGATGCCGGTGAATCGTATCGCTGCGCCCTCGCTGAGAGAATCGCCCACCCTGAGGGTACCGTGGTTGGGCACGCCGATGATGTCGCCGGCCACCGCCTCGTCCGCCAACTCCCGTTCCTGGGCGAAGAAGAAGATCGGATTGCTCACCGCGACGGTCCGCCCGCCGCGCGGCTGGGCCAGCTTCATCCCGCGGCGGAACCGCCCGGAGCAGACCCGGAAGAACGCAACCCGATCGCGATGGTTGGGATCCATGTTGGCCTGGACCTTGAACACGAAGCCGGTCACCCGGTCCTCGTCCGGTGCCACCGCCGACGGCTCGGCCGGTTGCGGGCGCGGCGGCGGCGCCCATACCGCCAGCGCGTCCATGAGCTCGGCAACGGCATAGTCCTTGAGGGCGCTGCCGAACAGCACCGGAGTCACATGACCGCTCCGATAGCCGTCCAGGTCCAGCGGCGGATAGGCCGAGCGGGCCAGCTCGACCCCTTCCACGAACGGTTCCAGGACCGCGGCCGGCAACCGTTCGGCCAGCACCGGATCATCGGTTCCCGTGGTCGCGATGTGCCGCTCGAAGCGCCCACCCGGCCCCTCGTCGGAGGTGGCAAAACGCCCCGAGCGCAGGTCGTAGCAGCCATGGAAATCGAGTCCCATGCCCACCGGCCACGTTACCGGAGTGACGTCGAGAGCCAGTGTGCTCTCGATCTCGTCGAGGATCTCGAAAGGATCCCGCCCCTCCCGGTCGATCTTGTTGACGAAAGTGATGATCGGAATGTCGCGCAGCCGGCAGACCTCGAACAGTTTACGGGTCTGGCTTTCGATGCCGCGGGCGGCATCGATCACCATCACCGCCGAATCGACCGCCGTCAGCGTCCGGTAGGTGTCCTCGCTGAAATCCTGGTGGCCGGGGGTGTCCAGGAGGTTGAAGGTGATGCCATCCCGTTCGAACGTCATCACCGAGCTGGTGATGGAGATGCCGCGGGCGCGTTCGATCTCCATCCAGTCGGACTGGGTGCGCCGGCGCTCGCCGCGCGCCTTGACGTGGCCGGCCATGCGGATCGCTCCGCCGAACAGCAACAGCTTCTCGGTCAGGGTGGTCTTGCCGGCATCAGGGTGGGAGATGATGGCGAAGGTCCGACGCGACCGGTACGACGTGCCCGCCCCCGGATCGGCTGCCGTCGGGGCCAACTCTGGTGCCATGCTGGAAAGCTCTTTCTCGCGCTCGTTCGAATACCATCAGGACAATGCCCGGCGACGTCCCGCTGGCGAATTGGTCGCCTGATGCGATGCTGTCAAGCGCCGGGAAACGCCGTCAACGCGGGCCGCATGCGTTCCCTGATTCCCCCTTGGTCGCGAAATTCCCGCCGGCGAGCCGCCGCACCGTCTTCAAAGCAGCGTGCCCTGACCGTCGCCTCCGGCGGCCATCTTGCGCCGGCGTGCACCCGGAGCCGCGCGACCACCGCCCTTCCCTCCCGGCTCCGCGACCACCACGTCCGCCTCGCCGTCGTGGAAGCGGAGGCCGAGCCGCATGGCCGGTTTGAGGCTGCGGGCGGAGGTGACAGCGTGGCCGTCGGAGTCGGTGGCCAGCACGAAGCCCCGTTCCAGTACCCGCTGATAGGAGTAGCTCTCGAGCAGGGCGCCGGCATGATCCAGGCGACGGCCGCAGTCGTTCAGCCGGGCTCGTACCGTGGCGGACAGGGCGCGGGCTTCGGCGTTGACGCGGCTCCTCTCAAGGTCGATCCGCCGGCGCGGACTGACCAAGCCCGCAGCCAGCGCCGCCACGCGCTGGCGCCGCCGGTCGATGCCGACCGCGAGGCTCTGGCGCAGCCGGTCGCTCCAGTCGTCCAGCCGCTGGCGGGCTTCCTCCACCAGCCGGCCCGGCTGCGGCAGGCCGCGGGCCAGCCCCGCGACCCGGGTGCGGCCATGTTCGATCACCCGGTTGAAGGCACCGACCTGGCGGGCCTCCAGCGTGATCATCCGGGCGATCAGGTCGGCCCGGACCGGCACCGCCATCTCGGCCGCGGCGGTCGGCGTCGGGGCACGACGATCGGCGGCAAAATCGATCAGGGTGGTGTCGGTCTCGTGACCCACCGCAGCAATCAGCGGGATGGCGCTCGCCACCGCCGCCCGCACCACGATCTCCTCGTTGAATGCCCAGAGGTCCTCAAGGCTGCCGCCACCGCGGGCGACGATCAACACGTCGGGACGCGGCACCGGGCCACTTGTGGCCAAGCCGCTGAACCCCTCAATGGCCACGGCAATCTGCTCGGCAGCACCGTTCCCCTGCACCGCCACCGGCCACAGCAGCACCCGGCGCGGGAAGCGGTCGGCAAGGCGGTGCAGGATGTCCCGAATTACCGCGCCGGTGGGCGAAGTGACGACGCCGATCACCTCCGGCAGGAACGGGATCGGCCGCTTCCGGTCAACATCAAACAGCCCCTCGGCCGCCAGGCGCTTGCGCCGATCCTCCAGCAGCTTCAGCAACGCGCCTTCCCCGGCGAGTTCCATGGCCTCAGCGACCATCTGGTACTCCGAGCGCCCGGGGTAGGTGGTGAGCCGGCCGGTGACCACCACGTCCATGCCGTCTTCGGGCTTGATGCCAAGGCGAGCGGCGGTGCCGCGCCAGCACACGCCTTTGAGGATCGCGGTCTCATCCTTGAGGACGAAGTAGATGTGGCCGGAGGTGGCGCGGCGCAGGCCGCTGATCTCCCCCCGCACCCGCACGTGGTCAAAGGCGCCTTCGACGTGGCGCTTCAGGGCCTGGCTGATTTCGCCGACCGTGAGCACCGGCAGGTTGTGATCGCCGGTGCCGGTGCTAGGATGATCGGTCATCGCCATCAATATGACCGGGCCGGCCGGCGAGGCCAAGGGTCCGGTCAATGGCGCGGGGCCGCTCGGTCGGTCGCGCGCACAACTCCGGGGGGAGATGCCATGAAGGTGCTGGTGGTCGGATCCGGGGGACGTGAGCACGCGCTGTGCTGGGCGATCGCCCGCTCGCCGCTGTGCGACGCCCTGTTCTGTGCACCCGGCAATGCCGGCATTGCCGCGATTGCCACCTGTCTGGATGTCGCGGCCGACGACGTGGCGGGTATCGTTGCCGCAGCCCAGGAGCAGGCGATCGACTTCGCGGTGATCGGGCCGGAGGGACCGCTGGTCGCGGGTATCGTCGACCGGCTGGAGGAGGCGGGTGTCCCTACCTTCGGCCCGCGCCAGTCGGCAGCGGTGATCGAGGGCTCGAAGGGATTCATGAAGGACCTCTGCGGCCGCTTCGGCATACCGTCTGCCGCCTATGCCCGGTTCGACGAACCCGAAGCCGCCAAGGCCTACATCCACCGCCTGGGTGCGCCCATCGTGGTCAAGGCCGACGGCCTCGCCGCCGGCAAGGGCGTGGTGGTCTGCCGCACCGAGAACGAGGCGCACGCCGCCATCGACCACATCCTGACCGAGGGTGCGTTCGGCGCCGCCGGCAGCGAGGTGGTCATCGAAGAGTTCCTCACCGGCGAGGAAGCCAGCTTCTTCGCGCTGGTGCACGGCACCCAGGTGCTGCCGCTGGCCTCCGCCCAGGACCACAAGCCCGCGTTCGATGGCGACGAAGGCCCCAACACCGGCGGCATGGGCGCCTACTCGCCCGCTCCGGTGCTGACGCCGGCGCTGGCCGAGACGGTGATGGACACCATCATCCGCCCGACCGTGGCCGCCATGGCGGAGATCGGCCGTCCCTACACCGGCGTGCTCTACGCCGGGCTGATGATCACCCCGGAAGGGCCCAAGGTTCTGGAGTTCAACGCCCGGTTCGGCGATCCCGAGTGCCAGCCGCTGCTGGTTCGGCTCAAGTCCGACCTGCTGGAGGCGCTGATCGCCTGCCGCGACGGGCGGCTCGACCGGATCAAGCTGGAGTGGCATGACGATGCCGCCCTGACGGTGGTGATGGCGACCCGCGGCTATCCCGGGTTCTATCCCAAGGGCTCGGTGATCCGCGGGCTGGAACGGGCGGAGGCGACCCCCAGCGTCGCGGTGTTCCATGCCGGCACGGCCCTGCAGAACGGTCACCTGGTGGCCGATGCCGGCCGGGTGCTGGGGGTGACCGCCCGTGGTCCCACCGTCGCCGATGCCCAAGCCCTGGCCTATCAAGCGGTGGACCTGATCGACTGGCCGGAAGGCTTCTGCCGCCGGGACATCGGCTGGCGCGCGATCGGGCGGTAGCGGGTCATGACGAATTCACAAGGAGAAGTCATCGCATCGAAATGCCACGGAGCGCGGCTGCCGCAACGTCGCCCGCTGCTTGACAGCGCCGGGGTCGGTACGGTCATCTCAGCCTTACGGTGAACGCCGTCAACGGCCACCGGCATCCCCGCGCGATCGTCGGGGAAAAAGGAACGCCATGATCGCCATCGCCCTGACCGTCAACGGCAAGCCGGTCGCCGCGGAAGTCGAGCCCCGTCGGCTGCTGGTCGATTTCCTCCGCGACGAGCTTGGCCTCACCGGCACCCATATCGGCTGCGACACCAGCCAGTGCGGCGCCTGCGTGGTCCACATGGATGGTGTCAGCGTCAAGTCCTGCTCCCTGCTGGCGGTGCAGGCGGACGGTTCTCAGGTCACCACCATCGAGGGCCTTGCCAGCGACGGCGACCTCCACCCGATGCAGGCCGCGTTCCGGGAACACCACGGCCTGCAATGCGGCTTCTGCACCCCCGGCATGGTGATGAGCGCGATCGATCTGGCGGCCCGGGTGCCGGAGCCCAGCCCAGCCGACGTCCGGGAGTGGCTGTCGGGCAACTTCTGCCGCTGCACCGGCTACCACAACATCGTCCAGGCGGTCATGGCCGGTGCCCGGGCGATGAGCACCGACGGCTGAGGAAGGCCGGCATCGATGCATCCCTTCGACTACATCCAGCCCGGCAGCGTCGCCGAAGCAGTCGGTCTGATGCGGGACACCGCGGACGCCCGGTTCCTGGCGGGCGGCATGACCCTGATCCCGGTGATGAAGCAGCGGCTGGCGGCGCCGTCGTTGCTGATCGACCTCGCCCGCCTGGCGGAGCTGAGGGCGATCTCCGCCAAGGGCGGCACGCTTACCATCGGCGCCCTGGCCCGGCATGCCGCGGTCGCGGAATCGCCGGTGGTACAAGCACGCATTCCGGCGTTGGCCAGTCTCGCCGCGGGCATCGGCGATGCCCAGGTGCGGAACCGCGGAACCATCGGCGGATCGCTGGCCAACAACGACCCCGTCGCCGACTATCCGGCAGCGATGCTGGCCCTCGGCGCCAGAATTCGCACCGACCGCCGCTGCATCGACGCGGATGCCTTTTTCACCGGGATGTTCGCCACCGCGCTGGAACCGGATGAGATGATCATCCAGGTGGAGGTGCCGGTGCCGGAAGCCGCGGCCTATCAGAAATTCGAGCAGCCGGCGTCGCACTATGCGGTGGCGGGAGTGATGGTGGCGAAGGCGGCGGACGGGGTGCGGGTTGCGGTAACCGGGGCGGGCAGCGGGGTGTTCCGCATGCCGGCGATGGAAGCCGCGCTCGCCGACGACTTCACCCCGGCAGCGATCACGGGGATCGCCGTGCCTGCGGACGGACTCAACGCGGACCTGCACGCTTCCGCCGAGTACCGCGCCCACCTGGTCACCGTGCTGGCCGGGAGGGCGGTCGCGGCAGCCATGGGACGGAGCTAGCCGCGGGGTTGGCGCAGCATGGTGACATAGTGTCCCCGGACTTGTGCCCAAACCGCGAACGGGTTATCCGTTGCAGCGACTGCTATTCCCCTCCTTCGAAAGTGGAGACGTCGATGACACGGCGCGTTCCCATTGTGATCAGCATGCTGGCGGCCGGCGTCATGGCCTTGGCGCCGCTTTCAGCTTCGGCCGCCGACCCCGACGGCCGATTCGCCCCGCGCGGAATCGGCCCCGTCACCTGCACCCAGTTCCTGCAGGCTCTGGACGAACGCCAGGAGAACGTGTTCTTCGCCGCCGGCTGGCTGGAAGGCTACCTTACGGCGATCAATCAGTTCCTGGACGACACCTTCGACATCGCGCCGTGGCAGGACACCGATACCATCCTCAACCTCGTCCGCAACAACTGCGAACGGAACCCCGACCAGCGCATGTTCGCGATCGTCAACTCGATGGTGGAGTTCTTGTCTGACCAGCGGCTCACGCGCGCGTCGGACCGCACGATGGTCGAGCATGGCGAACAGCGGACGCTGATCTACCGTGCGGTGTTGCGCGATGTCCAGCAGGAGCTCATCAACAAGGGGCTGCTGGACGGCAGCGCCGACGGCCAGTTCGGCGCGAAGACACGGGCCGCGATCGAGCAGTTCCAGCAGGAGCAGAACATCGCCGTCACCGGCATCCCGGACCAGATGACGCTGTGGCTGCTGCTGGGCGGCGGCACGCCGCCTCAGCCTCAGGGCGGCTGACCCAGCCGGTCAGTCCGGCCGCGGCGGCAGGATTCGGGAAGGCAGGTCACCGGGCCTGTCCACATCGGTGACCACCCCCGGATCCGCGAACGCCACCGCCTTCACCTGGTCGGCAAGGCCGGCGAGCAACACCCGTCCGCCGGCATCGCCGTCCAGGGTTCGCAGCGCCGGAAAGTGCGCCGCGCCCCACAGCACCGGATTGCCCCGCCGGCCCTGGTAGGTGGCGACACAGATGCTCTGCCCGGCGGCGGGATCGAAGGCATCGATCAGCCGGTCGACATGGCCGGCGGAGATCCATGGCATGTCGGCGAGCAGAAACACCGCACCGTCGACGCCGGAAGGCAGCGCGTCGAGCCCGGCGCGAATCGAGCCGGCGATGCCCTCCCCATGGCTGGGGTTGTCGATGATGGCGAGCCTCGAGACTTGGCCCGGTCCGTCGACGTCCCGATCCACCAGGAGCCGGAGCGCGGTCCTTACCCGGTCCGCCTGATGCCCGACCACGATCAGCACCGGCCGCGCCCGCGAGTCCAGCGCCGCCGCCGCCGCCCGCACCACCATCGGCTGGCCCGCCACCGGGATCAGCAACTTGTTGACGCCTGCCATGCGGCGCGACCGGCCTGCGGCCAGCACGATGGCAGCGATTCGGGCGCCGGTTGCGTTCGCCGTCCCGTTCAGAGATGTTGCGTTCGTCGTCAGGGGTGCGGGCATGGCGTATCGGCGTGGGCTCAGGGACGGCAGGGTAGCACGGCTTGGTGACGACACAGAGACGGTGGCAGGCGGCATACCCCGTCAAAGGCCATGATATCCGCGGTTACCCATGTCCGATGTGTCTTGTCTTGACAATCGGGCCTGATCGGCCGACTTGCGTCCTGCGATCGGCAGCCGTCGCCGCCGGTCGGTTGCCTTGGATCGTGTCCTGCCGCGCTCACATTCTTGAAGGCGGATGGCGAGCGAAGGAGGTGTCATGAAGCGGGTGAAGGATCCGCGGCAGATCATTGATCGCCGCGTCCTGCTCCAGGAACTGCACGAGCAGGTGGCGCTGTCGGGATACTCCCCGAAAACCCGCGACCTGTTCCTGCAGATTTTCAAGGCGGCGCTGTACCGCGGCATCGGCGAGATCCGCCGCCGCTTCGAAGAGGAACGGATCGACGGCACCGAGGTCGTTCACTCGGACTCGTGCCTGGTGGATCACCTTGTCCGCACGCTCTTCGACTTCGCGTGTACCCACGCCTTCCCCCAGGCCGGCGGCGCCGATATCGCCGTGGTCGCGACCGGCGGCTACGGCCGCGACGAACTGTCGCCGTTTTCCGATATCGACCTGATGTTCCTGATCCCCGATTCCAGCAAGCCGAGCCGTGCCGACGTCATCGAGTTCGCGCTCTACATGCTGTGGGACATGGGGCTCAAGGTGGGGCACGCGACCCGAACCGTCGACGACTGCGTCAAGCTCGCCCGCGAAGATCTGACCATCCGCACCAGTCTCCTGGAGGCGCGCTGGCTCTGGGGCAACCAGGAGCTCTACGCCCGGTTCGAGAAGCGGTTCGAGAGTGATGTCATCGCCGGCACCGGCACTGCCTTCGTCGAGTCCAAGCTGGCGGAGCGGGATGCCCGTCACGCCCGGATGGGCGACTCGCGCTATGTGCTGGAACCGCACATCAAGGAGGGCAAGGGCGGCCTGCGCGACCTGCAGACGCTGTTCTGGATCGCCAAGTACCTGTACCGGGTGAAGGATATGGACGAACTGGTGGACCGCGGCGTGTTCACCCCGGTGGACGCCCGCCACTTCCGCCAGACCCAGGACTTCCTGTGGACCGTCCGGTGCCAGCTCCACTACGTCACCGGCCGGCCGGAGGAGCGTCTCACCTTCGACGTCCAGGGGATCATCGCCGATCGCCTTGGCTACCGCGACCGCCCCGGAGCGAGCGGTGTCGAGCGCTTCATGAAGCACTACTTCCTGATGACCAAGGCGGTGGGCGACCTGACCCGGGTCCTGTGCGCGGTGCTGGAAGAGGACCACCGGAAGTCCCGCAAGCGCCTTCGGCTGCCGTCTCTGGCCTCGCTCCGCCGGGTCCCGGCCGGCTTCCGCATGGACGGCAACCGGCTGACCGTGACCGGGCAGGACGTGTTCGCCGAAGACCCGGTGCGGATGCTGCGGCTATTCCGGGAGGCTCAGCGGCTCGAGGTGGATATCCAACCCCATGCCCTGCGCCTGGTACGCCAGAACCTGCGCCTGATCGACGCCGGCGTGCGCGCCGATCCGGAAGCCAACAGCCTGTTCATGGCCATGCTGACCGATGGCAAGGGCAGCGAGGTGACCCTGCGCCGGCTCAATGAAGCCGGGGTGTTCGGGCGGTTCATCCCCGAGTTCGGTCGGGTGGTGGCGCAGATGCAGTACGACATGTACCACGTCCACACCGTGGATGAGCACACCATCCAGGCCATCGGCATCCTGCAGCGGATCGAGGCCGGGGAACTGGCCGAACGCCATCCCACCGCCAGCCGGATCATCGGCGACATCCGCTCCCGCCGCGCCCTCTATCTCGCCACCCTTCTGCATGACGTCGGCAAGGGCCGCGGTGGCGATCACTCCGAGATCGGCGCCGACATGGCCGAACACCTGGCACCCCGCCTTGGGCTCGACGCGTGGGAAGCAGAAGCCGTGGTTTGGCTGGTGCGGTACCATCTGCTGATGAGCCGAACCGCATTCAAGCGCGACGTCGACAACGGCAAGACGGTGACGGACTTCGTCGAGTTGGTGCAATCGCCGGAGCGGCTTCGCATGCTGCTGGTGCTGACCGGCGCGGACATCGATGCGGTCGGCCCCGGCATCTGGAACGCCTGGAAGGAAGGGCTTCTGAGCGAGCTCTACTATCGCGCCATGGAAGAAATCGAGATGACCGGCGGCCAGCCGTCGGAGCGGCGCAGCCAGCGCGTCGCCAAGGCCAAAGCACGTCTTCAGGAGAAGCTGAGCGACTGGGACGAAGCCTTGCTGGAGACGTTCATGACGCGCGGCTATTCGGACTACTGGCTGGCCTTCGATGCCGAGAGTCAGGCCTATCACTTTCGCTTGATGCGGCAGGCCGAGGCCGAGGGCCAGCGGCTCCGGATCGAGGCCCGGGCGCTTCCCAACCGCGACGTGACCGAACTCACCGTCTACGCCCCGGATCACCCGGGCCTGTTCGCCCGCATGGCCGGCGCCATGGCGCTGAGCGGCGCCAACATCGTGGGGGCCAAGATCACCACGCTCGCCAACAGCATGGCGCTGGATACCTTCCACATCCAGGACTCCGACGGGGCCGCCTTCGACCAGCCGGAGCGGCTCGAGCGGCTGCGGGCGCGGCTCGAGAAGGCCGTTTCCGGCCAGATCTATCCGGGGCGGGAGTTGGCCGCGGTACGCTCCGCCGCTCCACCCAGCCGAACCGGCGTGTTTACGGTGCCGCCGGCGGTGATCCTGGACAACAAGGCCAGCGCCACGCATACCGTGATCGAGGTGAACGGTCGCGACCGCCAGGGCTTCCTGTACGACGTCACCTCCACGATCACCGAGCTCGGGCTGCAGATCTTCAGCGCCCACATCTCCACCTATGGGGAGCGGGTGGTGGACGTGTTCTACGTCAAGGACGTGTTCGGTCTGAAGATCGAGGACCGGGCGAAGCTGCGTCGGATCGAGCGCCGGTTGCTGAAGGCAGTGGCGCCGCCAACGGAAAAGGGCCGCGACAAGCCCGAGGTGGCAGCAGCGGAATAGGCGGCGCGGCCGTGCCAGAACCGACACCGTACCGGCCCGGGCCGAGGCCGCATTGATCCTCATCCGCGCCATTGCGACGGTCGGCGGCCTCACCATGGTCAGCCGCGTGTTCGGGTTCGCCCGGGACGTGCTGATCGCCAAGATCCTGGGCGCAGGGCCGGTGGCCGATGCGTTCTTCGTGGCCTTCAAGTTTCCCAACCTGTTTCGCCGGCTGTTTGCCGAAGGCGCGTTCTCGGCCGCCTTCGTGCCGATCTTCGCCGGACTCCTGGAGGCGGAGGGCAAGTCCCGGGCGCGCGTGTTCGCCGAACAGGCGCTGAGCGTGCTGTTCTGGGCGCTGCTGGTGATGGTGGCGGTCATGGAGATCGCCATGCCTCTGATGATGCTGGTGTTCGCGCCCGGCTTTGCCGCCGATCCCGAGAAGTTCGATCTGACCGTCGTACTGGCGCGGATCGCGTTTCCCTACCTGCTGCTGATTTCCCTGGTGTCGCTGCTGGGCGGGGTGCTCAACTCGCTCGGGCGATTCGCGGCGGCGGCGGCGGCCCCGATCCTGCTCAACGTCTGCATGATCCTCTCGATCCTGCTGCTTGCCCCGCTAACCCCGACCCCCGGCCATGCCCTGGCCTGGGGGGTGTTCGCGGCCGGGGTGGTGCAACTGGTCTGGCTCTACTTGGCCTGTGCCCGCGCCGGCATGGCGCTCCGGCTGCCGCGGCCGCGGATCACCCCGGAGGTCAAGCTGCTGCTGCGCCGGGCGGTGCCCGTGGCGATCGGGGCCGGGGTGTACCAGCTCAACCTGCTGGTCGACACGGTGCTGGCCTCGTTCCTGCCGTCCGGTTCCATCTCCTATCTGTTTTATGCCGACCGGGTGGTGCAGCTTCCCTTGGGAGTGATCGGCGTTGCCGTGGGCACGGCGCTGCTGCCGCTGCTGTCCCGCCAGCTTCGTGCCGGGCATACGGCGGCGGCGCACTACAATCAGAACCGGGCGCTGGAGTTTGCCTGCCTGCTCACCCTGCCGGCGGCGGCGGCACTGCTGGTGATCGCCGAGCCGATCGTCAGTGTGCTGTTCCAGCGGGGCGCGTTCAGCGTGGTTGAGGCCCAGGCGACGGCCGCCGCCTTGATGGCGATGGCGCTGGGACTGCCGGCGTTCATGCTGGTGAAAGCGCTGACGCCCGGCTTCTTTGCTCGCGGCGATACCGCCACGCCGGTGAAGATTGCCGCCGCTGCCATGGCCATCAACGTGGTGTGCAGCGTCATTCTGATGCAGTTCCTGTTGCATGTCGGCATCGCCCTGGCCATGGCCATATCCGCCTGGGTCAACGCGGGAGCGCTGGCCGTGGTGCTGCGGCGGCGGGGCTTCCTGGTGATTGATGCCCGAAACAAGGAACGCCTGCCGCGCATCCTGTTCGCCACCGCGGTGATGTGCGGGGCTCTCTGGATCGCCGAACGCGCCGTTGGCGACTGGCTGGCAGGCGACGAGGTGATGCGGGCCATGGCGCTGGCACTACTGGTGGCGAGCGGCGCTTTGGCGTTCGCGGTCACGGCGCAGGCGTCCGGTGCCGCGGGCCTGCGCGACCTGAGGGGATTGATGCGGGGCAAGGACCCGGCTTGACCACCCCAGCGCAAGCGGCGATAACCCCCGCCGTCGGATGTCGTCTCGGTCCGATTCCCGGAAACCCCTCGGCGCGCCGGGGCCAACCGTCTCCGTGAGATCATGGCACGCATCTTCTCGGGCATTCAGCCCACCGGTCATCTGCATCTCGGCAACTACCTGGGCGCCATTCGCAACTGGGTGCGCCTGCAGCAGGAGTTCGAATGCCTGTTCTGCGTCGTCGACATGCACGCCATCACGTTGTGGCAGGAGCCGGAGGCCCTGGCCCAAGCCACCCGGGAAACCGCCGCGGCGGTCCTGGCCGCCGGCATAAACCCGGACACCAACATCCTGTTCCTGCAAAGCGCGGTGCCGGGCCATGCCCAGCTCGCCTGGGTGTTCAATTGCGTCGCCCGGATCGGCTGGCTCAACCGCATGACCCAGTTCAAGGAGAAGGCAGGCAAGCACCGGGAGAACGCCTCGGTCGGGCTCTACGCCTATCCCAACCTGATGGCCGCCGACATCCTGCTCTACAAGGCCACGCACGTGCCGGTCGGCGAGGACCAGAAACAGCACCTGGAGCTCACCCGCGACATCGCCCAGAAGTTCAACAACGATTTCGGCGTGGCCCTGTTTCCGGTGGTCGAGCCGCTGATCCTGGGGCCGGCGACACGGATCATGTCGCTCCGGGACGGCACCAAGAAGATGAGCAAGTCGGACGCCTCCGACTTCTCCCGGATCAACCTGACCGATTCGGCGGATTCCATCGCCCTCAAGATCCGCCGGGCCAAGACCGATCCGAACCCGCTGCCGGACTCTCCGGACGGGCTCGAAGGACGGCCGGAGGCGGCGAACCTGTTGAGCATCTACGCAGCCCTGACCGACAGTTCGATTGAAAACGTCTGCCAGCGCTTCGGCGGCAGCCCATTCTCCGACTTCAAACAGGAGCTCGCCGATCGCGCCGTCGCCGCCCTCGCCCCGATCACCGCCGAGGTCAACCGGCTGATGGCCGATCCCGAAACGCTGGACAGCATCCTCCGCAGCGGCGCCGAGCGCGCCCGAGCCCTGGCGGCACCGGTGCTGGACGAGGTGTACCGGGCCATCGGCTTTCTGCAAACCTGAGCGGCGGGTGGGGTTGACGGGACGACCGCGCAGCCTTGATCCGCTGCTGCCACGGGACCATGTGCTTGGAACCGATCTTCGGCGAGGTAAACCAGGGGGCTGCGCGCGCCCTATCGCGGCCACACATGAGGTAGTCCATGTTCATTCAGACTGAAGTGACGCCAAACCCCTCGACCCTCAAGTTCCTGCCGGGGCGCGACGTCATGGGCAGCGGCACCGCCAACTTCCCGGGCCCGGAGGACGCGGCCCGCTCGCCCCTCGCCATGCGGCTGTTCGCCATCGACGGCGTGTCCGGTGTCTTTCTCGGCCAGGACTTTGTCACCGTCACCAAGATGGGCTCGGGCGACTGGAATGTCCTGAAGCCGCATATTCTGGCGGCGATCATGGACCACTTCACCGCCGGTGACGCGGTGATGCTGGAGGGTGCCGGCGGGGATGGCGAATTGGCCGATGCCGACGCCGATGATGAGATCTCTGCCCAGATCAAGGAACTGCTGGAGACCCGGGTGCGTCCCGCGGTGGCCCAGGATGGCGGCGACATCATCTTCCGCGGGTTCGAGGACGGCATCGTCTACCTGCACATGCAGGGGTCGTGTGCCGGCTGCCCGAGTTCGACGGCAACCCTGAAACACGGCATCGAGAACATGCTGCGCTACTATATTCCCGATGTCGTCGAGGTGCGCTCGGTCGACTGACGCCGGCTCCCTGTCCGGCTGCCGGCGCAGCGGCTCAACCGGAATCCTTGCTCCCCCTACCCTCGGCGGCGCGATCCCGCGGCCGTCATCCGGCACGGTGTGACCATGGTGGATTCAGCAGTATCAGCCGAAGCCCTGGATATCCTGTTCCGGGAGGCTCGCACGCATGTCTCCTGGCGGCCCGAGCCGGTGCCCGAGTCGGTCCTGCGGGCGGCGTGGGACTTGGCCAAGATGGGGCCGACCAGCGCCAACTGCAGCCCGGCGCGAATCACGTTCGTCGTGTCGCGCGAGGCCAAGGAGCGGCTCAAGCCCTGCCTGATGGAAGGAAATGTCGAGAAGACGATGACCGCGCCGGCGACCGCGATCATCGGCTACGATCTCGCCTTCCATGACCGACTGCCGGAGCTGTACAAGGCGGCCGACGCGCGGTCCTGGTTCGCCGGCAACGACGAGCTGATCCGCTCCACCGCCTTTCGCAACGGATCCCTCCAGGGCGCCTACTTCATCCTCGCGGCCCGCGCGATGGGATTGGATTGCGGGCCGATGTCCGGGTTCGACAACGCCAAGGTGGACGCGGAATTCTTCGCCGGTACCACCATCCGGTCGAATTTTCTCTGCAATCTCGGCCACGGAGACGGCGCCCGGAGCCGTCCCCGCGACTGGCGTCTGCCGTTTGAGGAGGCATGCAAGGTCGTCTAGCAGTCTCTTCCTTCGGGGTGTCAGTGGCAATCAATCAGGCCTCCGACACCCCGCCTCGTCAGCTCGAGGTGGCGGCGTCGTCCTTGGAGCGTTCCTGCCCGGTGGTCTGGTCCACTGCCCGCATGGACAGCTTGACCTTGCCGCGGTCGTCGATCCCGATCAGCTTGACCTTGACGGTATCGCCCACCTGGACGACGTCGGTGACCTTGCCGACCCGCTGGGGCGCCAGTTCACTGATGTGGACGAGACCGTCGCGGCTGCCGAGGAAGTTGACGAACGCCCCGAAATCGACGGTCTTGACCACCCGTCCGGTGTAGATCGCCCCCACCTCCGGGTCCGCCGCGATGCCGCGGATCCATTCGATCGCGGCATCGGCCGAGCGCTGGTCGACCGCAGCCACCTTCACCGTACCGTCGTCCTCCAGGTCGATGCGAGCCCCCGTCACCTCGCATATCTCCCGGATTATCTTGCCGCCGGGACCGATCACCTCGCGGATTTTATCCTTGTTGATGTGGATGATGGTGATCCGCGGCGCCGTCTGGCTCACCTGGTCGCGCGGCAGGGTGATGGCCTGGGCCATCTCCGACAGGATATGCAGCCGCCCCTCCCGGGCCTGCTCCAACGCCTGTCCCATGATCGCCTCGGTGATGGAAGTGATCTTGATGTCCATCTGCAGCGCCGTCACGCCAGCGACGGTGCCGGCCACCTTGAAATCCATGTCGCCCAGGTGGTCTTCGTCGCCGAGAATGTCGGACAGGACGACGAAATCGTCACCTTCCTTGATCAGGCCCATGGCGATGCCGGCCACCGGCTGCTTCAACGGCACGCCCGAGTCCATCATCGACAGGGAAGCGCCGCACACCGTCGCCATCGACGATGAGCCGTTGGACTCGGTGACCTCCGAGACCACGCGGATGGTGTAAGGAAACGCTTCCCGATCGGGGATCAGGGCGTGCAGCGAACGCCAAGCCAGCTTGCCGTGCCCCACCTCGCGCCGGCCGGTGAAGCCGAACCGCCCGGCCTCCCCCACCGAGTAAGGCGGAAAGTTGTAGTGCAGCATGAAGTGTTCCCGGTACTCGCCGGCCAGCGCATCGACGATCTGCTCGTCCTGGCCGGTGCCGAGGGTGGTGACCACCAGCGCCTGGGTCTCTCCGCGGGTGAACAGGGCGCTGCCATGGGCGCGAGGCAGCAGGCCCACCTCCGCCGCGATGGGACGGATCGCCTTCGGGTCCCGGCCGTCGATGCGCCGGCCCGTGGCGATGAGGTCACGCCGAACCACATCCTTCTCCAGTTCCTTGAAGACATCGTCGACATGCTGGAGCACCCACGTCTGGTCCAGTTCGGGCTCGGCCAGCAGCGCTTCGGTCACCCGTTCGCGCACCTTCTGAACCTTGTCGCGGCGGCTGGTCTTGACGGTTTCCCGGTAGGCCTCCTTGAGGTCGTCCTCGGCCATGGCACGAACCCGCTCGGCCACAGCACCGCGGCTTTCCGGGGTCACCGGAACGTCCACCGGCTCCCGCGCGCACGCCTCGGCGAGATCGATGATCGCCCGGATCACCGGCTGCATCTGCTGATGGCCGAACATCACCGCGCCCAGCATCACCTCTTCCGGCAACTGCTTGGCTTCGGATTCCACCATCAGCACACCGGCTTCGGTGCCGGCCACGACCAGGTCCAGGTCGCTCGCAATAAGTTCGTCGATGCGTGGATTGAGCACGAAGCGCTTGTCGATGTAGCCCACCCGGCAGCCGCCGATGGGCCCGAGGAAGGGCACTCCCGAGAGGGTGAGCGCGGCCGACGTGCCGATCATCGCCGGGATATCCGGGTCGTTCTGCAGATCGTGGCACAGCACCGTCAGGATTACCTGGGTTTCGTTGCGGAAGCCCTTGGCGAACAGCGGCCGGATGGGACGATCGATGAGCCGGGAGGTCAGGACCTCCTTCTCAGCCGGCCGGCCTTCCCGCTTGAAGAAGCCGCCAGGTATCTTGCCGGCAGCGAAGCTCTTTTCCTGGTAGTGGACCGATAGCGGAAAAAAATCGAGGCCCGGTTTTGGGGCCTTGTCAAAGACCACCGTACATAGAACCTGCGATTGTCCATATGTCGCCAAGACGGCACCATCGGCCTGTCGGGCGATCTTTCCGGTCTCCAGGACCAAAGGGCGCCCACCCCATTCCAACTCCTTGCGGAACTCTTGAAACATGCTTTCCATACCTTAGGACATTTACAGAAAAGAGTGCGGCAGCGGCGCAGCCGCGCGGCGCCGCCTCAACGTCGCGCAAGTCGTACCGGCGGTCAACGCCTGAGACCGAGCCGCTCGACCAACGTCTCGTAACGTCTGGCTTCCTTGCGCT
Source organism: Rhodospirillales bacterium (assembly GCA_007694935.1). Taxonomy (GTDB): domain Bacteria; phylum Pseudomonadota; class Alphaproteobacteria; order Rhodospirillales; family Defluviicoccaceae; genus REEP01. The sequence continues at coordinate 26,548 of REES01000139.1, forward strand.
TCAGATAGTCGAGAAGCTGCCGCCGCTGGCCGACCATCATCAGCAGACCGCGGCGGGAGTGAAAGTCCTTCTTGTGAACCTTCAAGTGCTCGGTAAGGTTGCGAATGCGTTCACTCAGAATTGCGACCTGGACTTCCGGTGAACCGGTATCGCCGGGTGCGGTGGCGTAGTCGTTGATCACTTCCTGCTTGCGCTCTGCCGTAATCGACATCGAATGCTCCGTCGGTCATAGACCATCAGTCAAAGATTGAGAACCCGCAGCGGCCGTATCTCGCCACCTTTGATGTGCGCCAGGGCCACCGGTTTGTCTTCGGCCATGGCACACACCACGCTGTCCCGGGTCACCACCTGATAGGGAGACCGTTGTGCCACGGGGAGGACGGCGATCGCCTGACCGCGTTGCAGCTTCCGTGCTTCCACCACAGTGACGGTCACCGCCGGGATGTCGGCCAGCGCCGCCGCCACCGGAAGCACCACCTGCAAAGCCGCCTCACTATGCCCAAGTGCCTGAAGCTTATCCAGCGCTATTGCGTCCCGTTCCCCGAACGGGCCGACTGCGGTCCGCCGCAATCCCACGACGTGGCCAACCGTACCCACCGCTTCGGCAATGTCGCGGGCCAGCGCCCGCATGTAGGCGCCCTTGCCGCAGACCACGGCGAACTCCGCGTGATCACGGTCGGGCATACCCACCAGCTCGATGCGCTCGATCACCACCGGCCGCGCCTTCAGCACCACGGGAACATCATCCCGGGCCAACGCATACGCTCGCCGGCCATCGACCTTGATCGCCGAGTAGACGGGTGGAACCTGATCGATGGTCCCGGTGAAGGCGGCCAAGGCCTGCTCCAACGCCTTCGCATCGGGCCGCGCCTCGGAACGCGCGATCACCTGCCCCTCCGCATCATCGGTGTCCCGCCGCTCACCCCAGCGCACGGTAAACCGGTATGACTTGCTGCCATCCACCAGGTAAGGGATGGTCTTGGTCGCCTCGCCCAGCGCCACCGGCAGCACCCCGGTGGCCAGCGGATCCAGCGTCCCGCTGTGTCCGGCCTTGGCCGCTCCGGTCGCCCGTCTCACCGCCGCCACGACCGCGACCGAGGTGACCTCCCTCGGCTTGTCAACGACCACCCAGCCATGAACCGGCCGGCCGCCGCGCCTACGGCCCATCACCGTCCTCCGCATCGGCGTCCCGCTTGCGTGCCGACAGGTCCCGCGCCACCCCGGGGTCGCGCAGCAAGGACTCAATGTGCTGGGCTTCGTCGAACGACTGGTCGGCACGGAACTGGAGTTCGGGAACACGCTTGAAAGGAAACGCCGCCGCGAGTCGCCGCCGCAAATAGGGCCGGGCCCGCTCCAGTGCAGCCAAGACCGGCGCGGTATCCCCGCCGCCAAGCGGGAACACGTAGACGGTGGCGTGGCGCAACGCCGCATCCATGCGCACCTCGGTGACGGTCACCGGCAGGTTGCCCAGCCCCGGGTCGCGCACTTCGCCCTTTTCGAACAGATCGGCCAATACATGCCGGACCGCCTCGCCGACCCGGAACGGGCGTTGGCCGGCGGTGCCACCACCCTTCAGCGGCATCGCTTCCTCCCTTTCGTCACGACCTTAGAGAAGCGGCCCACGCCGCGAAGTACAGCCCCGGGATCAGAGCTGACGGGCGACTTCCTGAACCTCGAAACACTCGATCACGTCGCCGACCTGGATGTCCTGGTAATTGGCCAGGGCCACGCCACAATCGTAGCCTTCACGGACCTCACGGACATCGTCCTTGAACCGCTTCAGCTGGGACAGATCGCCCTCGTGGATCACCACGTCGTCGCGCAGCAACCGCACCTTGGCGCCGCGCCGGATCACCCCCTCGGTCACCATGCAGCCGGCCACCTTGCCCACCTTGGTAATGGCGAACACCTGGCGGACCTGAGCGTAACCGAGAATGTTCTCCCGGAGTTGCGGCGACAGCAGACCCGACAGCACCTGCCGCATGTCGTCAACCAGGTCATAGATGATCGAGTAATAGCGCACCTCGACCCCGTCCCGTTTGGCGAGCTCGCGGGCTTGCGGGTTGGCACGCACGTTGAAGCCGACGATGATCCCATCGGAGGCTCGGGCCAGCGTGATATCGGATTCGCTGATGCCGCCGACGCCGGAGTGCAGCACCTGCACACTGACCTCGTCGGTGGCCAGCTTTTCGAGCGCCCCGCAGATGGCCTCGGCCGACCCGTGCACGTCGGCCTTCACGACCACTGCCAACGTCTTGGCCTCGCCCTCGCGAATCCGCTCGAACATCTGCTCGAACGTGGTCCGCTTCGCCGCGGCGGCGGTGCGCAGGTCCCGCTGCTTGCGCTGGCGGAACTCGGTCACTTCGCGCGCCCGCGCCTCGCTGTCGACCACCGCCACCTCATCACCGGCCGCAGGAGTCCCGTTCAAGCCGAGCACCTCGACCGGGACGCTCGGCCCGGCGGATTCCAAAGCCGTCCCACCGGCATCCGTCAACCCGCGCACCCGACCCCACTCGCTCCCTGCAACGAAGATCTCGCCCACCTTGAGGCTGCCCCGCTGAACCAGGACGGTTGCAACGGAACCCCGCCCGCGCTCCACCCGGCTCTCGATGATCACACCTTCGGCCGGGCGATCCGGATTGGACTTCAGATCCAACACCTCCGCCTGCAGGAGAATCGCTTCGACCAGCTTGTCCAGGTTGGCGCCGGTCTTCGCCGAAACCTCCACCGACAGGGTTTCTCCGCCGACGTCTTCGGTGACCACGTCGTGCTGCAGCAGTTCGTTGCGGACCCGGAGCGGGTTCGCGTCCGGCCGGTCCATCTTGTTGATGGCAACGATGATCGGCACCTTGGCCGCCTTGGCGTGGCGGATCGCCTCGATGGTCTGAGGCATCACCCCGTCGTCGGCGGCGACCACCAGGACCACAATGTCCGTCGCATTGGCGCCGCGGGCGCGCATTTCGGTGAAGGCCTCGTGGCCCGGCGTGTCGATGAAGGTGACCTGCTCGCCACCGGCGAGGGTGATCTGGTAAGCACCGATGTGCTGGGTAATGCCGCCTGCTTCATGGGCGGCCACATCGGTCCGACGCAGCGCATCCAGCAGCGAGGTCTTGCCGTGGTCGACGTGGCCCATCACGGTGACCACCGGGGCGCGCGGCTTCAGGTTGGCCTCGGCGTCTTCGTCACCCTTGAGCCCGATTTCCACATCGGCCTCGCTCACCCGCTTGACGTTGTGACCGAACTCGGTGGCGAGCAACTCCGCCGTGTCGGCATCGATGGCCTGGTTGAGGGTCGCCATCACCCCCATGCGCATCAGCGCCTTGATGACATCGGCACTGCGCTCGGCCATCCGGTTGGAAAGATCCTGGACCGTGATGGTCTCCGGAATGACCACGTCACGGACCACCTTGTGAAGATCGCCGGCTTCGCCGAAGCGCTGCTTGTTGCGCTCCTTCTCCCGGGCCCGGCGGACGGCCGCAAGGCTTCGCACCCGCTCGGTACGGTCCTCCAGCGCTTCGGTGACCGTCAACCTGCCGGCACGCCGACGCGGTTCGCCCTTGCGGGGCGCTGCCGGGGCGGGTCGCCGCACCTCGGTGCGGGCCGTCCGCTTGGCCCGGCTCTCCTCGTCGCCAGCGGCTTCCGCTTCCTTGAGCGCCTCGGCGCGGGGCGGCCCCGCCTTCGGCTTCTCGGCAACGGCAGCCGGCTGAGCCTCGACCGGCGGCGCAGGTTCCGGCTCCACGGCCGGCGGCTCCGGCGCCGGTGCCTCGGTGATCGCCTCGGCCGCCGCCGGCTCGGGCCGTTCCGCCGCCTCGCTCTCGCCGGTCTCGGCAGGCGCTTCGGGAGGGGTTCCCGGCGGCGCTTCCGGCGCCGTAACGGGAGGCAGCACCTCAGCCTCGGCCTCGTGCTCCACGCGGTCCAGCACCGCCGCCTGAGCCTCATCGGCACGAAACGCATCCTGAAGCGCGCGCGCCCGTGAAGCCTTCTCAGCCGTGGTCAGGCCGACCGCCGACCGCTCGCGCATCTTCGCCTCATCGCGGCCGGCCACGGCACCATCGGCCCCGGTTTTAGCCATCTTGCCACGCGCATCCGGCGCATAGGTGCGCTTCTTGCGCACCTCGACCCGGACCATTTTCGATCGGCCATGGGAAAAGCTCTGGCGCACCTGCCCGGTCTCGACGGTTTTCTTCAACTCGAGCTTGCGAACCGGGCGATCGTCTTCCGGCTTGTTGTCGCTGTCTTCCATACTCTCCGACATCTCAACTCTATCGGCCTGTCGGCCTTCGTTGTCCTGTCCAACTCCGTCAGAACTCAGGAGGTCGTCGCCCGGAACCCGGCCAATCGCTGACCTTCGCGGTCGATCCTGTCTGCCAGCCGTCCGGGCTCGATCGCCACGTGCACGGCGTGTTCCCGTCCCGCGGCGGCACCGAGTTCGCCGGCGGTCAAGGCGGTCACAACGGGCACGGCGCCGGCAAGCGACCCCATCTTGGCGCGCCCCGCCGCTCCCGCATCGGCAGCACACAGCAGCAGGCCGACGCGCCCCGACCGTAGCCAGTCACGGACCTTTTCAAAGCCCTGAACCGCTTGCCCCGCCCGGCGCGCCAATGCCACGAGGTTGATACACCGCCGCGCCAGCAACAGTTCCGTCCGCTCGACCACATCCGACGGGATCAGGACGGAGGCGCGGGCCGCCCTTGCAAAAAGGTTCCTCGAACACGCCTTCTTAAGCGCATCTTTGTCCGCGCTCAACCAAAATCCCCGGCCGGGCAACCGCTCGTCCACATCCGGGACAAGCGCACCGCCGCCATCGACGACAAAACGGATCATCCTGGCCTTGGGAAGGACCCCGCCACCGGCCAAGCAACGCCGCATCGAATCGTGCGCCGCGTCAGCGTCTTGCGCCTCATGGCGCTGCCTGTTGCGGCCGCCGCGGAGCTTTGCCGTTGCTGTTGCCATCGCCGACCGCTTTCCGATCCCCGACGGCTCACGACCGAGGCCCGGGCTCAGCGACCGCGCCGGGCGGTGGCCCGGCGATCGGGGTCGCTTCCGGCTGAGGCTCCGGTTCACCCTCAGCGTCAGCCTCAGCCTCAGCCTCACCGTCGAACCAGTGCGCTCTGGCCGCCATGATGACCTCGTTGGCCTGGGATAGGGTGAGCGACGAAGGCGGCAGCATCTCCAGCAGTTCGTCCCCAGCGAGGTCGGCGAGATCATCCAAGGTCTTGACCCCGTTCTCGGCCAGCGCGACCACCATAGCAGGTTTCAGTCCGGTAAACTGCGCCAACTCGTCCGTCACACCCAATTCGACCCGGCGCTTCTCCATCGCCTCGTCGCGGCTCGCAATGAACGACCGCGCCCGTTCCCGCAACTCCGTGGCGATATCTTCATCGAACCCTTCGATCTCGCTGATGTCCTCCAGGGGCACCAAGGCGACCTCCTCCACGTCGGTGAAGCCCTCCGTGACCAGGAGATGGGCAATCACGTCATCGACATTGAGGGCGTCGATGAAGGTCTGGGAACGGGCATGGAACTCCTCGTTCCGACGCTGCGATTCCTCTTCCTCGGTCAGGATGTCGATGTCCCAGCCGGTGAGCTGGGAGGCCAAGCGGACATTCTGGCCGCGCCGGCCGATGGCAAGGCTCAACTGGTCGTCGGGAACCACCACCTCGATGCGCCCGGCCTCCTCGTCCAGGACCACCTTGGCTACCTCCGCCGGTGCCAGCGCGTTGACCACGAACGTGGCCGGGTCCGGCGACCACTGGATGATGTCGATCTTCTCGCCCTGCAACTCCCCCACCACGGTCTGGACCCGCGAGCCACGCATGCCGATGCAGGGTCCCACCGGATCGATGCCGGAATCATGGGATGTCACGGCGATCTTGGCGCGTGAACCCGGATCACGAGCCACCGCCTTGATCTCGATGATACCTTCGTAGATCTCGGGAACCTCCTGGGCGAACAGCTTGGCCATGAAGCGCGGATGGGTGCGCGACAGAAAGATCTGCGGGCCCCGCAGCTCTTCGCGCACGTCCAGGATATAAGCGCGAACCCGATCGCCGGTGTTCAGGTGCTCCCGCGGGATCGACTCCTCCCGGCGGAGAACCGCCTCGGCCCGGCCGAGATCGACGATGATATTGCCGAACTCGATGCGCTTCACGAGCCCGTGCACGATCTCCCCGACCCGGTCCTTGTACTCCTCGTACTGGCGCTTGCGCTCCGCATCCCGGACCTTCTGAACAATCACCTGCTTGGCGGTCTGGGCGGCGATCCGGCCGAAATCGATCGGCGGCAACGGGTCGACCAGCAAGTCGCCCAGCTTGGCATCGGGATGCCGCCGACGGGCGGTGGTCAGCGACACCTGGGTCGCCTCATTCTCCACCGTCTCGACCACCTCGAGGTAGCGAGCGAGGGTGATCTCCCCCGATGACCGGTCGATCCGGGCGCGGATGTCATGCTCGTGCCCATATTTGGACCGGCCGGCCTTCTGGATCGCCTGCTCCATGGCCTCCAGAACCTCGTCGCGGTCGATGTTCTTGTCGCGGGCTACGGTGTCGGCCACCTGCAAGAGCTCGGGGCGGGCGTGCACCGCCTCCACGTCACTCGACGTCCGGCTGATCGGCTTCACGTGTTCGTCTCCTCCTTGTCGGACGCGCCCGGGCGGGACGCGTCGGGCCGGTGCGCGGCCAGCAGCGCATCGGTCAGGACCAGCTTGGCCTTGCGAATATCGGCGTAGGGCAGCACCGTTTCCTCACCGTTCATGGCAATCCGCACGTGCTCGCCGTCGGTGCCCAGCAACCGGCCGGTGAACCGCCGGCGGCCATTGATCAGCCGGTCGGTCTCGACCCGCACCTCGAACCCAGCGAACCGCTCGAAATCGGCAAGACGGACCAAGGGTCGATCGATTCCCGGGGAACTGACCTCCAAGGTATAGCTGCCGGTGATGGGATCATCCACGTCGAGCACCGCCGAAATCGCCCGGCTCAACTCGGCGCAGTCGTCCACCTGCATGGCGGCACCATCGTTCCGTTCGGCCATCACCTGCAGCCGCGGGCGATGCTGCCCGATCACCTGCACCCTGACCACACGATAGCCCATCCCCTGGATGGTGGGCTCCAGCAGGGCCTCCAGCCGTTCGATGAGCGTGTTTGGTGTCATCCGTTCCACCCGTGCGCCCGTTGCCGCGGCGGGGGAAATCTCGGATTAAACGAAAAAGGCGGGCACATGGCCCACCTCATCAAACCCCAAGCCCTTCGGCGGTCCAACGAGACCGGATCACCTGCGATCCTCAGGCAGGATATAGCTCAAGGCCGTTGACGCTCAAGCGGTTTTCTGCCCGCCACCGGTGCGGCGTCTGCGCTCGTTGCGGCCGGTCATGGACCTGCCGGGCGATCGGCCGCCCTGCGGCTTGAACAAGGCGTCCAGGATGCGGCATTCCGGCACGCGGCCGGTGCTGCAGCCGTCCACCATTGCCGCCATTGTCTGCTCCATGCGGCGGAGATCGTCGATCCGTCCCCGGATGGCGGTCAGGTGCCGGTCGGCGATCCCATGCACCGTGTCGCACGAGCCGCCGGCGTCATCCGCCAGTCTCAGCAGTTCCCGCACCTCGGCGAGGCCGAATCCCAGTTCCCGGCTGCGCCGGATGAACACCAGCCGGCGGAGGTGCGTCTCTCCGTAAACACGGTGGCCCCCCGCGGTGCGCGGCGCCCTCGGCAGCAGGCCGACGCGCTCGTAGTACCGGACGGTCTCCACATGGCAGCCGCTTTCGCGGGCGAGCCAGCCGATGCCCCCGGAAGCCTCCGCCCCGGTTGCCGTCATCACCGGAATCACCTCTTGAACCTGTAGTGACTACGGGTCGCAGGATAATCGTTGCACCGGTCCAACGACACGAGAATCGTCGTGAGCCAGCACTGCTGCGAGGCCCCTCCGTTCACCGGCGAATCGGTGGCCTACCGCCGCGTCCTGTTCGCGGTCATTGCCATCAACGCGACCATGTTCGGGGTGGAATTGACCGCAGGGATCTTGGCGTCGTCACAGGCTCTCAAGGCCGATGCACTGGACTTCCTGGCCGATTCGCTCACCTACGCGCTGACGTTGCTGATGATCGGGCGGCCGCTCCGATGGCGGGCGAGCGCCGCCCTGGTGAAGGGAGCCAGCCTCGGGGTGGTCGCGCTCTGGGTGCTGGGCACCACGGTTCATCGCATGTTCAACGGCGATGTCCCTGACCAGCTGGTGATGGGCGGGATCGGCCTGCTCGCCCTTTTCGCCAACGTGACCAGCGCGCTGCTGCTGATGCGCTACCGCTCGGGCGACGCCAACGTACGGTCGGTTTGGCTGTGCAGCCGCAACGATGCCATCGGCAACGTCGCGGTGATCGCGGCGGCGGGCTTGGTGTTCCTGACCGGGACCGCCTGGCCGGACCTGGCGGTGGCCCTGGTCATGGCGGCGCTGTTCCTGCACTCGGCCACCGGGATCATCCGGCAGGCGGTGGGCGAATTGCGACAGCCGCCGGCTGCCCGGGCGCACGGTCATGCCCATGAGCCTGGCCAAGAGCACAAGCGCCCAACCCCCGCCGCGTGAGTCCGGACGGCCGCAGCTTGACCGGTCAGCGTGATCACCGACGCCGCCGGGACGGGCGGTCCAAATCGTTGATATCCCGGTTCACCCGGTAGGCTTCCGAGGTCACGTAGGCTTCCATGGCGCGGAGCCGGTGTTCCAGGCCGCGGAAGCGGTGGCGAAGCTCGGAGAACGAACGCGCCGGATCGACCCGGACGTTGCGCCAGAATCGTGCCTCCTCGCTGGTGTCGTACAGTCGCTCCGGTGCTCGGGGCAGGATGCAGGCGAGCACGAGGTAGGCGAGGATCGTTGCCGGCGTGAACATCAGCAAGGCCACCACGGTGGCGAGTCGCACCACCCAGCGCTCCACCCCGAAGTAACCGGCGATGCCGGCACAGACACCGAGAAAGATGCCGTTACGGGGGTCGCGAAACAGCCGATTCAGGCTTCCGCCGCTGGCGTCGCGGAACGCCGTCGGTTCATCGTTGCGGTCGGGCATCATACTTCCTTCCTCCAGTCCGGCGCTTCGGCGTCGAGGATGCGTTCCAGAGTATTGATCCGGCTTTCAAGCTTCGGTGCCAGGTCCCACAACTCGGCCAGCATCTTCTCATCCTCGGCGGACAGCACCTTGGCCGTCCGCCAGCGGGTGACGTAGTGGGCGATGATCCAGATCGGCGCGATCACCACCATGAACAGGATAATCGGTACGTAAAGAAAGTCGCCCATCATGCCGGCCTTTCGTTGGTCCCCATTCGCTTCGGTTTAGCGCTCCCCGGACGTGCCGCCGCTGCCGCCCGGCTCCCCGGCGATCCGTGCCTTCAGTGCCTGCAGTTCGGCCTCGATGGTGTGGTCGGCCTCCAGGTCCGCGATTTCTTCGGCCAATGATTTCCGCTGTCCCAGATCGAAGGCTTCCACCTCCCCTTCGGCGCGGTCGACCCGCCGTTCCAGCGTCTCGAAACGGGCAAAAGCATCGTCGACCCGGCTGTCGTAGACCTGCCGCCGCGCCCGCAGCCGGTTGTTGGCGGTCACTTCCCGTGCCAGCATCGCCTTGTGCTTCGCCTTGGCCTCGTTCAGCTTGGCCTCCAGCTTGACGATATCGCCCTCGCCCTGGGCAAGGGCCGCATCCAGGGCCTCCAACTCCTCCTGCAAGGCCCGGGCGGTGTCCGCCACCTTGGCCTTCTCCAGCAGCGCCGCCCGGGAGAGATCTTCCCGCCCCTTGCGCAGTGCAATCTCCGCCTTGCGGTCCCATTCCGCCTGAGCGTCTCGCAGTCGCTTGAGGCGCCGCTCAAGTTCCTTGCGCTCAGCGATGGTGCGGGCGGCGGTGGTGCGCACCTCCACCAGCGTCTCCTCCATCTCCTGGATGATCAGCCGGATGATCTTCTGGGGATCCTCCGCCCGGTCGAGTATGGCGTTGACGTTGGCGTTGATGATGTCCGAAAGCCGTGAAAACACGCCCATGATGGTTCCCTTCCTGATCGCTGTGGCGCCGGCACCGCTTGCCGGCATCTCAGCCCTCACACGCAAGCGCCGTGCCACCTACCACAGGCGAGCCAATCCATTGAAAAAAATCGATGTTTCAGCATCGGTTCGGGGAGCCGGGGATCAGCGGTGTGGCCTTATACACCATACTATGGCGAAATCCGCCCACGGTTAGTATGTTCCTTCAATGCCTCCGGTCCCTCCCGACCTGCCGCCCCTGATCGGCCAGTCCCGTCCGTTTCTCGCGGTGATGGAGGAGGTCTCCCGACTGGCCGCCGTGGATCGGCCGGTGCTGGTGGTCGGTGAGCGCGGCACCGGCAAGGAGCTGGTGGCGGCCCGGCTCCATTACCTGTCGAGCCGATGGAACCGGCCGTTGGTGACCCTCAACTGTGCCGCCCTGGCGGAAAGCCTGCTGGAGACGGAGCTGTTCGGGCATGAGGCGGGCGCCTTCACCGGCGCCGTGCGCCGCCGCACCGGCCGGTTCGAGCGGGCCGACGGCGGGACCCTGTTCCTCGATGAGATTGCCAGCGCCGGCGCGGCCGTGCAGGAAAAAGTCCTTCGGGTGGTGGAATACGGCGTGTTCGAGCGCGTCGGCGGCAGCGACATCCTCAGTTGTGACGTGCGCCTGGTGGCGGCCGCCAACACCGACCTGCCAAGCGAGGCCGAAGCAGGCCGCTTCCGGCATGACCTGCTGGACCGCCTTGCCTTCGACGTGGTCACGCTGCCACCCCTCAGGGCCCGCAGCGAGGATATCCCGGTGCTTGCCGAGCATTTCGCCCGGTCCATGGCGGTGGAACTGCAGTGGCCGTTGGCGCCGGCCTTCTCCCGCAGCGCTTTGGCAGCGCTGATGGCCTATCCCTGGCCGGGCAACGTGCGGGAGCTGCGCAACGTGGTCGAACGGGCTGTGGCCCGTCGGCCGGCGCCGGAACCGGTCATCGACTCCATCGTGTTCGATCCGTTCGATTCCCCGTATCGGCCCGGTCCGCCACCGGTCGCAGCGGCCACGTCTTCCGGCGCCACCAGGCCCGATGCCACCGCCCCGGCTGTGCGCCTGCCCACGGACCTCCGCCATGCGCTCGACCGATTGGAAAGCGAACTGCTGGCCGCGGCACTGGAGCAAGCCCGCTACAACCAGCGGCGGGCGGCCGAGACCCTCGGTCTCGGCTATCACCAGTTGCGCAACCGTCTCAAGAAGCACGGCCTGATCCGCCACGCCCGTGACGGCGGCAGCACGGATGTTGCAGACGTCGATGGAACCTGAAAGACTGCGGCACGCGACACATAACCTCTTGAGCCATCATCGCGATCGGCAGCAAAGCCATGACGTCTTCCGCGCACCCTCCTGGCACGCCGCCGGTTGTGGGAATCATCGGCGGCAGCGGGATCTATGACATCGCCGGCCTTGAAGGCGCACAGTGGGTGCCGACGCCGTCTCCCTTCGGGTTGCCCTCGGATGACCTGCTGATCGGCTACCTGGACGGGCTCAAGATGGTGTTTCTGCCCCGCCACGGCCGCGGCCATCGCATTCCCCCGTCCGAGCTGAACAGCCGCGCCAACGTCGACGCGATGAAGCGGCACGGGGTGACGGAGTTGATCTCGCTGAGTGCCTGCGGCTCGCTTCGGGAAGAGCTGTCGCCCGGTACTTTCGTCATTGTCGATCAGTTCATCGATCGCACCTTCGCCCGTCCCAAGAGCTTCTTCGGAACCGGCCTGGTCGCCCACGTGGGCATGGGACACCCGGTGTGTGCCCGCCTCGGCGACGCGCTCGAGGCCGCAGCGGGAGTCCTGGGCATCCCCACCGTTCGGGGCGGCACCTATCTGGTGATGGAGGGGCCGCAGTTCTCCACCCTCGCCGAATCCCGCCTGTATCGCGCCTGGGGTTGCGACGTCATCGGCATGACCAACATGCCGGAGGCCAAGCTCGCGCGGGAGGCGGAGCTGTGCTACGCCACCGTCGCCATGGTGACCGACTACGACTGCTGGCATCCGGACCACGACCATGTCTCGGTTGAAGCCATCGTCCGCGTGCTGATGGATAATGCCGATAAGGGCCGGGCACTGGTCCGGCAGGTGGCGCCGGCCCTGGCCGGCCGGGAGCAATCGTGCCGGGAGGGGTGTCACACTGTGCTGGGCAACGCCTTGATCACCGCCCCGGAAGCCCGCGATCCGGAGATGATCGCCCGGCTCGACGCGGTTGCCGGGAGGGTGCTCAAGTAACATGCGTATCGGCGAACGCCATTATCGCAGCATCTGGCTGTCCGAGGACGGCTGGGCGGTGGAAATCATCGACCAGACCCGCCTGCCGCACGATTTTGCCACCATCAGGCTGGAATCGCCGGACGACGTGGAGCGAGCCATTCGCGAGATGGAGGTGCGGGGCGCACCGCTGATCGGGGCGACCGGAGCCTATGGGTTGAGCTTGGCCGCCCGAGGCGACCCGTCAACCGAAGCCTTGGAGCGCGCGTACAAGGCCTTGCTGGCAACACGGCCTACCGCGGTCAATCTGCGCTGGGCGCTGGATCACATGATGGCGGTGCTGATCCAACTCCCGCCGGAGCAGCGGGCGGAAGCCGCCTATCGCCACGCAGCCGATATCTGCGACGAGGATGTCGCCATCAATGAGTCGATCGGCCGCCACGGCTTGTCCCTGCTGGAAAACCTCTGGCAGGCCAAGGGTGCCAGCGGCCGCCTCGATGTGCTCACCCACTGCAATGCCGGCTGGCTCGCCACGGTCGACTGGGGCACCGCCCTGGCGCCGATCTACAAGGCTCATGATGCGGGCATTCCCGTCCATGTCTGGGCCGATGAAACACGCCCGCGCAACCAGGGTGCCAGTCTGACCGCCTGGGAGCTCGGACAGCATGGGGTTCCCCACACCGTCATCGTCGACAACGCCGGCGGCCACCTGATGCAGCGGGGCCTTGTGGACATCTGCATCACCGGCACCGACCGGACCAGCCGCCACGGCGATGTGTGCAACAAGATCGGCACCTATCTCAAGGCGCTGGCCGCGTGGGACAACAACGTGCCGTTCTACGTCGCGCTGCCCGGCCCGACCATCGACTGGACCATTGCCGATGGCATCGCCGAGATCCCGATCGAGGAACGGGACCCCGCGGAGGTGACCCGGGTGACCGGCCGCACCCGGGAGGGCCACGTGGTTTCGGTCGATATCACCCCGGCCGGCGCGACCGCCGCCAACCCGTCCTTCGACGTCACCCCGGCGCGTCTGATCACCGGGTTCATCACCGAACGCGGCGTGTGCGAGGCATCGGAAGCCGGGCTCGCCCGTCTGTTCCCCGACCACGGCTGACGGCGACCGGTCGAACCAACCTCCCAACGGGCCTTTGTCAGTAAAGGCCACCCGTCCCGGTGGTCGGTCCTGACGCGGCGCTGCCCCCGCTGCCGCGCAGCACCTCCTGCCGACCGGTGGGCACGGTTCCCGGCTTGAATGCCTCGAAGATGACATTGCGGCCGCCGCCGGAGACGGCGCGGCCGGTGCCCGCATCCACCCGCACCAGCCGTACACCGGACGGCACCCGGAACGGCACCGCCGGGGTGTCTTCGAGGGCCGCAGCCATGAAGTCACGGAAGATCGGTGACGCGACCGAAGCGCCGGTCTCCCCCCGGCCGAGGGTGCGCGGCTCGTCGAAGCCGACGAACACGCCCACTGCCAAGTCAGGGGTGAAGCCGATGAACCAGGTATCCTTGATGTCATTGGTGGTACCGGTCTTGCCCGCGATCGGCCGGCCCAGAACGGCAATCCGCTGGCCGGTGCCCCGCTGCACCACCCCCTGGAGCATGGACACCACCTGGTAGGCGCTGGCCGGGTCGGTCACCGTCTCCCGCCGGTCGGGAAGCTGCGGCAGCGGCTGATTGGCCCAGGCCCCCGGCCGGCAACCCGGACAGTCGCGGTCGTCATGCCTGAAGACGGTGCGGCCGTGGCGGTCCTGCACCCGGTCGATCAGGGTAGGGGTGATCTTCTTGCCGCCGTTCACCAGCATCGCGTAGGCCGCGGTGAGACGCAGCAGCGTAGTCTCGCCGGCGCCAAGCGCATAGGACAGGTGCGAGGGCATTCGGTCGAAAATACCGAAGCGCTCCGCCGTGTCGCCCACGCGGGCCATGCCGACGGACTGGGCCAGCCGGACGGTCATGACGTTCCGGGACTTCTCCAGCCCCACCCGCATCGTGGTCGGCCCATAGAATTGCCGGGAGTAGTTGGACGGGGTCCATCTCGGCAGGCCCGGTCCCTGATCGAAGGAGATCGGCGCATCGAGGATGATGGTGGACGGCGTATAGCCGGCTTCAAGGGCGGCCAGGTAGACGAACGGCTTGAACGCCGAGCCGGGCTGTCTCAGCGCCTGAGTGGCGCGGTTGAACTGGCTGCGGGCGTAGGTGTAGCCCCCGGCCATGGCCAGGATGCGCCCGGTGTGGGGATCGAGCGCCACCAGCGCCCCATCGACGTCGGGGATCTGACGCAGCGCGAAGGCGGCGCGGTCCTCGCCCTCCACGGCCTCGACGGCCACCACATCGCCGACCGACAATACGTCGGCGGGCCGGCGGGGTGACGGACCGACCCGCTGGTCGCGCAACCCCCGTCGCGCCCAGCGCATCTCGGCGAAGGGGATCCGGCCCACAGTCTGCCCGTCGAGCCCGACCTCGGCGAACTCGCCGGTCAGTCGCAACACCACCGCGAGTCGCCAGTTCCCGAGATCGGGCGGTCGCGGCACCGCTGCCAGCCGGTCCGCCCATGCCTCCGGCGAGGCCCCTTCCGACAGGCCGTCGAGCCGGGCGATCGCCCCCCGCCAGCCATGAGCACGATCGTAGGCTTCCAAGCCCCGGCGCAACTCACGCTCGGCAATCTCCTGGAGCCGCGGCTCCAGCGAGGCCCGCACCGCCAGGCCGCCTTCGTACAGAGCCCGTTCCCCATAGCGGGCTGCGATCTCCCGCCGGATGTCCTCGGCATAGTAGTCGGCCGAGACGAATTCGGTTTCCGCCCGCCGGCGCAGGTCAATGGGTGCCGTCCACGCCTCCCGCGCTTCGGCCGGACTGATGTGACCGTCGTCCAGCATCCGGCCGATCACCCAGTCCCGGCGGCCCTTGGCTGCGCCGGGATGGCGCACCGGATCGTAGTTTGCCGGCGCCTTGGGAAGCGCAGCAAGAAATGCGGCCTCGGCCAGGGTCAGTTCATCGAGAGACTTGTTGAAGTAGTTGAGGGCGGCCGCCGTCACCCCATAGGCCCCGCGACCAAGATAGATCTGGTTCAGATAGAGCTCTAGGATATGTTCCTTTGTAAAGGCCTTCTCTATCCGGAAAGACAGTATTGCTTCCTTGATCTTCCGCTCGAACGAAACATCGCTTCCCAACAGAAAGTTCTTGGCTACCTGCTGGGTGATGGTGGAGGCACCCACCAGCCGCCGATCCGTCCCCCAATTCTGCAGATTGGTGATCGCGGCGCGGACGACACCTCGGGCGTCGACTCCCGGATGGGAGAAGTAGTTCTTGTCCTCCGCCGACAGGAAAGCGTCGATCACCATCTGCGGCATCGCATCGAGCGGACGGAATACCCGCCGCTCGATGGCATACTCGGCCAGCAACCGGCCGTCGCCGGCGTACACCCGGGTGGTGACCGGCGGTTCATAATCGGCCAGTTGCGCGTAGTCGGGCAGGTCGCTGCTATAGCCGTAGATGATTGCCGCGATCACCGCCACGCCGCCGAGCACGGCGAGAAAGGTGATACCGAACAGCCCGGCGAGAACCCGAACCAGGAAGCGCGGGCGCCGGCGACGCCGTTTCGTCGGTGCGGCGGGTGCGCCGCCTTCCGGCCTCGGCGGCGCTTGCGGAACGACACGCTCGCGAGGGCCGTTCAGTTCGTTCTGGTTCATCCCCGATATCCCGTCACGCCGACTTCCCGTCTGCGACCCCGCTCACTTCCGCGGGGACCAGAACCGTACCGGACCGGCCGTTATCGTTGCGCCTGAGCGACGCCGACGAAGTAGGTGTCGACGCCGCGGGCGATGGCCCGGGCCAATCGCCGGAGATAGGCCGGTTGCTGGAGCCGGCGGGCGTCCTCGTCGTTGGAGAGATGCCCGAGTTCGACCAGCACGGACGGCACATCGGGCGCCTTGAGGACAGCAAAGCCGGCGAACCGATGGGTATTGCGCAACAAGCTGGTCTCCCGCCCGAGTTCGTGCACCAGCATGGTTGCGAACTGCGCGGACTGGTTCATCGTCTCGCGCTGCGCCAGGTTGATAAGAATGCTCGCCACCTCCGGCGCCTCGTGCGACAGATCCACACCAGCGATCAGATCGGCCTTGTTCTCCCGTTCGGCAAGGGCCGCGGCTTCGGCATCCGATGCCCGCTCGGAGAGGGTATACACGGAAACGCCCCGCACGCGGGGGTCGGGATTGGTGTCAGCATGCAAGGAAATGAACACGTCCGCATTGGCCGAGCGTGCCCGCGCCACCCGATCCTGCAAACGAATCAACCGGTCGTCGTCCCGGGTCAGGACGACAGTGTAGCGGCCGAGCGCCTGCAACTCCTCTCGCAGCAACCGCGCTGCCGCCAGGGTCACATGCTTCTCGTACACGCCGGACCGGCTGATCGCACCCGGGTCCGCCCCGCCATGACCCGGGTCGAGAACGATCACCGGACGGCGCCGAACCGGAGGCGGCTTCGGGGTGGGAACCCCGAAGCGTGCTTTGCCGATACTGGCCTGGGGTAAAGGCTGAACCTGCGGCAGCCTTGCCGCCGACGGCGTCGGGCGCACCACCGAGTGTGCCGTAGTCCGCAGGTACTGGGCAAACAGGATGGGCGGGACCTCCACCAGATCGACCACCAGGCGGTAGCCGCGACCGTCCATACGTTCCACCAGCACAGCCCCGTCGACCCCGACCGGCTTGCGGCACTCGAGAACCACCCGCGATGTCCCCGGCCGGAACACGCCATAGCGCACGCGGCTGATCAGCGGGTCCGTCACCGGCAGGTCGCGATCGCGCAGGGTCCAGCGGGCCTCCGTCAGGTCGATCACGATCCGGCAGGGCTCGCCGAGCGCGAAGATGTCGTAATCCACCTTGCCGCTGGTCTCGAGGACCACCCGGGTCATCGATTCGTGCTGGGCCACCCGGGCATCAAGGATCGAGAGAACGCCTTGGGCCAGCGCCGGAAAGGCTGCCGCCTGAACCGACAGGACAACCGCGAGCACAGCCGCCGTTCGCAGCCACCACCACCAAAGAGTGCGATCCTGCCCGCCCATGTCGATCCATCCGGCTGTGCTCAGTCGGCCTGGATTTACCGCCATTTTCCGCGGTTTTTCAATGCCCAAGGAGGCTCCCTCGCGAGCGCGCCACGCGCCGTAGCATGATTTCGCGATTGTGGAAACCTAATCCTGCCTGTATGTTAATGGCGCATTGGCCTTCGTTCGGAGCCCTGCCGGCGCGTCGCTTTGTTGAGCAGGTGTTGCGGATGAGCGACGCCACGGTTCGCGTGTGAGGGTTCCGGAACGGCGTCGCAAGGTTGGCCGGTGCTGCTTCTGAGGACGTTGATTTCCATGCCCATGAGTGCAGCGCGATCGATTCGGTCCCACCCCGCCGCCCGCGGCCGGGTGATACCGCCGATTGCTGCCGCCCGCGGCACCCCCTCAACCAACAACGCTATGCGCATCCGGCGCCGACCCGCTCCGCGCCCCGTCGATGCGTTCCGGAGAACAGGAATTCATGGCCATCAAACGTATGTTGCTCGATGCGGCCCACCCGGAAGAGACCCGTGTTGCCGTCATCGAAGGAGACCGGCTCACTGACTACGACGTCGAGGTCGCATCCCGGCGTCAACTCAAGGGCAATATTTATCTCGCCAAGGTCACACGCGTCGAACCGTCGCTGCAGGCGGCATTCGTCGAATATGGCGGCAATCGTCACGGCTTCCTGGCTTTCAACGAGATCCACCCCGACTACTACCAGATCCCGGTCGCTGACCGGGAAGCTCTGCTGGCCGAGCAGGCGGCGGCGGAGCAGGTGGCGGACGCGGCGAAGCCCGTGGAGAACGCCACCGACAACGGTGACGGCGTCGACACCGTGGGCGGCGTCGACGATGACGAGGACGACGTCGAGTTGCCGCACGTTCGGCCATCGTCGCGCCACTACAAGATCCAGGAGGTCATCAAGCGCCGACAGATCCTGCTCGTCCAGGTGACCAAGGAGGAGCGGGGCACCAAGGGGGCGGCGCTGACGACCTATCTGTCCCTGGCCGGGCGGTATTGCGTGCTGATGCCCAATACCGTTCGGGGCGGTGGCATCTCGCGCAAGATCACCAGCGCCACCGATCGCAAACGGTTGAAAAAAATCGTGGGCGAACTCGGCGTTCCGGAGGGAATGGCGGTCATCCTGCGAACCGCCGGCTCGGAGCGAAGCAAGGCGGAGATTCGCCGGGACTACGAGTACCTGATCCGGTTGTGGAGCAGCATCCGCGAAGTCACGCTCAAGTCCATGGCCCCGACGCTCGTCTACGAGGAAGGAAACCTGATCAAGCGGTCGATCCGCGATCTCTACGACCGAAGCACCGACGAGATCCTGGTTGAAGGCGAGACCGCCTATCGCACCGCCAAGGATTTCATGAGGTTGTTCATTCCGAGCCATGCCAAGCGGGTGAAGCTCTATGAAGAGGCGCGACGGCCGCTGTTTCTTCGATACAACGTCCACAACGAACTGGAAGCGCTGCACCTTCCGTTCGTTGGGCTGAAAAGCGGCGGCTCGATCGTCCTCAATCCCACCGAGGCCCTGGTGGCTGTGGACGTCAACTCGGGACGATCGACGCGGGAACGTCACATTGAGGAAACCGCCCTTCGGACCAATCTGGAGGCGTGTGACGAGATCGCCCGCCAGCTCCGGCTGCGTGACCTTGCCGGCCTGATCGTCGTCGACTTCATCGACATGGAGAACACCCGCAACCAGGGCCAAGTCGAGCGCCGTCTCAAGGAGGCGATGAAGCTGGACCGGGCCCGGGTGCAGATCGGACGCATCAGCCCGTTCGGACTTCTCGAGCTGTCCCGCCAGCGGCTGAGGCCCAGCCTGCTGGAGACCAGCTTCGAGGTCTGTCCAAGCTGTTCCGGCACCGGCCTGCGGCGGAGCAAGGAATCCACCGCACTCGCCATCCTTCGCCGGATCGAGCAGACCCTGATGGACGGCAAGGCCGGAACCGTCAACGCCGCAATGCCGACAACGGTCGCGTTCTACCTCCTCAACCAGAAGCGCAAGGCTTTGCTGGCGATCGAGGATCGGTTCCAGGTCGGGATCAGCGTCATGCCGCGGGACGACCTGCCGCCGCCGCACTTCGAGATCGAGGTGAGCGGAGAGCCGCCGGTCGAGGCGGAACCGATGCCGATCGTGGAGGAGCTGGTGGAGGCGGACGGCGCCGAGGTCGAGGACGCCGCCGGCGCCATGGCCGAACGCGGCGACGATGCCAAGCGGAGCCGGCGGCGACGCCCGCGCCGACGGGGCCGGACCGAAGGCGAGACGACCGAGGTCGCCGCTTCCGACACCGACGAGACCGCCCCTGCCGACGCCGAAGACGGTATCTCCGACGAGACCGAAACCATGGAGGCAGACGAAGCGGCCGACGCCGGGAGCGATCGCCACGACGCAGAGCAGTCGGAGGATGCGGCCTCTCTTGCCAAGAAGCGCCGGCGACGCGGGCGACGCGGCGGCCGCCGCCGACCCCGGCGGTCCGGGGAAGAAGCAGTCGAAGCCGAAGCCGAAGCGGCGACCGGCTACGCGACTGGTCCCTTCTCCAGCCTGCCCGGTCCGGGCACTCTGCTGGCCGGCCCCGCCACTGATCATGACCATGACCATGGTTTCGAGGATCGCGACGCGCTCGCAACGGCGGATGAGGCTGGCCCCGAGGCGCCGGGGGTGACCGCGGGGATGGCACCCGATGGCACCGGCGCCCCATTCGATGTGATCGGCGTCGCCCATGACGAACCCGGATCAGAAACGCCTGGCGGGCCGGTGGAGGCGGAAGCGCCATCCGAAGCGCCAGAACACGCACCGGAGCCGATGGCCCCTGCGACCATGCAACCGACGCCGGGCACCGAGCCCGCCGAACCCGTGACGGAGGAGGCGCTCGCCGAGGTGGAGATGGCGGCGCCGATGGTTGCCGGCGGCTGGGGTGAGCCGTCACCCCCGGCCAACGGAGAGTCCAGCGCGGTCCCCATGAGGCACGACGCGGACCAGCGGGCCGTGCCGGAGTCGGCCGGTCCGCAGATGGACGGGTCCGATGTGGCCGGCGATGACGAGGCCGACACCGCCGATGACGAACCGGTGGCCGAAGGCCGGGGAGCCGGCCACTCTGTCGTCGTCCACGTCGGCAGCGGCGACGACGGCGCCGCCGATAGCCGCCGCCGCGGCTGGTGGCGACGGTCGCTGGAGTAGCGGCCGCCGGGTCAGCCCAGCCAGGCCACCAGCCGGCGCGCAGCCTCGACGATCTCGGATTCGGGACCGGCAAAGGAAAGGCGGATGAACCGATGCCCCCGCGCGGGATCGAAATCGATTCCCGGCGTCACGGCAACTCCGGTCTCCGCCAGCAGCCGCCGGCAGAAGGCCTGGCTGTCATCGGTCAGCGCCCCGATGTCGGCATAGACGTAGAAGGCACCCTCGGCTGCCGCCAGCCTGGTCAGCCCTGCCCGCGGCAACGCACGCAACAGCACGTCGCGGTTGCGCGCGTAACGGGCGACGTTGGCATCCAGCACGGCGCGGCAGTCGAATGCTGCGATCGCCGCATGCTGGGCCGGCGCTGACGGGCTGATGAACAGGTTCTGGGCGAGGCATTCCACCGGGCGCAACAACCGCTCCGGCACCACCATCCAGCCCAGCCGCCAGCCGGTCATCGCGTAGTACTTGGAAAAGCTGTTGACGACGATGGCGTCGCCGGTCAGCGCCAGGAGCGTCTCCGCGGCCCCGGCATAGGTGATGCCGTGATAGATCTCATCCGAGACCAGCCACGCACCGTGGCCGGCACACCACCCGGCAAGGTCGTCGAGCTGTTGGCGCCGGAGCATGGTGCCGGTCGGATTGGCGGGACTGGCGACGATCAAGCCGGCCAAGGGCGCCGCCGCCGCGGCCTGATCCAGATGGTCCACGGTCGGCTGAAAATTGCTGGCCGCATCGGCCGGGATGGCCACGGGGGTGACGCCCAGGGCGGTTAGGATGTTGCGGTAGGCCGGATAGCCGGGACTGGCCAGCGCCACCCGGTGGCCGGCATCGAAGGCCGCGAGGAAACCCAGGATGAACGCGCCGGACGCCCCGGCGGTAACCACGACGCGGCGCCAGTCCAGATCGACGTCGTACACCTCGCCGTAGTGGCGGGCAATCCGCCGGCGGAGTGGCTCCAGCCCCAGGGCATCGGTGTAGCCGAGCCGGTCCCGGGTCATGGCATCCCGGACCGCGTCCAGGACGGGCGCCGGCACCCCGGTGCCGGGCTGCCCCACCTCCAGGTGCAAGACGTCGCCGCCGGCCGCGGCGCGCTCGTTGGCCGCCCGCATCACGTCCATCACGATGAAAGGGGGAATCCCGCCGCGGCGGGCGATCCGGGGCGAATCGACGGGCGTGCCTTGGTCCGGCATGGTTGTCCCGATCAATCCGCCATCACCGCGAGGCCCAGACCGCGCGGATCGTGGCCGGCGACACAGCTTTGCGGCCGCGGTGGCAGCCCCTCCGGGCAGGCGACGACATTGACCTTACCGAGCGACGGCAGCCCGACGACGCGACGGCCCAGGCCGGCGGCCACCCGCTGCGCTGCCGCCGCAGCACCGGGTTCGGCGTGGACCAGGCCCGGCATCGGACCGGCCAGAAGCCGGGGTGCGGCCAGGGCCCGGGGAAGCGGTTCGTCCGCAATCAGCACGTCGGCTGCCACCTGAACGAGGGCACCGGGGGCCGCCGCGCCACCGGAAGCCGCTGCGGCAAGAAAGAAACTCCGCACGTTCTCGTTCACCATCAGCATCGGCCCAAGGGCGGTAGCGCCGCGGCCGCCCGGCCCCGGCGCCGCCGCCAGGACGATGCCGAGGTCGGCAACGACCCGGCCGGTCCCGAACAGGCTGTTGAGAGTGACCGCACACACTGCCGCCGAACCTTCACGATCCGCAGCGACAAAGGTGGCCGCCGACGGGTTCTCCAGCGACTCGCCGCCGGCACTGCCCGATCTGGCGTGCATCGCCAGACCGGCTTCGGCGATCGCGGCCAGCCGGCCTTCGGTATCGGCCCGGCGGTAGCCGCCGCGATCCATCAGGTATGTCAACATGTCCGCCGCGCGCGCGCCACCATGGGGCGGCGGCGACGCGAAATGGATTACGTGGTTGCCCATGGCGACCCGGACGGAGGGGCGCCACTCCGGCGCATAGTTCCGCAGGTCGTCCATGGAGAGCCGACCGCCGGCGGCTTCCACACCCTCGGCGAGTTGGCGGGCCAAGGAACCGGTGTAAAAGGCCCCCGCCCCTTCGGCACGGACCCGCCCCAGCACTGCCGCGAGTTCGACCTGCCGCAGCATGTCGCCTGCCCGAACCAGTCGTCGTTCCGCCGGAACGCCGAAGGCCCGTCGCATGCTGGGCTCCGCCTCCAGAGCGGCGGCTACCTCAGCCATATCGTTCGCCAGCGCGCGCGACACCGGTGCCCCGAACCGGGCCAGGTTCTCCGCCGGCGCCAGCACCTGAGACCAG
Source organism: Rhodospirillales bacterium (assembly GCA_007694935.1). Classification (GTDB taxonomy): domain Bacteria; phylum Pseudomonadota; class Alphaproteobacteria; order Rhodospirillales; family Defluviicoccaceae; genus REEP01. The sequence goes on from REES01000139.1 coordinate 49,277, forward strand.
CGCAACCGCCCGAAGCGTGCATGAAAGGCGAAAAAGCCGCGCACGTTGCCGGGTACGGCAACCGGCCGGTCGCCACCGCTGTCCTGAGGCGCGCGGGCGAGAAACTCGATGGCGGCCACTTGCCCACTCGCGCGGTCGAAGCCGAGACAGACGCCGCCGCCGCCGAGGCTGGCCGATGACGGCAGGGTCACCGCCGAGGCGAAATACATCGCCACCACGGCATCGGCAGCGGTGCCGCCCGCCGACAGCACGTCGCGCCCGATCAGTGCGGCCTGAGGCTCGTCGGCAGCGACGCCGCCAAGGAATCCTTCCACATAGCCGACGGTGCCGAGTTCCCGGTCGGAGCCGCCGCAGGCCGTCAAGCCCGCCGCCATCTGGACCGCGACCAACAGGCCGGCGATTTGACCCCACCGCCTCCGGCGATTACCTACCTTGAAACAGATCGAGATGCCCACCGTGTCGAACCGCCTGCTCCGCGTCTGCGTCATCGTGGTTGTCGCATTGGCCGCCACCCTGGTGCCTCCGTCGGCCTCGGCTCAGCGCGTCCAGATAATCCGGGATACCGAGATCGAACGCACCATTCTCGCCTATTCGACCCCGGTGTTCCGCGCTGCCGGCCTCGACCCCACCGCGGTGGAGATCTATCTGGTCAGGGACAACAGCATCAACGCTTTCGTTGCCGGCGGCCAGCGAATGTTCCTCAACACCGGCCTGCTGATGCAGAGCGAGTCGCCGAATCAGCTCATCGGCGTGATTGCCCATGAAGTCGGCCACATCGAGGGCGGCCACCTCGCCCGCATGCACGACGCCATGCGCAATGCCACCGTCGAGGCCATTATCGGCCTCGTGGCCGGAATTGCCGCCGGCATCGCCACGGGACGGGCGGATGTCGGCAGTGCCATCGCGCGGACCGGTGAGGAAGCTGCGCTTCGAACCTTCCTCCGCTACACCCGCACCCAGGAAGGGGCGGCCGACAGCGCCGCCATGCGATTGCTCGATGCCACCGGGCAGTCATCGCGCGGCCTTCTGCAGTTTCTGGAGAAGATGGAGGATCAGGAATTGCTGGCGGTCGGTCGCCAGGATCCCTATCTCCGCACCCACCCGATAACCCGGGAGCGCATCGAAGCGCTCAAAGCGCATCTCGCGCGATCCCGCCATGCCGATGCCCCGTCGCCCGCGGGCTTTGACGAGATGCATGGCCGGATGGTGGCCAAGCTGGTCGGCTTTCTGCAACCGCCCGACCTCGTGCTGCGCCGGTACCCGGAAACCGACACCAGCATCGAGGCACGCTATGCCCGGACGGTGGCTTGGCACCGGCGGGCAGACCTGCAGCGAGCGCTCGCGGAGGTGGATGCGCTGCTGCGGCTGGAACCGCAAAACGCCTACTTCCATGAACTCAAGGGCCAGATATTGTTCGAGCACGGCCGGCCGGAGCAGGCGCTCGGGCCCTACCAGGCCGCGGTGACCCTGATCCCCGACGCGCCCCTGCTCCGGGTCGAACTGGCGCGGGTGCAGATCGCCCTGGACCGGCCGGACCTGCTGGAGGACGCGGTGCGCAACCTCGAGGCCGGCCTGTTGCGGGATCGCAGCAATGCCTTTGCCTGGCGCCAGCTCGCGATCGCCCACGGACGGCTCGGCAACATGGGCGACAGCGCCCTCGCCCAGGCGGAAGAAGCGCTTCTCACCGGCCGCGCCGACGCCGCCGCCTTCCATGCCGGGAAGGCGCAGCAACTGCTACCCCGGGGCTCCCGCGGCTGGCTGCAGGCCCAGGATGTGGAGCGGGCCGCGGAGCAGCAGCAGCGCCGGCGCAACTGATGCCGGCACACCGGAAGCCGACGGCCGCGACCCCCGACCGCCATGACATTCACGTGATCAGCATGCGCGCAGGTGAAGCCGGGCATTGCGTCGTGAGAGCGCGGACGCCACTGTAGCGCCAGTCGGTAGCGTCAGTCGCCGCGACGGCGGACGGAACCCGTCGCAGCCGGTGACATGGCGACCGAAACCGAGCATGGAGATAGCGAGCATGGCGGCTGATCGGGTTCAGCGATTCGCCCAAGCAGCGATGATGGCGGGCGCGGTGATCGCAGGGAGCGGCCTGGCGATGGCGCCCGGTCCGGTCCACGCCGGGGACAGGGCGCTGAGCCCGGTCCAGGAGGAAGCGGTGCGCACGCTGGTGCGCGAGTTTATTCTGCAGAACCCCGAGGTCATGCTGGAATCCTTGCGGGCCCATCAGGCCCGGGCGGAGGCGGAAGGTCGGGAACAGGCCCAAGCCGCGGTCGCGGACGCGCGCGACCGGCTGGAGAACAACCCCATGTCGCCGGTTGCCGGCAATCCGGATGGCGACGTCACCGTGGTGGAATTCTTCGATTACAATTGCGGCTTCTGCCGGCGGGTGGTGCCGGATATCCAGGCTCACTTGGCGGCCGACGGCAACGTGCGCTACGTCTTCAAGGAGTTTCCCATTCTCGGGCAGGAGTCAGTGGACGCGGCGCGGGCGGCCCTCGCGGTCTTCATTCTTGATCCTGAGGCATATCTTCCCTTCCACATGGCGCTGATGCAATCGCGCGGCACCATCGGCCGGACCAAGGCCCTTGAGGTGGCGGCGGAGATGGGGATCGATCCGGTGCAGCTCGAAGATGCCATGGCCGATCCCAGGATTGACGCTGCCCTTCGCAGCAACCTGGAACTCGCCCGGCAAATCGACATCCGCGGCACCCCGGCGTTCGTCATCGGGGACGAGGTGGTGCCGGGTGCGGTCGGCTTGGATACACTTGAGGAACTGGTGGCGACCGCCCGCGGGTCCTGACACCCGGACACGAGCGGCCGGCCCCGGCGGGAAGCGCCAGCAGCGCCGACGCGACATCGAGCTGTCACGACATCAACCGTCCGGGCTGCTTCCGCGCACGATGACAAACGTGTAGGATGCCGATTCTACGGTCGGCGCAGCCTTGGGTTGCGGCACATGACAGCGCGCATGCGCGACAAGCTCTGGCTCGATTTCAGCGCCTGGTGTCGCCGCCGCCGCCTCCAGGCGCTGCCGGCACACCCCTGGACGGTGGCCGCCTATGCCCGCTGGTGCGAGGCCCGACTTCACTACGGCGGCATCCTTCGGGCTGTCCGGGCCATCGCCAGGGCGCATGTGCTGGCCGGTCATCGGACGCCCGACCGCGACCCCACCGTGACCCGGACGCTTCGCCTGATCGAGGAACGGGATGGAACCCGCGCCGGCCGGTCGGCCCTGTTCCGGGACCACGACTTCGCCCCTCGGGACGCGCACAAGCGGGACATGGCCAAGACGTCCCACCGCGGCGGACCCGCGTCGGCTCCGAAGACCGCAAAGCGACGGACCCGCGTCGGCGCGACGTCACCGCCCCTGGTTCGCCACCGGCCCCGCCCATAATGACCCGGAACTTCGGCCGCGTGCATCGTTGGTCCGCCTGCGGACGGTTTTCGCCGCGCGACGTTGCGCAGCCGGCCATTGTTCCCGAGGTGTGGACCGGCTAGTGTTGGGCCTTGGCTGTTGCACTGCACATCAACCGCGCGCCGCGGTGGCCGATGCGGTCTATCGACCAAGGCGCGCCCGGACCCAGGGGGAAGACGCCATGGAGGACCTGCACGGCTATTATGTCGAGGATCTGAGCGAGGGGATGAGTGCTTCCTTCGGCAAGACGGTCACCGATGCCGATATCGTGCTGTTCGCCGGGATTTCAGGCGACACCAATCCGGTTCACCTCAACGACGATTTCGCCAAGAAAACCATGTTCAAGGGCCGGATCGCCCACGGGATCTTCGGCGCGTCGTTGATCTCCGCCGTGCTCGGCACCAAGCTGCCGGGTCCTGGCTGCATCTACGTCAACCAGACCCTCAGGTTCAAGGCACCGGTCCGGGCCGGGGAGACCTTGATCGCCTCGGTCACGGTGAAGAGCATCAACGCGGCCAAGAAGCTCGTCACGTTGGATACCGTGTGCACGGTGGACGACAAGACAGTGATCGAAGGTGAAGCCGTGTTGATGGTGCCATCCAAGGGGTGACGCGGTTCCCGCTTTCTGCGGGGGCCGGGCGAGGCCCGGCCATCACGCCGGAAGCGGGAATGTTCGCACGTGCGGCAAGGCATCGCGGTTCCCGCTTGACCCGCGGGGGCGGTGCTGACACCTATCGGCCATGCGCCTGTTCCGCCACTACGACAACCTGCCGCCCGACGCCCGGTCCGGCGCGGTCGCCATCGGCAATTTCGACGGTGTCCACCTGGGTCATCAGGCGGTCATTGGCGAGGCCGGTCGGATCGCCCGCTCCACCGGGGTGCCGTGGTCGGTGCTGACGCTGGAGCCGCATCCGCGCTCCGTCTTCCACCCTGATGCGCCGCCGTTCCGTCTCACCACCTTCCACGCCAAGGCACGCCTGATCGAGGCCATGGGCGTCGACGTGATGGTGGTTGTGCCGTTCAATGCCGAGTTCGCGACCCTGGCGGCGGTCCGTTTCGTCGAGGAGATCCTGGTTCACGGGCTGGCTGCGCGCGCCGTGATCTCGGGCCATGACTTTCACTTCGGCCGCGGCCGCGAGGGACATCCCGACCTCCTTCTGGAACTCGGCAAGACCTTCGATTTCGACTACACCTGCGTCCACGAGGTGAAGAGCCCCGACGGCGAACCGTACTCATCCACGCGTATCCGCGATGCGTTGCGACAGGGTGACCTGGACCGGGCCAATCGCCTGCTCGGCCGCCCGTTCGAGATCGAGGGGCGCATCGTCCAGGGCGAACGCCGCGGGCGCACCATCGGCTACCCCACCGCAAACATCGCCCTCGGCGACTACATCCGGCCCGCGTTCGGGGTCTATGCCGTGGGGGTCGCCATCGAGGACGGACCATGGCGAAACGGCATCGCCAACATCGGCGTGCGGCCCAGTTTCGGCGGCACCGAACCATTGCTGGAGGCACACCTGTTCGATACGGACGACGACCTTTACGGCCGCCATGCGCGGGTGCGTCTCTGCCACTATCTGCGGGCGGAAAAGAGGTTTGACGGGCTTGACGGTTTGAAGGCACAAATCGCCGTCGATTCCGCCCGGGCGCGGCTCCTGCTTGCCGACCTGACCGATGCGCCGCGGGACAGCAGCCAAGTTTCCGGAACATGATCATGGACTACAAGGCGACCCTGTTCCTGCCGGAGACGCCGTTCCCCATGAAGGCCGGCCTGCCGGAGCGGGAACCGCAACTGCTCGCCCGCTGGGAGGGGCTGAACCTGTACCGCCGTCTGCGGGAAGCCTCCCGGGACCGGGAGCCGTTCGTGCTGCACGACGGTCCGCCCTATGCCAACGGTCACCTGCACATCGGCACCGCCCTCAACAAAATCCTCAAGGATGTGATCAACCGGTCCCAGCAGATGCTGGGGAAGGATGCCAACTACGTGCCCGGCTGGGACTGCCACGGGCTGCCGATCGAATGGAAGATCGAAGAACGCTACCGCGCCGCCGGCCAGGACAAGGACCAAGTGCCGATCGTCCGGTTCCGGCGGGAGTGCCGGGACTTCGCCGCGGAGTGGATTGACATCCAGCGTGAGGAGTTCAAGCGGCTCGGCGTGGTCGGCGACTGGGAACACCCCTACTCCACCATGAGCTTTGACGCCGAAGCGCAGATCGTGCGGGAGATCGGCAAGTTCCTGATGAACGGCGGCCTGTACAAGGGGGCGAAGCCGGTGCTGTGGTCGGTGGTCGAGCGGACCGCCCTGGCGGAGGCGGAGGTGGAGTATCACGACCACACCTCCACCAGCATCGACGTGCGCTTCGAGGTGGCCTCGGCATCGCTGCCGGCGCTGGCCGGTGCGGCGGTGGTGATCTGGACGACCACGCCGTGGACCATTCCCGGCAACCGCGCCGTGGCCTACGGCGAGGATGTCGATTACGCCGTGATCGAGGTGGTGGAGTCCGCGAGCGGCAGCGCCTGCAAGGCCGGCGATCGGCTGGTGGTGGCGGAATCCCTGGTGGCCGATTTCGTGGCCCGAGCCGGGGTGGTCGGCCACCGCGTGATCGCACGCTGCAAGGGTCGAGACCTTGCCGGCAGTGTGTCACGCCATCCGCTTCACGGCCAGGGCTTCGAGTTCCCGGTGCCGCTGCTGCCGGCGGAGTTCGTCGACGTGGAGACCGGCACCGGCTTCGTCCACATCGCCCCCGGCCACGGCGCCGACGACTGGGAGCTCGGCATGCGTCATGGCGTGCCGGTGCCCGAGACAGTGGGCCCGGACGGCCGCTTCTTCGATCATGTGCCGTTGTTCGCCGGCCGGCGGGTCCTGACCGACGACGGCAAGGCCGGGGATGCGGATGCCGCGGTCATCCAGGCGCTCACCGGCTCGGGGGCGTTGCTGGCCTCGGCGCGGCTGGTGCACAGCTACCCCCATTCCTGGCGGTCCAAGGCACCCCTGATCTTTCGCAACACGCCGCAATGGTTCATCAGCATGACCACCGGCGGCTTGCGGCAGCTTGCGCTGGCCGCCATCGATGCCACCCGGTTCGTGCCGCCGTCGGGCCAGCGCCGGCTTCGCGGGATGATCGAGACCCGGCCCGACTGGTGCGTCTCCCGCCAGCGGGCCTGGGGAGTGCCGATCACCGTATTCGTCAAACGCGCCACCGGGGAGCCGCTGCGCGATCAGAAGGTGTTGGACCGGATCGCCGACGCGGTTGCCGCCGAAGGGGCCGATGCGTGGTTCTCGTCGCCGCCGGAACGCTTCCTTGCCCCGGAGTACGATCCCGCGGACTTCGAGGCGGTGACCGACATCCTGGACGTCTGGTTCGATTCCGGTGCCACCCACAGCTTCGTGCTGGAGCAGCGCCCGGACCTCAGGTGGCCGGCCTCACTGTACCTGGAGGGCACCGACCAGCATCGCGGCTGGTTCCATTCGTCGCTGCTTGAATCCTGCGGCACCCGGGGACGCGCGCCCTACGAGGCGGTGCTGACCCACGGGTTCGTCCTGGCCGAAGACGGGCAGAAGATGTCCAAGTCCCTCGGCAACGTGGTGGCGCCGCAGCAGGTGGTGGACCGGCTCGGTGCCGATGTCCTCAGGCTCTGGGTGGTGGGTTCGGACTACTCCGAGGACCTGCGGATCGGCAAGGACATCCTGAAGCAGCATGCCGACGTCTACCGTCGGCTGCGCAACACGCTGCGGTTCCTGCTCGGCAACCTGGCCGGTTTCGATCCGAGCGAACGGGTCCCGGCCACTGAGATGCCGGAACTGGAACGCTGGGTGCTGCACCGGTTGTGGATGCTGGACCGGGACCTGCGCGCGGCCTGCGACGGCTTCGAGTTCCACCGCTTCTTTGCCGAGCTCCACAGCTTCTGCGCGGTCGATCTTTCCGCGTTCTACTTCGATGTCCGCAAGGACAGCCTGTATTGCGATCCCCGTGGCGCCCCGACGCGACGGGCGGCACGCACCGTGCTTGACCTGCTGTTCGATCACCTGACCGCCTGGCTGGCACCGTTCCTCTGCTTCACCGCGGAGGAGGCGTGGCTCGCCCGAAATCCCGGTGCCGACGAAAGCGTACACCTTCGGCTGTTCCCGGACGTGCCGGAGTCCTGGCGGGATGATGCGCTGGCGGAGCATTGGGATACCGTGCGCACCTTGCGTCGGGTGGTCACCGGTGCGTTGGAGGTGGAACGGGCGGCCAAGCGCATCGGCTCCAGCCTGCAGGCGAGTCCGTTGATCTACCTCCCGGTCGATTCGCCGTTCCGCCAGGCGACCGCCGGCGTTGACCTGGCCGAACTGTTCATCACCTCCGGGGCAGCCTTCACCGATGCGCCTGCACCGCCGGATGCCTTCAGCCTGCCCGATGTCCCGGGCGTCGCGGTTGAGGTGGCACCGGCACCGGGCAGCAAGTGCCAGCGCTGCTGGAAGGTGCTGGAAGAGGTGGGCCGGAGGCGCGATCATCCGGATATCTGCCAGCGCTGTGCCGATGCGGTGGAACGCCATCTCGCGGCGGCCGAGTAAGGTGCCGCGCATCCCGCGTCCGGCCCGGGCCTTCCGGCCGGGGCTCGCCGTTGCCGCCGTCATCATCGCCCTCGACCAACTGTCGAAATGGTGGATTGTCCATCGGGTGATGGACCCGCCCCGGGTGATCGAGGTGACGCCGTTCTTCAACCTGGTGATGACCTGGAATCCCGGCGTCAGCTTCGGACTGTTCCGGGAGGCGGGCGCAGCCGCCGCCTGGCTGCTGCCGACAATCGCCGCCGTAGTGGTGGCGGCTCTGCTGGTGTGGCTTTACCGGATCGAGCGGTTGTTTCTGGGCATGGCCCTCGCCTTCATCATCGGCGGCGCGGTCGGCAACGTCATTGACCGGATCCTTTATGGCGCCGTCGCCGATTTTCTCGATTTCCATGTGATGGGATTCCACTGGCCGGCATTCAATCTTGCCGATACCATGATCACCATCGGCGCGGTGATGGTGGTGGCGGATGCCTTGCTGGCGCCGGGCCACAAACGTTAGGATCAGTGGCGTCAGGATTAGGGGCGTCAGGATACGGGATAGACGGCCTCTGCATGGTCAGGAGAAGGAGCGGAGTTGTGTACAGGCTGATCCGGACCGTTTCGCTCTGCGCCGGCGCGGCCTTGATGGTCGCCGGCTGCGGGGGGAGTGCCAAGGAGGCCCTGGGCCTTGGCAAGCGCGCACCCGACGAGTTTGCGATCTACACCCGCGCACCGTTGACTCTGCCACCGGATTACGGCCTGCGGCCGCCGGCGCCGGGAACGCAGGCCAGCGCGGTGATGCCGCGTGATGAAGCCCGATCTGCCGTGTTCGGCCAAGGTCTCGCCTCGGCGTCGTACGGTCCGGGCATCGGCAACCCGGGGCCGAATGTGTCCAGTGGCACGTTTGCGATCCTGGACCGGAGCGGCGCCGTCGGAGTCGATCCGACCATCCGCAGCCTGGTCAACCAGGAAACCACCATCCTGGCGGAGAAGGATCGCACCTTCACCGAACGGCTGATGTTCTGGACCACGCCCACCGAGTACGGCACCTTGGTCGACCCGGTGGAGGAGGCCCGGCGCATCCACGAGAACCAGGCGCTCGGCCGCGGCGTCACCGCCGGCACCACCCCCACCATCGAACGCCGGCGCCGGTCCATGCTGGAAGGCATCTTCAACTGATCCGGTGATCCTGTGGGATCAGGGGCGCCAGGAACGTTGGGCCAAGTGCGCCGACCTGCCCGTGCCCGACGTTGATCGGCAACCGGTTGACGCCCAAGTCAGGGTGTGTTGCCGCGCGTGAGCGCGCAACTGCCCGTTTCGGGCCGTCGGCTTTTTCGTGGAGTGTTTGCCGTGCCCCGGCTTCATGTCCGTTTTGCGATTCTCGGCCTTGCTGTGGCCGTCATGCTGCTCGGCGTCACCTGGCCGGGCGCCCGCGCCCAGGTGTTCCAACCGGACAGCTTCACCCTCGACAACGGCCTCCGGGTGGTGGTGGTGTCCGACCACCGCATCCCGGTGGTCACGCACATGGTGTGGTACGGCGTCGGCGCCGCCCACGAACCGCCCGGGTTCTCCGGCATCGCCCATTTTCTCGAGCACATGATGTTCAAGGGAACGGAGACGGTCGAACCCGGGGTGTTCTCCCGCCAGGTGGCTCGGGTCGGCGGCCGGGAGAACGCCTTCACCTCCTATGATTTCACCGGCTACTTCCAGACCATCGCCCGGGAGCACCTGGAGATGGTCATGGAGCTGGAAGCCGACCGGATGACCAACCTCACGATCACTCTCGAGCAGGTGGAGGTCGAGCGTCAGGTGATCCTGGAAGAACGCCGCCAGCGGGTCGACAACAACCCATCCGCCATTTTGGCTGAGCTGGCCGATGCGGCCCTGTTCCTCAACGCGCCCTATCGGCGCCCGGTGATCGGCTGGGAGCATGAGATCGAGGCGATCGGCCTCGACGACCTGCTCGCCTTCTACCGGCAATGGTACACGCCCGCCAACGCCGTGCTGGTGGTGGTGGGAGACATCACCGCCGAGGAGCTTGGGCCCATGGCCGAGCGGCACTACGGCGCGATACCCGCCGCTGACACGCCCACCTGGCAGATCCAAAAGGAACCCCCGCAGGCCGGCCCGCGGCACGCCAAGCTGTTCGATGCACGGGTGCAGGAGCCGGCCTGGAGCCGCACCTACCTGGCGCCCGGCTATCTCTCCGGCGTCAGTGCCGGCGAAAAACCCGATCCGGAGCGCTTCGCCTACCCGCTGCAGGTGGCGGCGCGCATCCTCGGTACCGGACCGACCAGCCGGCTGTACCAGCGGCTGGTGGTGACCGAGGGACTCGCCGTGTCGGCCGGCGCGTCCTACAGCCCTTCGGTGCTGGGGCCGGCCCGCTTCGTGGTGTTCGCCCGGCCGCGCCCCGGCGTGTCATTGGAGGACCTCGACGCAGCGGTCGATGCGATCCTGGCGGAGACCGTCGACGGAGGTTTCTCCGAGGAGGAGGTGGACAGGGCCAAGCGCCGCATGCTGGCCGACGCCGTGTACGCGCGCGATTCCGTCGGTACGGCTGCCCAGGTGCTGGGGCAGGCTCTGGTGATCGGCCTGACCGCCGAGGACGTGGAGGCCTGGCCGGAGCGGATCGACCGGGTCACGGCGGAGCAGGCGCGCATTGCCCTGGAGTCGGTCATCGATCGCAATCGGTCGGTCACCACTTGGCTGCGGCCGGACCCCGAACCGGCACCGGCGTTGTGACCAGGGGCACGATGATGATGCAAGGCCGCCTCACCCCACTTCTGCTCAACCCTCTTCTGCTCGCCTTGGCGGTTGTACTGCTGATCGCCGCACCCGCGCGTGCAGAAACCGTCACGGTGCAGCGGGTCATTGTCAACGACCTGGAGGCGTGGCTGGTGGAGGATCACGCCAACCCGCTGATCACGGTCCATGTCGCCTTCCGCGGCGGGGCTGCCGCGGACCCTGACGCCAAGGCGGGACTGGCGCGGATGACCGCCGCGCTGCTCACCGAGGGTGCCGGCGAGCTCGACTCCCAAGCCTTCCAGCTCCGCCTCGAAGACCTCGCCGTCCGGCTCAACGCCGCCGCCGGCCAGGATACCGTCAACCTCACCCTGCAGACCCTGCGGCCGGTGCGGGAGGATGCCTTCGCCCTGATGCGCTTGGCGCTTGCCGAACCGCGGTTCGATGCGGAACCGGTCGAGCGGGTGCGGAGCCAGATGCAGGCGGCGGTGCGCCGTGCCAGCGAGAATCCCGGCGCGGAAGCAAGCCGCCTGTTCAATGCCGAACTGTTTCCCGATCACCCCTATGGCCGCCCATCCTCCGGCACGGAGGAGTCCCTGGCGGCGATCGAGGATTCCGACCTTCGCGATTTCGTCGCGAGCCGGCTGGCCCGGGACGTGATGGTCATTGGCGTTGTCGGTGCCATCACGCCGGATGAACTCCGGCCGTTGCTGCAAGCGACCTTCGGTGCGCTGCCGGCCGAGTCGGCGCCGGCCGACGTTGCGAGCGTCGAGCCGGCAGCGGACGGCCGCACCGTCGTGGTCGATCGGCCGTTTCCCCAGAGCACCATCGTGTTCGGTCAGCCGGGCATCGCCCGCGACCATCCCGACTACTACGCTGCCCTGGTGGTCAACCATGTCCTCGGCGGCGGCACTTTCGTCTCCCGCCTTTTCCATGAAGTGCGGGAGGAGCGGGGACTGGCCTACTCGGTTCACACCAGCCTGGTCCCCCTCGACCGCTCGGCCTTGCTGGTGGGGCGGGCCGCTACCGCCAACCCCCGTGCCGGAGAGACCATCTCCGTGATCCGCGAGGCGTGGCGGCGCATGGCCGAGGATGGCCTGGACGCCGAGGAGGTCAACGAGGCCAAGACCTACCTCACCGGCTCGTTCCCGCTCCGCTTCACCTCGAGCGACCGTATCGCCGGAATCCTGGCGTCGATGCAGCTCCAAGGCCTCGGCCTGGATTACCTGCAACGCCGGAATGCGCTGGTGGAGGCGGTGACCGTCGACGACGCCAACCGGGTCGCCCGCGCGCTGCTGCAGCCCGATCGGCTGACCACGCTGGTGCTGGGTCAGCCGGAAGGGGTCGGGACCACCCACTGACTCCTGCGACAGGCGGGCCGCCGAGCAACCGCTAACAACCGCGCCCGGCGGTTCCCCCTTACTGCACGTCCTCGGCAGTGGCCAAACGCTCGCCGGTGCGTTCTGTCACGGCGCCGGACTCGTACAGGGTCGCCGGCCCCAGCTCGTTGAAGTGGAACAGCTCGAACGCCCGATGGCCGTTGTAGTCCAGCACCCGGAGATCGTCGCTCTGATGCACGTCCTGTTGCACCAGGGCGAAATGCTTTCCGTAGCGTTGCTGGGCGAGTTCGATTGGCACTTCATAGGCGACGAATTTGGTGATCCCCTTGCTCTCGAGCTTGCTCAAGAGACCGGGCGCCGTCGGCGACTGATAGGATGTGAGAATCACCAATGGCCCGCCGCCCGTCAGCATCAGGATCGCTTTCATGATGTGTTCCTCCGCCCGTTGTCGATGCGCCCAATGGCGCAGGACCTCATCCTGAATCGTTAGAGATAGTCGGTCCGACGACGTCCGACCACCACGCCCGGTCGGTTTCTTGGCGGTTGCCGGAGCCGCCGGTGGAGCCCGTGCGGGCGGTCCTGGCGCATGCCCTTCGCAACAATTGTGCAATGCAACATGAGCCCTTAACGGCGGCGCCGAAACAAGGTACACTGCCGGCATGGAAAAATTGGAGCGATAGCGATGAATGATCGCGTTGAAACCCTCGAGCGTCCGGCTGTCGCCGGCGCCACCCCGGCGGTTCCCCTGGAGCGCCAGATCACGGCGATTGCGCCGGCTGCCCCCCGCCGGCGAGAGAGTGACCGTGCTCTCCTGGAATCCGAGTCCCTGGAAAACATCGACCGCCTGGTCAATGCGACCCTGGCGCCGCTGACCTTCGGCCTGTCGCCGGTGACCCTGCAACTGGCCTACCTGGACTGGCTGGTTCACTTGGCGGCATCACCCGGCAAGCAGTACCTCCTGGGCGAGAAGGTCTTGCGCAAGACCATGCGCTATCTCGAGTTCCTCGCCCGATGCGCCCGGGATCCGGAAGCCGAGCCATGCATCGACCCGTTGCCGCAGGACCGTCGCTTCCGCGCTGAAGCGTGGCAGCGACTGCCCTACAAGGCGATCTATCAGGCGTTCCTGCTGCACCAGCAGTGGTGGTACAACGCGACGACCGGCGTCCGTGGCGTGTCGCGGCACCACGAGTCCTTGGTCGAATTCTTTGCACGGCAATACCTGGACATGCTGGCGCCGGCCAACAGCCCGTGGCTCAACCCGGAAATCCAGTCGGCGACGGTGACGGAAGGCGGGGCCAACCTGCTGCGCGGCACCTGGAACTTCTGGCAGGACATGGGCCGGAAACTTCGCGACGAGCCCCCGGTCGGAGCGGAAAACTATCGGGTCGGCCATGAGTTGGCGATCACGCCAGGCAAGGTCGTGTTTCGCAATCGCCTTATTGAACTCATTCAGTACAGCCCCACAACAGATAAGGTCCAGCGCGAACCCGTTCTGATGATTTCCGCCTGGATGATGAAATACTACATCATGGACCTGCAGCCGGACGATTCCATGGTCAAATACCTGGTCGACCGTGGTCACACGGTGTTCATGATCTCGTGGAAGAATCCGGGCTCAGAAGATCGTGACCTCGGCATGGAGGATTACCGCCGCCTCGGTGTCATGGCCGCGCTCGACGCCATCGGCGAGATCGTTCCCGAGCAAAAGATCCACGCCGTCGGCTACTGCCTCGGCGGCATTCTCCTGACCATCGCCGCTGCCACCATGGCGCGGGACGGGGACGAGCGCTTGGCGAGCCTCTCCTTGTTGACGACACTCACGGATTTCACCGAAGTGGGTGAAATGGCCGTGTTCATGGATACGAGCCAGATTGCCTACATGGAAGACATGATGTGGCAGCGCGGCTACCTTGAGCCTAAGATGTCACTCGGCAGCTTCCAGCTCCTGCGCTCCCGCGACCTGATCTGGTCCAAGATGGTCCGCGAATACTACCTCGGCAATCGCGAACCGATGAACGACCTGATGGCCTGGAATGCCGACGGTACTCGCATGCCGCACCGCCAGCATTCCGAGCTGCTGCGTCGCCTGTACCACGACAACCAGCTTTTCCAGGGACGGTACATGGTGGAGGGACGGCCGATCTCGATCAGCAGCATCCATGTGCCGATGTTCGTCGTGGCTGCGTCCCGCGACCACGTGGCCCCGTGGCAATCGGTGTACAAGATCCATCTGCAGAGCGATGCCTGCGAACTCACCTTCGTGCTGGCCAGCGGCGGCCACAACGTCGGCATCATCGCGGTGCCGGGTGAACCGAAGGCGAGCTATCAAATGGCCACCTGCTACCCCCGGGAAAGCTTCCCCGATGCCGACAACTGGGAGGCCACGACGCCCCGGGAAAAGGGATCCTGGTGGCCGGCTTGGCAGAAGTGGCTGGAGGAAAGGTCCTCGGGACGGGTGGCACCGCCGACCATGGGTGCCGCCGACCGCGGCCTGCCGCCGCTGGCCGATGCGCCCGGCAGCTTCGTGCTGATGCAGTAGGGCCGGTGCTTGGTGGAGCGACATCGGGACCGGGACGACCGCGGCTGGGAGCATTTCGAGCACGGTGCCGACGTCGGCATCCGCGGCTTCGGCCCCACCGTCGAGATCGCGTTCGAGCAGGCGGCGCTCGCTCTGGTCGCGGTCGTTGCCGATCCGGAGACGGTGCGGCCGGAAACCGCTGTCGAGTTCGCCTGCCGGGCGCCCGACACCGAGATCCTGCTGGTGGACTGGCTGAACATCCTCGTCTACGAGATGGCGACCCGGGGCATGCTGTTCGGCGCCTTCGACGTCCGCATCCGGGGCACCCGTCTGTACGCCACCGCGCGCGGGGAGCGGGTCGACGTCGCCCGCCATGCCCCGATGGTGGAGGTCAAGGGTGCCACCTTCACGGCCCTCCGCGTCGCCAAGGATGACGGGCGGTGGGTCGCCCAGTGCGTGGTCGACGTCTGATCGGGCCCGTCGGGCGGCGACGGCCGCAGCATCGGTTGATCTCACTCGGGTCGCGGATACGTCTGTAGAGAGCGATGGTCAAAGTGGCCGGCTCCAACGCGCTACGGAGTGACGAGCATAACCATGAGCACCATGACCGCATCGGGCCTCAGGCCGATCCGCCGTTCGGACCAGGAGTGGGAGATCCCGCGCCAAGGCGACATGCGGGTCCCGGCGGTGCTGTTCGCCACCGCCGAGCTGATCGAGGCGATGGAGGACAAGGTGTTCGAGCAGGCCGCCAACGTTGCCACCCTGCCGGGGATCATCGGTGCCTCGTTCGCCATGCCGGATGCCCATTGGGGCTACGGCTTCCCTATCGGCGGCGTCGCTGCGTTCGATCCTGACGAAGGCGGCATCATCTCCATGGGCGGGGTCGGGTTCGACATCTCTTGCGGGGTGCGGACGCTGCTGACGGGCGTATCGGCGGATGACATCATGGCCCGTCAGAAGGAGCTGGCCGACGCCCTGCTGCGTCACATCCCGGCCGGTCTCGGCAGCACCGGCGCCATCACCCTGGACCCGGCGGAGATGGATGCGATGCTGGCCGGCGGCGCGCGCTGGGCGGTGGCCCGCGGCTGGGGCGAGGCCGCCGATCTGGAACGGACCGAGGAGCGGGGCTGCATGGCCGATGCCCGGTCCGAGTTCGTCTCCGCCAAGGCCAAGGAGCGCCAGAAGCGGGAAATGGGCACCCTCGGCTCCGGCAACCACTATCTCGAGGTGCAGCGCGTCGCCGAGGTGTTGGACCCGGCCGCAGCCGAGGTCTATGGCCTTCACCTGGGTGATGCCGTCGTCACCATCCACTGCGGTTCCCGCGGGCTCGGCCATCAGATCGGCACCGAGGCGCTCCGGGAGATGGTCGCAACCGCGGACCGGTACGGCATCCGCGTGCCGGACCGGGAACTTGCCTGCGCCCCCGTCCACTCGGAAGCGGGCCGGCACTACCTGGGGGCGATGCGCGCCGCCATCAACTGCGCGCTGGCCAACCGCCAGATCATCACGCACCTGACACGGGAGGTGTTCGCCACGGTGCTGCCGGCGGCCCGGCTCGACCAGCTCTATGACGTGTCCCACAACACCTGCAAGGTCGAAGAGCATGAGGTGGATGGCCGCCCTCGCAACCTGTACGTCCACCGCAAAGGGGCGACCCGGGCCTTCGGACCCGGCCATCCGGACGTGCCGGAGGCGCTGCGGAGTGCCGGGCAGCCGGTGCTGATCGGCGGCACCATGGGCACCGCATCCTACGTGCTGCGGGGAACCACCGAGGGGATGGGCAAGGCGTTCGGCTCGGCCTGCCACGGCGCCGGCCGGGCCCTGTCCCGTCGGGCCGCCGGCAAGCGCTGGTACGGCCGGCAGATAATCGACCAGCTCGCAGCGGAAGGCATCATGGTGCGAAGCCATTCCTCCCGGGGCATCGCCGAGGAGGCGCCGGGCGCCTACAAGGACGTCACCGCGGTGGTGGATGCCGCCGATGCCGCAGGCCTTGCCCGCAAGGTCGTCCGCCTGAGGCCGATGATCTGCATCAAGGGATGACGGCGGGAACGGCAAAGTCCGGGCCCGGTGCCCTCCATATCGGTACCAGCGGCTGGGCCTATCGCGGGTGGAAGGAGCACCTCTATAAAGGCGTGCCCCAGCGTTGCTGGCTCGTCCGCTATGCCGAGGTGTTTCGCGCGGTGGAGGTGAATGCCACGTTCTACCGGCTGATGAAGCCGGAGACGCTGGCCCGCTGGCACGATGAGACACCCGATGATTTCGTGTTCACCGCCAAGGGGCATCGCGTGGTCACCCACACCCGGAAGCTTCGCGATGTCGGCGATGCGATCCGACGCAGTCGTGACAACATGGGCCCGTTGGCGGGCAAACTTCGCGTCGTCCTGTGGCAATTGCCCGCAAAATTGGTCAAGGACCTCGATGTCTTGAAGGCCTTCGGCGCGGACATCCGGGAATGGCCGACAGTCCGCCACGTGTTGGAATTCCGCGACGATACCTGGTTCGACGACGAGGTTCGTGCGGTGCTGGACGAAGCGGGTCTCGGCACCTGCGTTTCCGATTCACCGCGCTGGCCCCGGTGGGATGCGACCACGGCCGGCATCGGCTATGCCCGACTGCATGGCCATGAGCGCCTGTACGCCTCCTGCTACGGCGCCGAGGGCTTGCGGCATTGGACGATGGTGGTGCGGGGATGGCTCGATGCGGGGCTCGACGTCCATGTCTATTTCGACAATGACGCCGAGGGTTTCGCGCCCAGCGATGCACAGTGCCTCGCGACCATGCTGGGCGAAGATGGGAAGGCGGCGTAGACAGCGATGGGGCGCTGGCTGATCATCTTCGGTGTCATCCTGATCGTGGCCGGCCTGCTGTGGCCGGTATTGCAGAAGCTGGGGCTGGGGCGCCTGCCCGGCGACATCATCGTGCAGCGGGAGAACTTCACCCTGTATGTTCCGCTCGGGACCTCCCTGCTGCTGAGTTTCGTGCTCACCATTATTCTGTGGCTGATCAACCGTTAGCCGCACCGAAGGAAAGGACCGTATCGGATGCCCGGGGCCACTGATGAGACGGCCGAAGCGCCGGCACCCTTGTCGCTCCACCGGGAGGCGGTTCGCCAGGAGTGGCTGGACTACAACGGCCACATGAACGTGGCTTTCTATGTGCTCGTGTTCGACCACGCCAGTGACGCGGTACTGGACCATGTCGATCTCGGCACGGCGTACCGCGAGCGGTCGACCGGCTCGGTATTCGTGACCGAGGCCCATGTGACCTACGAACAGGAGGCCTCCGCCGGGGATGTGCTTCGCATCGAGAGCCGGATCCTGGGCTTCGACGGCAAGCGGTTCATTCTCTACCATGAGATGTTCCTCGGCGATGGTGATGCGGTGATCTCGGCCAACGAGGTGATGTGCCTGCACGTTGACCTGACCACCCGTCGAACCGCGCCGATTCCCCCGGCGGCAGCCCATCGGCTCGAGCGGCTCTCAGCAGCCCACGCCTGCCTGCCGCGGCCGTTGCGGGCCGGGCGGGCGATCAGCCTCGGCTCCCGCCGCCCCGGCACCGCCTGACCCTCCCGTCTATCGGTTTCCAGTTTGGCAACCTTTCGTCGGCAATCTGGAGAATGACATCCCGGACGGGTTTGGCAGTCGGAGGACGCCGGTGGACTACAGCCACTCGCTGGACGAAGCGGGCGAGTACGCCCAACTGTCGCTCGCGCTGATGGACGATCAGCGGATCACGCCTCATCCCAACAACTTCACCGTCTGGTACAACTACTTCTCCGGCGCCCACCCCGAACTCAAACGCACCCTGGACGTGCTGCTCAACAGCAGCCTCGCCCTGAGCGAAGCCCGCAACGAGCAGATCTACCGGAAATTCTGTGCGAGCCCCTATGACGCCGTGCCACTTCACATTATGGCAGGGAAGATGGAGGTCGAGCTCGGCGCCATCCTCGCCGTGCTGGAGAAGGCCGGGCACGGCACCGCCGCCTACGAAAAGACCCTGGAGGCCACCAGCGGCGCTCTCGACCGCGCCGAGCACCTTGATCTGGATGCGCTGCGGCCGTTGGTCAGCCGCCTGCTGGCCGAGACCCGTTCCATGGTCGAACAAAGCCAGCAGCTGGAACGCCAGCTCACCGAGTCCGCCAACCGCATCGGACAACTGACCGAGGAGCTGGAGTCGGCCCGCCGTGACGCCATGACCGACGCTCTCACCGGGCTCGCCAACCGCAAACTGTTCGATTCCCTGTTGCGCCAAAGTGTGCTGGACAGCATCGAGAGCCGGGAACCGCTGGCGTTGCTGTTTGTCGATGTCGATCATTTCAAACGGTTCAACGACACCTACGGCCATGCCGTCGGTGACCAAGTCCTGCGGCTGCTGGCGCGGATGTTGCAGCGGAACATCCGCGGGCAGGATTCCGCCTGCCGGTTCGGCGGGGAAGAGTTCGCGGTGATCCTGCCGCAGACAGACCTGGACAATGCCGTCAAGGTGGCCGAGGCGATCCGGAAACAGGTGGCAGGCAAGTCGATCGTCCAGCGCAAGTCCGGCGATCGGCTGGGCCAGATCACCGTCTCCATCGGCGTCGCCGTCCTGGCTTTGGGCGAGCCCTTGCGGCAGTTCGTGGAACGGGCCGATCAGGCCCTCTATCTCGCCAAGCGACTGGGACGAAACCGGGTCGTCTCCGAAGCCGAACTGGAGCGGCGGGACGTCGCGGTCGTTCCCTGATCCCGCTTAGGGCCGGAACTCCACAGCCCGCAGCCCGCACGAGGGCCGTTGACGCCGCTCGGGCGGTGACGCTACCTACCATCCGCTCCCCGGCGCCTCCGCCGGCAAGCCCGGCCGCACGCCAGACTTGACGCTTGCTTGCCGCGCGGGATGGATGGGTGCGCGATGCAGATCGGCCGTCCACCGACCGAAGCGTGGTCCTTGACCCTGGCCCTGCTGCCTGCCGTCGCAGCACTGGCGGCGCTCGCAGTGTTCGACCGTATCGACGGGCTGGCCGCGGCCGGCATCGGCGTGCTGGTGGTGGCCGGCGGGGCCGCCCACCTGTTCAGCCGCGGCCGTCGGGCCAGCACGGCCACCGCCCAGGCGCGCCCGGCCGAGAGCGTTCCCCATGACATTCTGGAGCGGCTTCCCGATCCGGTGATCGTGCTGAATGCCGGACGGGTCATCATCGGGGTGAACCGGGCCGCCCGGGACCTGCTCGGTATCGGCATGGCAGGTCGCGACCTTGCCATGTCGCTCCGTCATCCGGCGGTGCTGGCCGCGGTGGAGACGGTGTTCTCCGGCATCGCCGAACTGAGCGAGGAGATCACCTTGCCGGTGCCGGTGCCCCGGACTTTTACGTTCAGCGTCGGCCGCCTGCCGTCCGCTGCCGATCCGGCGGCACCGGCGGCGGTGCTGGTCCTGCACGATGAGACGCGCGCCCAGCGGGCCGAGCAGAGCCGCGCCGACTTCGTGGCCAATGCCAGCCACGAGCTGCGATCACCGCTGTCCGCCCTGATCGGGTTCATCGAAACCTTGCGCGGACCGGCGCGCAACGACAAGGCCGCCCAGGAGCGCTTCCTCGATATCATGCGGGCCGAGGCGCTGCGCATGGCGCGGCTGATCGAGGACCTGCTGTCGCTGTCGCGGGTCGAAATCAACGAGCATGTGCCGCCGCGAACGGCGCTGGATGTCCGGACCGTTCTCGGCGCCACCGCGGATGCGCTGACCGGACGTGCCGCCGCCAGGGATATGCACATCGTCATCGAGGCACCCGATCCGGTGCCGACCGTCCTCGGGGACAAAGACCAGCTCACCCAGGTGTTCCACAACCTCGTGGACAATGCCATCAAGTATGGCCGGACGGGCACCGAGATCCGGGTGATCGTGCAGCCGGTGGACCGCCTGCCGGGAACCGGCAAGCCAGGCCTCGCCATCAGCGTCGTCGACCAGGGTGACGGCATCCCGGCGGTCCACCTGCCCCGGATCACCGAACGCTTCTATCGGATCGATGAAAGCCGATCGCGCAAGCTCGGCGGCACCGGGCTCGGCCTTGCGATCGTCAAGCACATCGTCAACCGCCACCGCGGCCAGCTCAAGATCGCGAGCGAGGAGGGCATCGGCAGCACCTTCACGGTCCTGCTGCCTCTCATTGGTGGCGATGCCGGCAAGGCTCGGGTCCCCTCCCCGCCCGCCGATGGCATCTCGCGAGATGTCATGAAACCGTAAAGCCTTGTTCATATATCTTAAGCCTTGGTGACGTAGATGTTGATGCGCCAGCGTCGGCAGGACTGGCCGGCACACGTCCCCGGCAGCGGGGAGTAGAAACCGACAATGGCTTCCGAGCACATAGTCAAAGCCTTCGACGAGCAACTGAATCATCTCGACAACCAGATCGCCGAGATGGGCGGCCTCGCCGAGCACCAGCTGGCGGAGGCGATCAACGCCCTGGTTCGCCGTGACAGCGAGAAGGCGGCTGCGGTGGCCCGCGGCGATCGGCGGATCGATGCGCTGGAAGCCCAGGTAGAGCGCGATGCGGTCGCCCTGATCGCGTTGCGCCAGCCCATGGGCTCCGACCTGCGAGCGGTGATCACCGCGCTCAAGACATCCGCGATCATCGAGCGCATCGGCGACTATGCCAAGAACGTCGCCAAGCGGACCGGTGCACTGGCCGAAATGCCGCCGATGCCCCCGGCGTTCACGGTGGCACGGCTCGGCCACTTGGCCCAGGCGATGATCAAGGATGTGCTCGATGCGTACATCGCCCGCGATGCCGAGAAGGCCGAACTGGTGCGTCGCCGGGACCAGGAGGTCGACTCGCTGTACACTAGCATCTTCCGCGAACTGCTGACCTACATGATGGAGGACCCGCGCAACATAACCGCTTGTACCCACCTTCTGTTTGTCGCCAAAAACATCGAGAGGATTGGAGATCACGCGACCAATATTGCAGAAAATGTGGTCTATCTTGTTCTCGGCTCCGTTCCGACTGACGAGAGACCCAAGGGGGACGCGTCCAGCTTCACGGTACTGACTCCAAGCGGGGGAGAGGTGAAGAGCAGATGAAAGTCATCAAGCCGCGAATCCTGATCGTTGAGGACGAGGACGCCCAGGCCGAGGTGCTGCGCTACAACTTCGAGCGGGAGGGCTTCGAGCCGGTGGTCGCCCGCGACGGCGAGGAGGCCCTCGACGCCGTAGACGAAAACCTGCCGGACCTCGTGGTCCTGGACTGGATGCTGCCCGGCGCTTCCGGGCTTGCCGTCTGCCAGCGCCTGCGCAAGCGCCAGGAGACCCGGACGCTGCCGGTGATCATCCTGACCGCCCGCGGCGAGGAGGCCGACCGCATCCGCGGCCTGGACAGCGGGGCCGACGACTACGTGGTCAAGCCATTCTCGCCCAGCGAGCTGATCGCCCGGGTCCGGGCGGTGCTTCGCCGTGCCCGGCCCGCCCTGGCGGAGGAACGCCTGTCATATGGCGACATCACCATGGACTTGGCGGCGCATCGCGTTACCCGGGGGGAGAAGCCGGTGCGCCTCGGCCCCACCGAGTATCGCCTGCTGCAACTGTTCATGGAGCGCCCGGACCGAGTGTTCAGTCGCGAGCAGCTCCTGGACAAGGTGTGGGGCCGGGACATTCACGTGGAACTTCGCACCGTCGACGTCCACATCCGGCGCCTGCGCAAGGCACTCAACGAGAACCACACCACCGACGTCATACGCACTGTGCGCGGCGCCGGCTACGCCCTTGACGCCACCGGCACCTGATCCGGGGCCGGCATCCGGCGCCTTCCGGTGCGAAGATCGCCGCAGCGGCCGCTCAATCCCCGGTCTGGATGCGGTCGACCAGTTGCGCCACGGTGGGCACGAAGCCGTTGCTGTAGAATGGATCGGACGCGAACCTGTAGGCGTTGTGCCCGGCGAACATCAGGTTGTGCTCGGTAGCGCCGCCATGGGCAATGTCTTGCAGCGTCTTCTGGATGCAGAACGATCGGGGGTCGGCCAGCCGCCCGGTCGTGCCAAGCTCGTTTTCCGCCCAGTTGCTGAACCGGCAGGCGCTCAGGCAGCCCATGCAGGCCTGCTGATCGGCCCGGATCTGCTGTGATGCCTCGGGCGACACGAAGATCAGGGTGGAATCCGGCGTCTTCATCGCTTCGCTGTGGCCTTCGGCGATCCAGGTATCCGCCCGGACCCTGTCGGCGGCGGTAACGTAGACCAGGCGATTGCGCACGCCGATGGGAAGCGGCACCACGTGCTCCCCGACCGGCTCCCGGGTGTAGGCGATTTGCCGCTCGTTGCGGGCGGCAAGCTCGTTGAGGAAGGTGTTGCGGACCGCCGAGGAGTAGAAGCCGGTCGGGCTGAAGCGGTTGAGGAACACGTCTCCTTCGTCAAGCGTCAGCAGCCGCTGCTTCCACTCATCAGACACCGGGCTTTCCTGGGTCACCACGGGACGGGTACCGTACTGGAAGGCGATTGGGCCCAGTTCCGGATTGCCGATCCAGTCGGCCCATTCCCGCAGATACCAGACACCCCCCGCCATGAAGATCGGGGTGCCGTTGAGGCCGCAAGCCCTCATGTGCTGGCGCAGTTCACGCACCCGCTCGTACGGTCCCTCGGGCCGTGCCGGGTCCTCGGAGTTGCTGAGCCCGTTATGACCGCCGGCAAGCCAGGGATCCTCGTAGACGACGCCCCCGAGCAGCTCGGCATATTTGTGGTAGGAGCGCTTCCAAAGCGCCCGAAAGGCACGCGCGGACGAGATGATGGGGTAGTAGTAGAGGCCGTATTGGGCCACGATCTCGGCCAGCCGGTACGGCATGCCGGCGCCACAGGTGACGCCATGGATCAACCCCTTGGCGCCTTCCAGCACGCCATTCAGAACCCGCGTGGTCGCCGCCGCTTCCCAGAGAACGTTCATGTGAATCCGGCCACGACCGCCGGAGGATTCATGGGCCACCCGCGCCTGGGCGATGCCCCCCTGGATGGCATAGGCGACCAGTTCCTCGTAACGTTCGCGACGGGTCCGCCCATGGTACACTTGGGGCACCGGCTGGCCGTGCTCATCGAGCGCATCCGAGTTGACGCCGGAGAACGTGCCGACACAATCGGCGGCAGCAAATGCGCCGGAACTGACACCGTTGGATACGGAGACCCCTTTGCCGCCCTCGACGATGGGCAGGACCTCGCGACCCGAAATCTTCAAAGGCTCAAGGTGAACCATGGCTTGATCCGTTTTCTTGGCTGCCGTTTTCAACGGGCGTCGGAGCCGTCCGGCCTTGCCGGGCGCAACGATCCGACGACGACCTGCCGGTCGTCCTCAAGGGCTCCCACTGAGCCTGCCCGACGACCGCTCCCCTCTATTCAGGCTATATATAGAGGGCCGCAGGAAAAGCGACTCCTCTCGACCCCAGCCGGATCCGCCTTTCCCCTTCCCGGGAGCACGTGCCATTTCCAGCGAACCGACGATCCTGGCGATTGAGACGGCCACCGCGGCCTGCTCGGTGGCGGTGCGCCGCGGCGGCCTGGTGGCGGCGGGCGAGACCATGCCGATGACCCGCGGCCATGCCGAAGCGCTGATGCCGATGGTGGTCCGGCAGGTCGGCGAGGCCGGTCTCGCCCTCGCCGATATCGAGTTGTTCGCGGTCGGAATCGGCCCGGGCGCCTTCACGGGGGTGCGGGTCGGGCTCGCCGCGGCGCGGGGCATGGCGCTGGCCGCCGGCCGGCCTTGCGCCGGGATCGGCACGCTGGAAGCGGTCGCCGAGGCGGTGCCCGCCGCGCAGCGGCCAGAGGGACCGTTGGTGATCACGATGGACACGCTGCGGGGCGATCTGTACGTGCAGGTGTTTCTGCCGGGAACCGGCGGGGCAATGGCGCCGACGGCACTGCCGGCAGCGGCGCTGGCCGCGGCGCTGCCGCCGGGCCCGATCACCCTGGTGGGCGACGCGGCGGATGGAGCGGCCACACACCTCCGCGCCGCCGACCGGGAGGTGCGGATCGTGGCGGGCGCCTGTCGAGCCGATGCGGTTCAGGTGGCGGCGATCGCCGCACGGCGCTGGCAGGCGGGGGAACGCTTTCCCCATCGGCCGCGCCCGGTCTACCTTCGCCCGCCCCGGGCGACACCGGCATCCCCGTCAGGCCGGCAGCGATCATGACCGGCAACCCCGACAGCAATCCCGGGCACACCTCTGCCACCGCTCCCGCTCCGACGACCGTCGAAGGGCCGGTCGGTCCCACCCATGCCGGCGTGCTTGCCGCCCTGCACCATCACTGCTTCCCGGAACCTTGGGATCAGCCTACCTTCGCCCGCATGCTGGCCGAACCCGGCAGCTTCGGCCTGATCGCCTGCCAAGGACCGTGCCCCGCCGGGTTGGTGTTGTGCCGCGCCGCCGGGGACGAAGCCGAGGTGCTGACCCTGGGGGTGCAGCCGTCGGCGCAGCGCCGCGGGGTCGGTCGCGCGCTGCTCAACCGGGCCCTGGTGTTGGCGGCGGAACGGGGTGCCGCGCGAATGGTGCTGGAGGTCGCGGCGGACAACCGTGCCGCCCTGGCCCTGTATTCGGCCGCCGGCTTCACGGCCGTCGGCCAGCGGCGCAGCTACTACCTCGGGCCCACCGGCATCACCACCGACGCCCTGATCCTGGCATGCCCCCTGGCGGCGACGCGGGTTGCGGACTAATGTCGGCCTGATCCGGCGCCGGGGACAGTGCCGGTACCGACCGGGGAGGACCAGCCTTGCTCGACAACCTGAGGACACCGTTGCCACGATCGGGGCGGATGACCCACCGCGCCTTGGGTGCTGCCGGCGCACTGGCCGGCCTGCTCATTCTGGGGGCCTGTGCCAGCGGAAGCCCGGCAGCGGGCGCCGCGGAGGACTTGACCGGCCGCGAATGGATCGCGCGCGAAATCGATGGCCAAGTTGTCATGGACAACGCGCAGTCCACGCTGCTGTTCGAGAGCACCGACCGCATCGTGGGTGATACCGCCTGCAATCGCTACTTCGGGTCGTGGGAGGTGGATGGCGAACGCATCACCCTCGGACCGCTCGGATCCACCCGGCGAGCCTGCGCACCCGAGGTGATGGACCAGGAATCCCGGTTCCTTTCCGCCCTCGAGCAGGCGGCCACCTGGGCCCTGGATGCGGACGGCTGCCTCTACCTCAGCGATGCCGACGGTGCGGTGCTCGTTCGCCTGTGCCGTGCCGGCGGCATGTGAACCGAGCGTTCGGGGACACGCTCAGGCCAGCACCGCCCCGGCAACGGCGCCGGCGAACACGATCAGGCCGGCGTCCCGGTTGCTCTTGAACACCGCGAGGCAGCTGACCGGGTCGTCGATGTCCACCCGTTTGACCTGCCAGGCAAAATGGCCGGCCGCGGCGGCGAGTGCCACGAAGTAGGGCCAAGCGAGGGCGGCCAACCCGCCGGCAACGCCGGCCAGCACCACCGCCAGGCCGTAGAACACGACGAGCCACCGCCGGGTGGCCGCACCGAGCCGGAGTGCGGTTGACTTCACGCCGATCCGGACGTCGTCGGCCTTGTCCTGGTGCGCGTAGACGGTGTCGTAGCCCAGGGTCCAGAAGATGCCGGCGGCGTAAAGGACAAGAGGCGCTGCGGACAACTCGCCCTGCACCGCCGCCCAGCCCACCAACGCCCCCCAGTTGAAGGTGAGCCCGAGCCAGAGCTGAGGCCACCAGGTGATCCGCTTCATCAACGGATACGGCACCACCAGCAGCAGGGACAGGGCGCCGACGGTGATGGCGAACGGGTTGAACTGCACCAGCACGAGCAGCCCCAAGGCGAGCAGCAGGACGAGAAACACCAGCGCTTGGCGGACACTGACTGCGCCGCTCGGCAGCGGCCGGGAGGCGGTGCGGGCAACCCTGGCATCGATGTCCCGGTCGACGATGTCGTTGATGGTACAGCCGGCGGCGCGCATCACCAGGGCTCCGACGGCGAACAGGAGCAGCAGGATGGGATCGGGCCAGCCGGGCGCGGCCATGGCGACGCTCCACCAGCATGGCAGCAGCAGCAGCCAGGTGCCGATCGGGCGATCGAGGCGGGCGAGGCGGAGGTAGGGACGGAGCCGCGCCGGCGCGAACCGGTCGATCCAGCTCGCCGCCGGCATGTCGCTGGCCGAGACCCCGGTCGATTCCTGCATGCAACCTCGCTAAGCAGTACCCGTTATCATCGGCCGAAGACTAATCTATGACCACCACCCGGCCCAAGACCCGGCTGTTCGTGCCCGACCCGCTCTCGGCGGGGGCTCTCGTCTCCGCCGACCCGGGACAGGTCGGCCATCTGCTGCGCGTGCTGCGGCTCGGCGTGGGCGATTCTGTCGCCCTGTTCAACGGCCGCGACGGCGAGTGGACGGCCTTGATCGCCGAGGCCGGCCGCAACGCCTGCACCCTCAGGGTGCAGGCGCCCTTGCTGCCGCAATGCGCAGAAGACGGGCCCTGGCTGCTGTTCGCGCCGGTCAAGAAGGCGGGAGTCGACTTCATCGCCGAGAAGGCGACGGAGCTGGGGGTCTCCCGACTGTGGCCGGTATTCACCGCCCGCACCGCGACCGAACGGATCAACACCCACCGGCTTCGCGCCAACGCCGTCGCCGCCGCCGAGCAGTGCCGCCGCCTGACGGTACCCGAGATCGCCGACCCGGTCCGCCTTGCCGACCTGCCCGGGCGGTGGCCCGCCGGGCGGCCCCTGCTGATCCTTGACGAGCGGGGCGGCATGCCGATGCGCGCAGTCCTGGCGTCGTCGTCGGTGGCCCGCCCGAAGCCTCCGGGCCTGTTGATCGGGCCCGAAGGCGGCTGGGCCCCGGGCGAGATCGAGGCGATTCAGGCCGGCGTTGCTGACGCTTGCTCCGTCACCCTGGGTCCGCGCATTCTCCGCGCCGAGACGGCCGCGCTGGCCGGCCTCGCGTGCTGGCAAGTGCTTGCCGGAGACGGCGACCGGCCGCCACCAGGCCGCCACCCGAGTTGAGGACCCCTCCCATGTCAGGTGCAGCAGAAGCCACCAGCGAGCCGATCACCGACCGCCGCCAACTGGTTCAGCATCTCGAAGCCGGGTGCAAGCCGAAGGTGGCGTGGCGGATCGGCACCGAGCACGAGAAATTCGCCTACCGCCTCGACAACCTGCGCCCCCTCCCCTACGACGGCGATCCCGGCATTCGCACCATTCTCGACCAGCTCGCCGCCGCCTTCGGCTGGCAGCCGGTGCTGGAGGATGGGCTGCCGCTCGCCCTCAAGGATGATGGCGGCTGCTCGATCACCCTTGAGCCGGCGGGGCAGGTGGAGCTCTCCGGCGCGCCGCTGGCCGACATCCATCAGACGTGCGGGGAAGTGTCCCGGCATCTGAACCAGGTCAAGAGCATCGGCGCCGCGTTCGGCATCGGCTTCCTCGGCGTCGGCTACCAGCCCAAGTGGCCCCTTGCCGAGATGCCGTGGATGCCCAAGGGGCGCTACGCCATCATGCGCCGCTACATGCCGACCCGGGGGCGTCTCGGCCTGGAGATGATGCAGGCGACCTGCACGGTGCAGGTCAACCTGGACTTCGACAGCGAAGCGACCATGGTGGAGATGTACCGCATCGGCCTCGCCCTGCAGCCGGTGGCCACCGCGCTGTTCGCCAACTCGCCGTTCAAGGAGGGCCGGCCCACCGGCTACCTCAGCTACCGCGCCCATGTCTGGACCGATGTGGACCCGGACCGCACCGGCGTCCCCGGCTTCGTGTTCGAGGACGGGTTCGGCTTCGAGCGCTATGTCGAGTACGCCCTGGACGTGCCGATGTACTTCGTCTACCGCCACGGCCGCTACGTCGACGTCGCCGGGCAGTCGTTCCGGGAGTTCCTGGCCGGGCGCCTGCCTGGGCTGCCCGGCGAGTATCCGACCCTCGCCGACTGGGACAACCACCTCACCACCCTGTTCCCCGAGGTGCGGCTGAAGCGCTTCCTGGAGATGCGGGGGGCGGACGGCGGCCCGTGGGCACGGCTGTGTGCCCTGCCGGCGCTGTGGGCCGGGCTCCTCTACGATGACGAGGCGCGCCGGGCGGCGGGCGACCTGATCGCCGACTGGACGCGGGAGGAGCGCCGGGCGCTGGCCCGGGACGTGCCGCGCCTGGCCTTGTCGGCCGAGTTCCGGGGCGGGACCGTCGCCGATCTGGCGCTCACCGTGCTGGAGATCGCCCGCGACGGGCTGGAGCGGCGGGGTGTCAACGACGGCCTCGGCCAGACCGAGGCCAAGTACCTGATCCCGATGTTCCGCATCGCCGAGAGCCGCTTCACCCCGGCGGAGGATCTGCTCGCCGCCTACAACCGGCGCTGGCGCGGCTCGGTCGACCCGCTGTTCCGGGAGTATGCGTATTGATGGGACGTTGGTGGCAAGTAGGACACGAGGCGCCGGTCAGACCGCGGTGCCGCCGACGGTAAGGCCGTCGATTCGCAAGGTGGGCTGACCCACCCCCACCGGCACCCCCTGCCCTTCCTTGCCGCAGGTGCCGATGCCGGGATCGAGCGCCATGTCGTTGCCCACCATGGCGACCTTGGTCAGCACGTCGGGGCCGTTGCCGATCAGGGTGGCACCCTTCACCGGGGCGCCCTTCCGTCCCCGCTCGATGCGATAGGCCTCGGTGCAGGAGAACACGAACTTGCCCGAGGTGATGTCCACTTGGCCGCCGCCGAAGGAAACCGCATAGAGCCCCTTCTCCACCGACGCCAGAATCTCCTCCGGATCGTGGTGGCCGCCCAGCATCAGGGTGTTGGTCATCCGCGGCATCGGCGGATGGGCGAAGCTCTGGCGCCGACCGTTGCCGGTGGGACGCTGCCCCATCAGCCGGGCGTTCATGCGGTCCTGCATGTAGCCCACGAGGATGCCATCCTCGATCAGCACGGTGCGTTCGGTAGGCGTGCCCTCGTCGTCGACGGTGAGGGAGCCGCGGCGGTCCGGCAGGGTACCGTCATCCACCACGGTCACCCCGGG
Organism: Rhodospirillales bacterium; assembly: GCA_007694935.1. Lineage (GTDB taxonomy): Bacteria > Pseudomonadota > Alphaproteobacteria > Rhodospirillales > Defluviicoccaceae > REEP01. The sequence goes on from REES01000139.1 coordinate 78,766, forward strand.
GGCGGCCACCCGCTGCCCCATCAGCCCGGCGAACGCGGAGGTGCGCTTCCGGTTGAAATCCCCTTCCAGGCCGTGGCCGATGGCCTCATGCAGCAGGATGCCGGGCCAGCCGGCGCCCAGCACCACGATCATCTCCCCCGCCGGCGCCGCCACCGATTCGAGGTTGACCAGCGCCTGACGCAGCGCCTCGTCCACCGCGCCCTGCCACGTCGCTGGCTCCAATAGACCGGCGTAGGCAACCCGGCCGCCGGTGCCGTGGGAGCCGGCCTCCCGCCGGCCGTCCTGTTCCACCACCACCGAGGCATTGAGCCGCACCAGCGGGCGGATGTCCGCCACCGGTGCCTGGCCGGGGCGCAGGATCGTCACCACCTGCCACTCGCCGGTGAGCGAAGCGGACACCTGCCGGACCCGGGGATCGCGCCCGCGGGCATAGGCATCCATGTCCGCGAGCAGCTTCACCTTGACGGCGAAATCGGTCCGCGCCAGCGGGTTGTCATCAGCGTAGAGTTGCCGGTTGGTGCCCGGGGGCGGTGCCATGAGGGTGCCGCCGGCGCCCGCCCTGACCGCCTGCACCGTGGATACGGCCCGGCGGATCGCATCCTCGTCCAGTGCGGAGGCGTGGGCGTAACCGGTCGCCTCCCCCGCCACCGCGCGGAGTCCGAAGCCCTGCACGGTATCGAAGCTGGCGGTCTTGAGCCGGCCGTCATCGAACACCAGGCTCTCCGACTGGCAATACTCCAGGAACAGTTCGCCATCGTCGCAGCCGGCCAGCGCATTTTCCACCAACCCCTCGATACTGCTCCGGTCGAGCCCGGCGCGGTTGAAAAACAGCTCTTTGGCGGTGACCAGGTCGCTCAAGATATCCCTCCGGCATTCCAGATACCCGCCCGGCGGGGCGGGCGATCGCACGCGTCGCATCCCGGGATATGGCGGCCGGCCCGGCCGCTGTCGACCGTCATACCAACCCGTTGACACCTCTTCTGTTATCGGCAGGCTGGCAATCATGGCAATCGCTGCCTACGATGATGGCAGTTCGTGTTCCTTGAGAGCCCGCCCATGGCCAGCATCACCATCCGAAACCTCGACGAAGACCTCAAGCGGCGGCTGCGCATTCGAGCGGCGGAGCACGGGCGCTCGATGGAGGACGAGGCGCGGGACATTCTGCGCCGGTCCGTGTCCACGACGGCACCGCCGAAGAACCTGGGCCGTGCCATCCACGCGCGCTTTGCCGCTCTCGGCGGAATCGACCTTCAGCTACCCGACCGTCGGCCCATGCGGGAACCGCCTGACTTTGGGTAATCGTCGAGATGATCCTTCTCGATACCAACGTCGTCTCGGAGTTGATGCGACTCCAACCGTCCCAGACGGTGCTCGATTGGTTCGACAAACAGGATTCCGCATCCCTGTACTTCAGTGCGGTTAGTGAAGCCGAACTCCGGGCCGGCGCCGCCATGCTGCCCGCAGGTAAGCGACGGGACCGGTTGACTGCCGAGATCGACGCCATGATCGACGAGGATTTCTCCGGCCGCGTTCTGCCTTTTGACAGTATCGCGGCTAAGCGGTATGGGGAGATCGCAGCCTTACATCGAAAGGCGAGGCGGCCCATCATGGACGCGGACTGTCAGATTGCCGCTATTGCCAGGGCGTCCGGCGCAGCCGTCGCCACAAGGAATGTCGCGGATTTCCACGGATGCGGTATTCCTGTGATCGATCCGTGGAAGCCCATCGGGTAACGGTGCCGCTGATAGCAGTCGCCATCAACTAACTGGCGCCATCACCTGGATCGACGGATGACCGCGCCGGCAGGGCGCGGTTCGGCGGACCCTCAGGCGGCGTCGCGAACAGGGTGCGGAGGCTCTGGCCCATGCGCGCCCGCCCCGCCGCATCAAAGGCATCGATCATCGCCCGAACCTCGGCGTGCCAGGGGGCCTCCGGGAACCAGCGGAAAGCATCGGCGTCGATGCCGAGGTGGAGATCCTCGTACAGGTCATGAAGGGTGGTGGTGCCGAGATCGCGGCTCAGCACCCAGCCGTTGCGCCCCACCCGGCTGGCGTAGCGGGCGCGCACCAGGTCGTCGAGCACCGCCTCCACCACGAAGGCGCCGAGGGGGACGCTCCGCAGCAGTTCCTTGCGGCGGCGCACCGCGCCAATGCGGCTCGCCGCATTCAGGGTCGCCAGCAGCGCCAGCGCCACGGTGAGGCGGTTGCCGGGGGACATGTGCGGGCGCCCCAGCACCTCCCGCCGGGCGCCCCATTCGGAGAGCGAGGCGGTGACCACCGCCCCGCTCAGCACCATCACCCAGCCGGCGAACAGCCAGACAAGGAACAGCGGGATGTCGACGATGGCATCATAAACGCTGCCGAGCGCCGGCATCCGCACCACCACCGCGGCCGACAGCGCAGCGAGCGCGACCGCGAACAGCGCCGCCACTGCCGCCCCGGCGGCGGCATTGACGAGCCTTACCGGCCGGTTGGGGATGACGGTATAGAGCACCGTCAGGGTCCCGAAAGCGATCAGTGCCAGCACTGTGAGGTCGAGCCCGCCGGCCGGCCGGGCCGCAGGCAAAGCATCAGGGCCAGCCGGGGCCCCCGAGCCCGAGACCGAGAGGCCGAAGCCGAACAGCATCGGTCCCATCGTCAGCACCGCCCAGAACGCCACCATCCGCCATACCAGCGGGCGTTTATCGGTCACCCGCCAGATGGCGTTGAACGCTGCTTCGATGTTGATCAGCAGGACCAGGACGGTGGCGACCAGAATCACCACGCCGATCGTGCGCACCTCCCCGCCGCTGGCGAGAAAACGGTCGAGGTGATCCAGCACGAACCGGGCGAGCTGCGGCGGCAGGTTCTCGGCAAGAAAGCCCTGGAACTGGGCGCGAACCCGGTCGAACACCGGAAACGCGGCCAGCACCGCAAAGCCGATCACCACGCTCGGGATCAACGCCAGCAGCGTGGTGAAGGTGAGGGCGCCGGCGGCGGCCAGGCAGCGGTCGCGGCCGAACCGGCGCACGGTGTACTGGACGAACAGTGAGGCCGCCCGCACTCCCCAGGCGACGTCGCGGCCGAGCTCCGCAAGCCGCGCCGTCACATCCGGGTCACTGCGTCCGGGCGAGGCAGGACCGACCGGTCTGGCCTCACGCCAGCGCCCGCATCTGGGCGTCGACCACGGCAATGGCCGCCATGTTGACGATGTCGCGGACGTCGTCGCTCGGCAGCAGGATGTGCACCGCCCGGGCCATCCCCATCAGCACCGGGCCGATCGCTTCCGCCCCGCCGAGCCGCTGCATCAGCTGATAGGAGGTGTTGGCGGCGTTGAGGTCCGGAAAGATCAGCACGTTGGCCTCCCGCACCCGGCTGAACGAATACAGCCGGTCGATCAGTTCCGGCACCACCGCGGCGTCGGCGGTCATCTCCCCGTCCACCGGCAGAAACGGCTGGCGCTTCTTGAGGATCGCCACCGCCTCGGCCACCGTCGTGGTGGTGGGGTGGACGACGCTGCCGAAGTTGGAGAACGACAGCATGGCAACCCGGGTGGCGACGTCGAAGTTGGTCGCCACCTCCGCCGACAGCTCCGCAATGTCGGCCAGATCTTCCGCCGACGGCGCGATGTTGACCGCACAGTCGGCGAAGAAGAACACCCGGCCGCGCATGATCATGATGTAAAGGGCGGCGGCGCGGCGCACCTCCGGCCGGGTGCCGATCACCTGGAACGCCGGGGTCAGTGCTTCCACGTAGTTGGTGGTGAGGCCGGAGATGAAGGCATCGGCGTCGCCACTCTGCACCATCAACAGGCCGTAGTAGTTGGGCCGGCGCGCCATCTCCCGTGCTTCCGGCAGGGTGATGCCCTTGCGCTGGCGGCGTTTGAACAGCACCCGGGCATACGCCTCCGCCCGCGGCGATTCCCGGGGGTCCACCACCCTCGGGCGGAAGTCCAGCCCGTGTTCGGCGATGGTCGCCTGGATCACGCTTTCCCGGCCGAGCAGGATCGGTTCGCCGAAGCCCTGCTGCTCCACCTCGGCGGCGGCACGGATGATCTTGGACTCCTCCCCCTCCGCAAACACGATCCGCTTGGGCGCACTGCGGGCCTTGTTGAAGATGGTACGCATCAAGGCCCAGTCCTTGCCGAGGCGGCTTTCCAACTGCTCCCGATAGGTGCCGATGTCCACCGCCACCCGCGCCACCCCTTCCGCCATCGCCGCCTGCGCCACCGCCGGCGCCACGTACAGCAGCACCCGCGGGTCCACCGGCTTGGGGATGATGTAATCGGGGCCGAACAGCATGCTTTCGGTGTTGTAGGCCTTCAGCACCGAATCCGGCACGTCGGCATGGGCGAGGGCCGCCAGCGCCCGGGCGGCGGCGAGCTGCATGCCGTCGGTGATCTGCCGGGCACGCACGTCCAGGGCGCCGCGGAAGACGAACGGAAAGCACAGCACGTTGTTGACCTGGTTGGGATAGTCGCTGCGGCCGGTGGCGATGATGGCGTCGGGGGCGGCGGCCTTGGCGTCCTCGTAGGTGATCTCCGGGTCCGGGTTGGCCATGGCGAAGATGATCGGCTGCGGCGCCATCCGCCGCACCATCTCCCGGGTCAGCACTCCGCCCACCGAGACCCCGACGAACACGTCGGCCCCTTCGATGACGTCGGCCAGGGTGCGGGCATCGGTGTCCTGGGCGAAGCGCTCCAGATAGGGGTTCATGCCGGTCTGCCGGCCCTGGTACACCACCCCCTCGATATCGCACAGCGTGATGTTCTGCCGCGGCACCCCGGCCTTCACCAGCATCTCGGCACAGCCGATGCCGGCAGCACCGGCGCCGCTGAACACCACCTTGATCGCGTGGATCTTGCGCCCGGTGAGATCGAGGGCGTTGAGCAGGCCGGCGGTGGCGATGATGGCGGTGCCGTGCTGGTCATCGTGGAACACCGGGATGTCCAGCATCTCCTTCAGCCGGTTCTCGATGATGAAGCATTCCGGCGCCTTGATGTCCTCCAGGTTGATGCCGCCGAAGGTGGGGGCGAGTGCCCGGACGATCTCCACCACCGCATCGGGCTCGGTGGCATCGATCTCGATGTCGAACACGTCGATGTCGGCGAACCGCTTGAACAGCAGGCCCTTGCCTTCCATCACCGGCTTGCTGGCGAGCGGGCCGAGGTTGCCGAGGCCGAGGATGGCGGTGCCGTTGCTGATCACCCCCACCAGGTTGCTCTTGGTGGTGTATTCGTAGGCGAGTTCCGGGTTCTCGGCGATCTCCCGGACCGGGATGGCGACGCCGGGGGAATAGGCGAGGCTGAGGTCGTACTGGGTCAGGCTGGGCTTGGAGGGGACGACCTCGATTTTGCCCTTGCGTCCCTCGCTGTGGTAGCGGAGCACTGCGTCCCGTGTCACCTTTTCCATCATGATCCTCCGGTCATCCATTGCCGATCCCTGGCTTGACGGGAACGACTGTAGCGGATGTCGGTGGCCCGGGGGGAGTGGGAACCGCTACTCGGCCGCGCGGCGACGGGTGGCGGTGCCCCCATCGAGCCGATGTCTGCCACCGTTGCCGCGACAGGCGTTGTGGGCCAGGCCACCCTCAGTGGCTTGATCGATCGTCCTGGTAAGACAGCGGCGGCGTCAACCTCGTGATGGCGAAGTGAAGCTGAAGCCATCCACTCCTTCCCGCCCGATCCCCCGTAAAACCCCTCTCCCCCCGCAGGGGGAGAGGTTGGGTGAGGGGGTGTTCATCGGTTCTCGGTGCGCCGGCGGCATGGGGAACCCTCACCCTCCCGTAGCGCCTGGGGCGCGACGGGCCCCTCCCTCTCCCGCGCCGCGGGAGAGGGGCTTGTGGATCGCGTTGCTCCGCTCGCGATGACGAAGTCTACCTGGTCGGCTTAATAGAGCTGCATATCGGAATCGGGGTCGACGCTCAGGATCTCCGGCTTGGCGGCGGCACGGGCCGGCAGGTCGCGCGGCCCCTCCACCGACACCACCTGCTCGGCATCGCCCAGCGGGATCGGCGCGGTATCGGCCGGCACCTCGGCCCCCAGCGGCGCCAACAGCCGCTTGACCGCGTCCAGCGAAAGCCCCCGCCCCGTGGTCACCAGCCAGCGCATCGCCCTCTGTCCTCATCAAGCCTCAGCTGATGGCGCCGGATGCCCGGCGGAGCCAGCGATAGGCTGCCGCCGCGTTAATGACGCCGTGGCCGTAATCATGATCGAAGTCCCGGGTTTCGCCAAGGCGCGTCGCGGTCGCCGTCAGCACCCGCTTGAGCCGGTCCGGATCCACGTCCGGGAAGGCGCTCAGCAGCAGCGCCGCCACCCCCGCCGCCACCGGCGTCGCCGCCGAGGTGCCGTTGTCGAACGGCTGGCTGCCGGTCCCGGCCGGCCGGCCCGGGCCGAAGTTGGCAAAGATGTGGGAATAGCTGGCGAGGTCCGGCTTGCGCGGCTCGAACTTCCCGGGCCCCTGGGAGGAGTAGCCGATCCGCTCGTGCCGGCTGTTGACGGCGGCGACCGTCACCACCTCGGCGAGGCTGTTGGAGGCGTGGATGGATTTGCCGGCGCCGATGCCGCTCGGGTGGCAGTTGCCGCTGGGGCAGTCGGCACCGCAGTTGCCGGCGGCGAAAAAGCAGGCGACGCCCGCGGCCACCACCTCCCGCACCTTGCGGTGCAGCGGGTGATTGATGTTGTGCACCTCGTGGTTGGGCCACTGCCGCGGATCGGGCACGCCGACGAAGCCATAGGAATTGTTGGTGAGGTGCGGGGTGCCGTCGAGCCGCCGTTGGTCCAGCAGCGCCTGGAACATCTGCAAGGCGCCGCCGGAGTTGGGCACGCCGAGGAACGGATAGTCATACAGCCGGGCGGCCGGTGCCGCGATCAGCACGTCGGCGGCGCACATCGAGCCGTGGCTGGTGATCGGCGCCGTGCCGGGGCGGCGGGCGTTGGGCCGGCTGAAGCCGCCCACCACCGGATAGTGCTCGCCGCTGATGCCCTCGTCGATGATGCCGACGATGATGTTCTGACCGCGATAGCCCTCCAGCCAGACGCCTTCCACCCCCAGCAGCCGCCGGATCACCGCGATTGAAATGCCCGGCCGGAACGGCCGGCAATCCAGCCCGCCCTTGGACCAGGCGAGATCGATCGGGTCCTCGTTGCCGGTGTCGAACAGGGACAGTTCGGAATTCGGCCACACAGTCACCCCGGGCCGATGCTCCAACTCCTCCAGCCGGGCGCGGTCCACCTCCACCGGAAGCACCACCGCGCGGGCCGTCTCCTCCGGATTGGGGGTGGGGGCGGCGAACGCCGCGAATCGCGACAGGATGGTACGATCGCCCTCATTGCCCTGGGCGAACATCGGCACCGGCACCGACAGCTCATCCAGTTCGATGCCCAGCCCCGCCAGATTCGCGACGAGGGATTCGGCCTGCCGCTCCGCCTCGTGATCGGATGCCGCGGTGGCCTCGAACGAGGCGAACGCCTCCGGCATCTCCTGTTCGAATTCCAGCAGCACGCTGAGCTTGGACATCCACGCCTCCCTGAACTTTTACTGTACTCTTTGCCAACCGATATTATCCGGTCAGGCGTATTCGGATGGTAACATCCAGTATCCGCCCAGGCAAACCCGTTCTGACCCTGCCGCCGGACCCGCACACCGGCTCAGCCGCCCGGGCCGCGCCCCGCATCCCGGGCGCGCCGCGCCGCCACCGGCGTCATTCCGAACTGAGACCGGAAGCGCCGGTAGAAGGTCGAGAGATCGTTGAAGCCGCACTGGTAGGCGATCTCGGCCACCGAGACCTCGGCGAAGTCGGGATCGCGCAGGCGCTCCAGGCTGTCCCGCAACCGCCAGCCCACCACCAG
>REES01000143.1 GCA_007694935.1 Rhodospirillales bacterium
AAGCGGTCAATTGATGTGCTACCTAAACCGGACAACTTGACGTGCTATCTACAGCCTTCGGCGGCTGGACGCGGGGCGATCGCAGAACCGCGCCGGTCTGCTGTCCCTTGCTTCCTGCATGCCATCGGCGTCGCCGGGTCCGCCGATCGGAAGGTCATCGTGGAAGCAGCCAATCGGCGACAGGTCCTCGATTCCGGCCAGCACGGTGTCCTCCCGGAAAGCCGGGCTCAATCAGATCGCCCGGACAGGCCGGCGCGGCTCTGCCGCCACGCCGCAATGTGCTCCCGCCGGCGGTCCGCGAACGCCGCTTCCGCCGCAGCGGAGCGGATCATGGGCCGGTCGGTGGGAACCACCGCGCGACCGCGTGCGGTGACCGGCGCGGGATCGCTTGAATGCCCCCCGGTCCGGGCCTGCCATGTCGCCCTCAGGCGGTCGGTGCGGGCATGATCGATCGCGGCAGTTCGCGTCCTCGAACCGGCGACGGTCGAGCCGGCCGGGGCCAAAGCGATCAGGGCATTGTCGCCGGCGGCCTGTTGCTTCTGCCACAGCCGGGCGATGACGGCACGGTAGCGCGCGTTGTGGACGGGCGTTGCCGAGTGGTAGCGGCCGGCGGCTGCCTCCCAGGAGCCGGTCTCCGCGTGCAGCGACCGCAGGTAGCGGGCGGCATAAGCGACGTTCCGGACCGGATCGAACGCCTCCTCCAGGTCGGTGAAGGCGTCGGGATGGTGCATCAGATTGATCTGCATGCAGCCGACGTCGATGTTGCGCACGCCGCGGGCCTGGAGCCGCTCCACGTGGCTGATCGCCGCTTGGCGGGTGGGAAAGAACTGCCCACGACCTTCCGCCATCACCGTCCACGGCCAGGCAACACTTGCCTTCCGTCCGGCATCCCAGCGGCCGGACTCGGCAAGCCCGATGGCCGCCAGCAGGTGGCGCGGGATGGCCGAACCTGCCTCCTCGGCCGCGATCGCGGCAGCGCACAGCAGCCCGGTCGCCGTGTCGGCCTGGGCCCGGCCGGAAGCGGCCGGGAACATCAGGGCCAGCACCACCATCAGGACGGTGAACCCTTGGAGCCCACAACTGAACCGCTGCATCCGGTCCTCATCGGCAAGCCGCCGGGTGGCCCGGCGGGCGGTCGGTGACGGAACGTCATCAGAAGGTGAAGCAGACGGTGTGCCAACCGTTCCGGCAACGCTGCGACGAGGTGCTGGCCGGACCGTGGAGGCTGCCGCTTTTTGCTTCGCGCCGCGGCGGTATTGTCCGATGATCGCCCCGTTGCCGGGGGCAGGCCGCAACCGACGGGGTAACCATGACCGCAAACCGGCTGTTGGCGTTGGGATGGGGACTCGCCTTTGCCGGCGGGCTGGCGTTGTTGTCGGCGGCCTGTGACCCCCCGGGCACCGGAGCCGACGGGAACGCCGTGCCGGCCGCGACCGCATTGCATCCCGCCTGCTGCACCCCCTGGTTCGAGAGCGGTGCCGCCGAGGTGTCACTGCCCGAGTGCCGGGCGGCGGATGGCCGCCTGGAAGGGCTGGAGACCGGCTTCACCGTGTTCACCCCGGAATCCGGCGAAGATGGCTTGCCGCCAGGGTACACGGCGGCCCGTGCCCTCGGCCGACTGGCCGACGGGCGGGAGGCCCACTGGGTCGTTCATTCCGGCGGCGGCACCGGCCAGTTCTCCTCGGTGCTGGCCGTCACCGTGGACGGTGACACCCTCCGCATCATCGCCGCCCTGCCGATCGGCGACCGCGCCAACGGCGGCATCGTCAACGCGGCGGTCGACGCCGGGGTGCTGACCGTCGAGCGCAGTCTCACCCCATTCGATCTCGCCGCCCTGCTGTATCAAGCATGGGGCGGCAGCGACGACAGGCCGTTCGGGCTTCGCGCCTATGACGACCTCCCGGCCTGTGCGGTGTGCCGGATGGCGGATGCCGCCTACCGGGTCAGCGCCGACTTCGACCAGCAGCTCCAGGGCGTGAGGGTGGACGCGGAAGGTCTCGCGGCGCTGGACGGCTTCAGGACCGCGCCGCCGTTCGACTGTCTGTTCGGATTCGCCACGGCCGAACTCGGCCTGGACTGGATTTCCGCCGACCGTCTGGCCGAGATGGCGGCGGCGTACCGATCCCGCTGCATCGCCGGCGGCTGACCGGCCGACCGCGCCTCTATTGGTGCCTCCATGAGATCGACAAAACAATCAGTTACGGGGTCTTGTTGAATGAGGTTTTGAAGGCTTGGGGGAAAGGGGAGGGTGCCTCTCCGCATTTCCGGGATGGACGCCGCGACCACGTCGGCCGGCTGGTTCGGCCCACGATTTTCAGGTGCGAGTGACTGACGTCACTGCCGGTCGCCGGCGAAATCGCTACCCTCTGGACTGTCAGGGGCTGCTCCCCCCACTCCTGGCAACCCCGCAAGGGGCGAGAGCCGGGCCATCTCGGCCCGGCTCAAAGCCTCCGGGGAAAACCATCTCCCTTCCTCTCATCTCCCTTCCTCTACAAGTAAGGTGACAGCAGCCAAGCGGCGCCGTCCCGGAGCTTGGCTGCCAGCGGTCGCTCGGCAATCTCCGGACCGGTCAGCAGGCGGGCCTCGGCGCGGCGGGCGTCGATCATGGCGTCGATCGACGTAGCCAGTTCTGCATCAAAGGCTTCGACGCAGAACTCGAAGTTGAGCCTGAAGCTCCGTTCGTCCCAGTTGGCGGAGCCGATCAGCGACCACAGGCCATCGACGGTCATCGCCTTGGCGTGGTCGAACGGCGGCGGCGTGAGCCACACCCGGCAGCCCCAGGGGAGCAGCCGGCCGATCTGGGCCCGGCTCGCCCACTGCACCAGGTGGAGATTGCTTTGGTCCGGGAACAGGATCTCCACCTCCACCCCGCGCATGGCGGCCAACACCAGCGACGCCTGCAGCATCGCATCGGGCAGGAAGTAGGGGCTGAGGATGCGCACCCGCCGCTCCGCCCGGGCCAGGGCGCCGAGCAGGGTGAGGCGAAGCCGTTCCTCCTCCTCGTCGGGGCCGGCGGCGATGCCGCGGGCGGCCACCGGTCCCCGCTCGGCGATCGCCGGGAACCAGTCCGCCCCGTCCAGGACCTCACCGGTGCAGAACGCCCAGTCCTCGGCGAAGGTGGCGGCGATATGGCCCACCACCGGCCCCTCGAGGCGGAAGTGGATGTCGCGCACCGCATGACGCCGGTGCGGTGCGCGGAGATAGCCGCCACGCACGTTCATGCCGCCGGTGAAGCCGAGGGTGCCGTCCGCCACCAGCAGCTTGCGGTGGTTGCGCAGGTTGCCGTAGGGCAGGTGGAGCGGGACGAACGTCGGCAGGAACTCGGCGACGGGAATGCCCATGCGGCGCAGCCGGCGGCTGGACTTGGGGAAGGAGTATTGGGCGCCGACACCGTCGATCAGCACCCGCACGGCGACGCCGCGGGCCACCGCTGCCGCCAGCGCCTCGGCGAACATCCGGCCGCTCTCGTCGTCGTCAAAGATGTAGGAGGCCATGCCGAGGGTGTGCCGGGCGCCCTCGATGGCCGCCAGCATCTCCCGGTACGCCGCAAGCCCGCCCTCCAGCGGTGCAATGGCGTTTCCTCCGGTGAGCGGGAACGGGTTGATGGCATCGCCCAGGGTGGCCAGCGCGATCAGATGGCGATGACCGGCCGCGGCGATTGGCTCAAGCAGCCTGGTGCTGTTGCTGTTGCGCTCCCCCCGGGGCACAGCCGGGCGGCGATGAGGAGGGCGAAGCTCGCTCGCCCGGCGCCGGATTCGGTTGACCCCGAACAGGACATACAGCGCCGGCCCGATCAGCGGCACCAGCCAGGCGAGGCCGACCCAGCCGATCGCCGCCCGCACGTCACGCTTGCGGAGGATGGCGTGCGCGGTGACCGCCGCGGCCGAGATGATCACCAGAAGGGTGAGGGCCGCGTTGGCCAGAACCTCGATCAATGCCGCCGGCGGCTCGCTCTCTCCCATGGCCTGTATCAAGCCGTGTCGCCGGCCGGCTGGCAAGCCGTCAGCATCTCGATCGGCCCGGGCTGGGGCTTATCCGCGGCGGATGGACTGTCCGGTTCGGCTTTCCGTGGCGGCCAAAGCCGGGTACTGTTGCGCCGACCGAGGGGGCCGCGGCGGCCCGGTTCTGGAGAGGCAGCGGATGACGGCAGTGACGATCTATCGTCCCGCCAAAACGGCGATGCAGTCGGGGCGGCGCAACACCCGGTGGTGGGAGATGAACTTCGAGCCGGCGGGAAACCGCTTCGTCGAGCCGCTGATGGGCTGGACCGGCACCACCGATACCCGGGGGCAGGTGTGCCTTCGGTTTCCGTCGCGGGAAGCGGCGGTGGCCTATGCGGAACGCCACGGTCTCAGCTATCGCATCCGCGACGCCAAGCCGCCGCCGGTGCGGGTCAAGAGCTATGCCGACAACTTCGCCTACCAGAAGCTGGAATGACTGCGTAGACCGCTCGTGCGCTGACCTCCACCGTCCTACTCGAGCGCCCGTAGCTCAACCGGATAGAGCAACGGCCTTCTAAGCCGTCGGTTGCAGGTTCGAGTCCTGCCGGGCGCGCCACCACCCTTGCGGGACCTCTGGCCGCACCGGCCGGGGCGGGCCTACTTCTCCACCAGGAAGCCGCGGGAGTGGCCGGAGAGCGCGATCGTCGCCCAGCCGATCGGCAGCAGGGGCCGGAAGGCGTAGTCGATCTCCACCGTGATCAGCTTGGTCTGATCCGCCTCGACCTCCTGGGAGATTACGGTCAGTCTGGTGATCCCGGCGGGATCGACCAGCACCATCCGGTCGGCCGCGGCCGCCTGGATCTCGGCGTTGGTGGCGGGGAAGTTGACCGAGGCGAAGCGGGTCGCCTCCGCGGCGGCGAAGTGCAGCGTCGCCAGGGTGAACAGCACCCGGCCGAACTCGATGACACCGAACAGGAACAGCAGGAACACCGGCAGGACCAGGGCGAATTCGGTGGTCGGGCTGCCGGTGGGGTCGGTGGCCAGCTGCCGCAGACGGCAGGCGATGGCGGCGCGGCGGGACTGTCGAGGGGTCATGAGCCGGGTCCGTCGGGTCATTTGAGGCGAATGGTGCTCTCGGCGCGGAGCGCCCGGGACTTGCCGCCCCACATCGTGCTGATCGGCGGACGGTAGTCGTCCTCCATCCGGATGGTCAGGTAGAGCGCGTCGCCGTCCTCGAACAAGGTGGCGGTGACTGTCCGGTTGTCCGTCGGGGTGTCCGGCCCGGCGGTCGTCACCGCGGCGATGATGTCGCTGACGTTGCCGTCGACGGGCTTGCGCACGGACGCGTACTGGATGCCGGCGCGGACGGCGTTTTCCATTTGCATGGCCTGGATGGCGGTGCTGCCGAAGTGCATCACCCCGAACAACAGCGCCATCAGGATCGGAGCCGCCAGGGCAAACTCGATCACCGCCACGCCCCGGTCGTCCAGACTTCTTGGTCGGCCGGGGAGGCGGCTGTCCCGAGACCACTTGCAGTAGAGGAAACTCATGGCTCCACTCCCTATTCGATCAGTCGGACCCGGCTCTGCTTCATGTCCCCTGCGCCGATGCCACTGCACGCGCCCGGGACGTTCTCGATCACCGCGTTGCCGGTGAAGGTGATCTTGCGGGCGACCAGCAGCAGGCAATCACTGCCGCCCTTGTTACCGCCGGTGAAGCGGACCCCCCGGGTCGGCGCGTAGATCGCGCCCTTGAGCAGGGTGGTGGAGCCACCCAGCATCTTGTTCTCGATCAGCGAGCCGCTTTCGACTCCGGTCGCCTTGCGGTCCTGGTAGATCAGCACCCCGGACCACTCGCCGGTGGTCGGGGCGGCGAGATCGATGGTGGACTGCGAGGTGAAGGTGACGGTGCCGACGTCCTGGGGTGCCGCCCCGGTCAGCACGAAGGTGACGCCGGTGCCGGAAATGTTGGAATGGGCCTTTACCTCGATGCTGCCGCCGTCGAGCACGTAGGTGCCGGGATTGAAGGTGACATTCTTTTTCTCCAGCAGCAGGTCGCCGCAGTAGACCCCGGGATCCACCGTGAACGGACCTTCCCCGGAGAAGCTGGGCCAGGCTTGGCAGGAACTGAACGCCGGCACCTGGAGGTTGCGCCGGTCCGGCCCGAACGGATCGACGATCGGCGGCGAGAATGGAGCCAGCGGATTCGCGGTGGTCAGGGTGGCGGCACCGTCGACCCGAATGTCCCCCACCGCCTGGGCGGGATCGGCGGTCAGCTTGGCGGTGCCGCGGACATGGATCGACCGGTCGCTGTTGGAATTGGAGGCGACACCGCAATTCAGGTCGGCGTTGGCGGTTCCGGCGAATTCCGCGGCGCCATCCATGGTTTCGTCAAGCGCCAGCACGCAGTGGTCGCCGAGGTCCTTGCCAATGACGTCATCGCCCACGATCTCCGCACCGACGGCGCGGGCCGAAACGGTGACGCCATCGTCCCCGACGAACATGCGGGTGAAATAGAGCTGTGCCGGCCGGCTGAGGCGTACCTCCACCGCCTTGGGATTGCCGATGAACTTGCCGCTCTGGGGGGGTGACAGCACCTGGAAGCTGTCGCCGGGGCCGAGGGCGAAGGTATTGCGGCCGAGGCTGTCGTCGGCCGCCTGCTGCTGCGCGCCGGCGTCGCCGCCGACCGACAGGGCGTAGGCGGCGGCCAGCGCGGCCGAATCCACCACCGACTGCAGGCTTCGCCGTTCCAGGTACCAGGTTGAAACGTCGAGCCCCAGGCCGGAGAAGCCGGCCAGAACTGGCAAGCCCAGGGCCATCAGCACCGCCACCCCGCCGCTGTCGTTGCCGCGGAGCTGCCGCAGGCGGCCGCGCCGGTGCCTTCCCCCTCCCACGCCTGCCGGCGGGCGGGCGCCGGGGGGAGGGCATGTCCCAAGGTCAGGGCAACGCGGGCGAAACGGAGAACGGTTTGAAGTCCACAGCATGGTTGGCGCTCCTGAGGCGATGGCTGTCGCAAATCGACTCCCTATTGAAGGGCCTCGACCGTGTCACATCAACTCAATTAATTGCATGTAAATAGAAACTGAGTCAGTGATGGTGGTCACAGGCCAAGGTGACAGCCGTTCTCAAGGCAGTCTGTTCCATGCATTGTGCGGACGCTCTCACGATATTCACGAAAAATAAAGGTTTTGACGGTCATATGGGCCCATGCCACCATGCCGGCACAAACACAAGGGAAGGGCGCTCAAGCCCCAACATGGAACCAGAGAGGTCTATCATGACGTTCAATAGGATCACAGCCATCGTTCAGGACGAGTCCGGCGCCACCGCGATTGAGTATGGGTTGATCGCGGCGTTGATCGCGGTAGTTCTGATGGGTGCGCTACAAGTACTTGGCACGGATTTGGCTACTTTCTTTCAAGACATTGCGGCTGCGCTGCCGGAAGTGCCAGCGCCATAGTAGCGCCCACGTAGCCCGCGTCGGTCGGAAGTGCCCAAGGCGTATTCCGACAAATGGATCGCGCGGTGTTCGATGCAGCGACCATGGCTCCGTCAGACCGCGTTGTCGCGGGGCCATGGTTCGCTGGCTCACCAGAGAGTGGGTGCACCTCCGCTCCGCAAAACCCCTCTCCCCCGGAGGGGGAGAGGTTGGGTGAGGGGGTGAACCATGACTCCCTCGTGGGCGAGACCGCGCCCTCAGCGACGACCCTCACCCTCCCGTCGCGCCGGCGGCGCGCCGGGCCCCTCCCTCTCCCGCTGCGCGGGCGAGGGGATCCTGTGCGCCCCTTTCCTGTCTTGCCCGGGTTTGTCCCGGGCATCCACGCCTTGCTTCTTCGTCAGCGGCGGGGGGGGGCCGAAGCACCGTCTTTCGTGGATGGCCGGATCAAGTCCGGCCAAGTCGGCAGCGGAGGCAGGCGAGGGGAACATGTGCGTCTCTTTTCCTGTCTTGCCCGGGTTTGTCCCGGGCATCCACGCCTTGC
>REES01000144.1 GCA_007694935.1 Rhodospirillales bacterium
GTTGTCCTCGTTGTGGAAGGTGACCCGCTCCACCAGGCCGGCGAGATTGTCGCGCTCGGGGGCGGCCTCAGGCGCCGAGGACATCTCCGGCGGCCCGGGTCAGTCGTAAAGGCCGACCATGGCCACCGCCAGATCGGCCCGGAAGGCCCGACCGATGGCGACCAAGCCGATGCGGCGAAGCCGACAGCAGTCCAGTGGCGCTGTCAGCCGGTGCGGTGTGAACGCGTCGAAGGCCAGCTGGACCTCCGTCCATGCAGGCCCGGCGATGAAGTCGGCCCGGTAGGACTGCCACGGGCGCACGCAATCGGGGGTGCGAAGATGCACGCCATAAGTTTCGCCGTTGCCCCGTGTCACCAGGACGACGCCACACTGTGCCGCGGCGTCCACGGTGCCGCCACCAGGGGCGAGATCGAGCGCCATCTGGATGAATCCGCCCTGGTTCTCCAGTCGCACGTCGCCGGTGAGGCGGAGGCAGCGGCGACCGTCGATCTCAGTCAGAGCCATGCTTGCCTCTGAAATCCCGCCCATCACCTGGTCGCTGAAGCTCTGCCACCGGGTGCCCTGGCAGGACACCAAGTCCTCACGCCGGAAATCATCCAGGATCAGCATGGTCTCGGGTCTCGGCCAGCACCCGCCACGGCCAAGTTTTGCGGCTCCCTCCGATAACCAGGATACATCGGCAGTTCTTGTGAGGCGAGAACTGCGGGGTCCAGCGACCGCTCCTCCCTGAACTCCTCGAGGAAAAGGTAATGCCGACCGGTTGGAGGCGTCTGGATTGCGCCCGGCCGCTCGCACATGGAGGTCATGCTTGCCTGTCCGGCCTGCCAGCGAGCCGGTCCAGTTGGGCAATGCGGCGGTCGATGCTGGTGGCATCGCTTCCCGCCGGCAGCCTGGCCCGGTGCTTGGCGAGCGCCGCGCCCAGCGCACCGGCATCACCAGTGAGTTGAACGGCGCCCAGGTCCGCATTCGCCTCGAGCATCCTGTGGACACGTCGGTCGAGCACGAACGCTGCGGCTGCGGCGATCAACAGCCCCAGGACGGCCGTCGGACTTGTCGCCTCCGGTAGTCCCTGAAGGGCCTGGGGACCGAGCACCGCACCCGCCAGGACGACGATGACGGCGAGCGCCCTCGCCGCGGCCCACAACCAGCCGACGTAGCTGTCGCCCTGGCCGAGGTGAACGAGTTCATGGGCAAGCACGCCGGCGCGTTCGCGGTGATCCAGACGGCTCAGCACCTCGCGGCCAATGACGATGGCGGCACCAGCCGGCGTGGCCAGAGCATAAGCGTTGAGACCGCAGCGATCGGCGATACGAAGACGCGGCGGCGGGTCCAGACCGCAGCGGCGGCTCAGTTCGGCGACGGTCGGAACGAGGATGGCCGATTCCGCGGGAAATGGCACGCGGGCGGTGCGGAAACGCGGGTGCCACCGGAGAATCAGTTCGAGTGGCAGTGCCAGGCGAATGCCACAGGCCAGGGCGGCGGTGACAAGTCCGGCCGGGCCCAGCAGGGCATGGACAAAGATGGCGCCGAAGCTGACGGCGGCGGCGGCAAGAGCGCTTCGGTATACCAGGGCCGAACGGCTGCGCGACATGCGGATCCCCGAATCGCGTTGCGGTTGCGACGTACCCCAACCCTGGCACGCTCTTCGTAACATATTGAAATTCAAGCCCGCCACAAAAAGGATCGGTTTCGTCGCCGGTCTGTCATTTGGTGATACCCGCAAATGGTCTACGCGGGACCACGGGCACGGCCGGAACCGTGTGACGGTGAACCAGTGGGAGGGACGCTCAGGTGATTCGCGGCCTGATGCGGCTCAGTGGGTCAGGAGCCAGGAGCCGCGCGACTCGGCCGGCGCCGGTGGCACACCGATTCCCGGTCTGTCAACGCCAGATATGGTGCCTGCTCCCACCTATGGAGGCGGCTTGGTTGAAGGGTCGCAGATTTTGTGAAAGCTTCGCCGATCACCACGACAGGAGGAGAACGACCGTGAAGGCATAAGAAAACCCGGCTGCCGAAGGCGCCGGGTTCTCGGGAGACCGTATCTCAAAATCCGTGGCTGGGTGTGAGATACGGCTTTCCCGGAAAATTCGCAACTGAAAAAAGCGCCGTCGGCGTCCACAGGAGATTTTTGTGCCTGAGCGGTCCCACACAGGAGGGACCGAATGGGAGACGTGTACCCCAAATTCGCCGCAGGCTTGCGGCGGATCAGCCCGCAATCCGTGTCCGCGGCGGCAACCGCGGAGCGGTTCGACGGCCTGCCGGCCGATCGCAGCCGCGGCCAGGTTCTGGCCGCCTTCAAGCGGGCGGCACCGCAGCTCGGCATTGCGCCACGGTTGCGTGACGCTGTGGACGTGCTGATGAGCTACAGCCAGCCCCAGGACTGGGCGGCGGACAGCCGCCCGATCGTCTGGCCAAGTAACCTCGCCTTGCAGGACCAGCTGGGACTCTGCCGACGCCAGGTGCAGTATCTGTTGCGGGACCTGGTGGCCGAGGGCCTCATCGTGCCGGTGGACAGTCCAACAGGGCGACGCTGGGGGCACCGCCACCCGTCCACCGGCAAGATCGTCGAGGCCTATGGCTTCGATCTGTCGCCTCTGGCGGTGCGATTCGACGAGTTCCAGGCGGCAGCAGAGCGGGGGCGGGAGGAACGCGCGCTCCGCGCTGGGCTGCGACGGCGTCTGACCATTGCCCGCAAGGCGATCCGCCAGATCGGGGACGCCGCCCTCGAGCACGACCTTGCCGACCGGGACTGGGAGGCCTGGACCCGCGAGGCCCTGCGCATGGCTCGTGAGGCGGGCGAGGAGACCCCCATTGATACCATCAAGGCCGGCGTTGTTGCCTTGGAAGGGGTGCGCAAGGAGGGGGAAACCGCGTTGAAAGCGGCGTTTCTATCTCAGGAAACTGCGCCCTCGGATGCAGCCAACTGCACCCCCATAACAACTACAAACCAACCCCCAGCTGATAAATCAGCTACACGTAAACCCGACTCGGGAGAAGGGTGTAGTCCCGGGGGCAGCACCCTCCCGCCTGAGGACCGAAGCGTTTCGGAAAGTGCCGAACTGGAGGCACACAAGATCACTCCCAGGTTCGTTCTCAGGATGTCTCCCACCTTGCAGCCTTATGTGATCAGTCAGAGGCCGACCTGGACGCACATTGTCGACGCAGCCGACTGGGTCAGGGCCGACCTGGGCATCAGCCGGCATGCCTGGACGGAAGCGTGTTCCGTCATGGGCCGTTATGCCGCGGCTGCGGCGGTTGCGGTCATCGCTGCCAAATCCGCCGAAATCCGCTCCGCCGGCGGCTACCTCCGGGCCATGACGGACCGGGCCCGCTCCGGCGACCTGCACCTGAGCAAGAGCTTCTACGGTTTGGCCGAACGGCAACGGCAGCAGCTCACATGACCCATGTTCATGCCATGTTCCTTTCCCATGCCAGCGGGCAGCGGCGTCCATGGCCCCCCCCTTGGACGGCTTCCCGCAGGACTGCCGCCGCTGTCGCAATTGCGCTTTTGCGCCTAATCGTAAATGCGCGTCTCGGTTCGCCTCGTGCCGGTGGCGCACGGGAATGCGTGTGGGCAGAACGGTCGGGGTGGCGTCGGCTTCCGCCGGCGGAACGATACCGGCGAGGGCAGGGGGCCCCGGCCTCCGCCTGCTGTCAGGTGGGTTACGGGCCGGTTTCGCGGACCTGGCCGGGCGGGTGGCGGCGTGGCGCCCCGGCTCCGGGGCCGGAGCCGGGGCGTTGGAGGCGGTCAGTCGGCCGGGTTCCAGATGATGGCGAAGACGTCAGGATCGTCCTGTCCGGCGGCCTTGCCGAGGTTGGCGTAGAGCCGCCTGGGCCCGAACTCGGGGGCGGCCAGGGAGAGCGAGACATAATCGGCGCCGGAGGTGCGGCTGCGGCGGACCCAGCCGCCGCCCACCTCGGCACCGTCGACCACCACCAGGTAGTCGGGCTGGCCCTCACTGGCCTTGGCGGTGTTGGTCACGATCGTGATCCTGGACTTGATGGAGGGGGTGTTGAGGCTCCCCTCGAACCCCTTGTCGGTGCGCCGGACGTGTCCGATGGCTGGCATGGGCTTGATCTCCTTCGCTTTCTTCTGCTTGCAGGGTTGCGCGCAGCAACCCTGACTAGCCCCGCGGCAATGAGCGGAGGGAAAGCCGGCAAGGCCGGGCCGGCCGGAGGGGGATCACCCGGCCTGCAGCACAGCGAAGGCCGGGGAAACCGGGCCGGACCGCTTGACTTGGCCTTGCCGGCTGGGAACCGCAGGTTCCACGCCGGATACGACCGGCCGCCAAGGGCGGCGCCGTCCTGAGAAGGGCAGGGGAGGACGATGCGATCATCCGTCACAGTAGGTTCGACGCGCCCGCGGAGCGGCCGGCGCCCGGTTCGCCCGGTGCTCGCGTTGACCGGGGTGATAGGGCTCGCGGCGTTGCTGGCGTTTGCCGTTGGCCATGCCGACAGCAAGCTTGTGATCATCAACAGCTCGCCGAGCATGGCGCCCGGGCTTTACCGACGCGCCGGCAGCCCGCCGGCTCCTGGCGCCATCATTGCCTTCACGGTCCCGCCGGTGGCGATCGCCCATGCCAGGCAGCATGGTATGAGCGTCGGGCTCTCGCAGTTCCTGAAGCCGGTGGCGGCCGGTGCCGGAGACAGGGTGTGCGTGTCACGGGCCGAAGGGCTCCGCATCAACGGCGTCCGGGTGGCGCCGGTCGCGGCGCGCGATCATGACGGGCATGACCTGCCGATTTGGAACCATTGCCGCGTTCTCGAGGCCGACGAGTACTTTCTCTACGCCCCGCGGGTGGCCAACAGCTTCGACAGCCGGTACTACGGGCCAGTGCCGCAGGACGCGATCAAGGGAGTCTATGTGCCGCTATGGACCTGGTGACGCTGATTGCGGTGTGTTCGATAGGCGTGTTCGACCGCGCTCTGACCGAGGGTCTGATCTTGACGGCCAGCCACGGGGAGCCGTGGGCGTACCGCGTTGTCGGCGAGGACCGTCCGCGCGTGTTTGCCTCGGCCGATGAAGCGGTGGCGGAAGCCCGTAAGGCACAGCACAACGGTGTGGCGATCCGCATCGGTCTGGCGGCGATCGAAACCGACCTGGAGGCGGCCACCGCGCAGCCTAACGCGGCGATGTTCGCGCCGTGCGTTAACATCGGCATTGCGACTCGGCGGTTGGACCAGCTGGCGCAGCGCTGCGGGCAAATGGGCCGACATCCCGAGACCTGCGCCCTGGCTGTTTACTGGGGTTCCTGGCAGCAACCCGACCAAGCCTTCGCCGAGGCTGTGGTAATCGAGGCGGCCAAGCCGCGGGAGCGGCGGTTGGTGGTGGAGGATTTCGGCCAGGGCGCGGTGCCGGCAGGCGACGGCGATACGCGATCAGGGCTCACAGCCGCCGTCCCGCCTGCGGAGAGTGAGGCTGAGCGGCAGCGCCGGGAATACCGGGAGGGCGGCGGCGGCTTGTTTCCGGAACCGGCGCACCAGGATGCGGTCGAGGAGAGCGAGCCGGAGCGGCGAATGATCTTCGAGGCCGGACGGGGCTTTGGGGCAGCAACCCAAGAACCATAGCGAGACGCCACCACGGCACGGATTGGACTGACCGGCTCCGATCCGATGACGACGCGGACCACCAGGGCAGAGACCCACGCGTGGCCCCACAGTCCCGGGCTTTCCTCAGTCTGCGTGAGAGCCCGAAGCCCGGCCGGTTCAGCGAAAACCGCAGCGGTCAACGAGCCCCTGCATGTCCTTACGGCGGAAGTAGATGGCGCGGCCGCAACGGATGGGGCGGTGGCCGGGAAGGACGACGATCTGTTCGTCGGCCCGCATGTCGTGCATCAGTTCATCGGCGGAAATCAACAGGCGGCGCACCTCGGCGACAGTCTCCCCGGCGGATGCGTTGTGTCCCCGGAGCCAATGGCCGGGACGCCGGCTGGCTCCGGTGGAGCGGCTCTGGCTGGTCTGGCGCACCCCGTAGGTGCCACAGATTTTGGAGACCTCTTCAGCGGTTTCCGGATCCTGAATGGCGGCGTAGGCGCGCCACGCTGCGGAGTCGTACCAGGCGCGCTTGCCGTCACGGCCGAACTGTCGCTCGAGCTGGCCCAGGGACTGGTAGAGCAGGACCATGGTGATGCCGTACTTGCGGCCGGCGTCACGGGCGGTCTCGAGCAGCGCCATGTAGCGGAGCCGGGCCGCTTCATCGAGGAGAAACACGAAGCGATGCGGGACGCGGCCCTCGGCCTCGTAGACCGCGTTGAGGAGCGCGCCGACGATCACACGGGCAAGGGCCGGGGTGGCGTCCAGAACCTTGAGGGGGATGTTGATGAACAGGTCAAGGTTGCCCCGGATCAGTTCCTCGGTGGCGAAGGCGGTGCCTGAGACCAGTCGGGCGTAGCCCGGTGTGGAAAGCCAGCGGGTCAGATCGGTCGCGTTGGCGTAGATACCCGAGAAGGTTTCGTCGGCCTGCATGTCCATGAGGGAGCCCGCCAGGTCGCGGGCCTGGGCGCTGTGTGATTCGTGGTGGATGTCCTTGAGGCGCGCCTTCACCGCACGCTCGGATTCAGTGAGCCGGTGACGAAAGGTCTCCAGGGTGCAGGCCGAGCGGGGCAGGGCGGGATCGAACACCAGGTCCGAGAGCAGGCAGGTGATCAGGGCGCGGCCCTGTGACGCGAAGAACTCGGCGGGACCGGATCGTCCCTTCGGCGCAGCGTCATCACCGGCGATCCAGGCAACCACGGAGGCGATGTTATCGTCCGCCTCCGGCCTGGTGGGATCGATCCAGTCAAGGACGTTGAAGCCGCCAGCGTCGGGATCGGCGGGATCGATCTCGACCACTCGGCGACCGCGAGCGCGGCGGGCGCGGGTGGTCATGGCGGCCAGCTCGCGGGACGGATCGAGGGTGATGATCGAAGCCGGCCAGCGCAACAGCGTGGGAACCGCCACCGACGTGGTCTTGAATCCGCCTGAGCCCGCAAACACCAGGCCATGGGTCGACGCGGTGTTGCAGGTGTACTCGAGAAGAGGCTGGCGACCACCATTGCCCCAGGTGTCGGGATCGGCTGGATCGAACGGCACATCGGCGATGGCGTCGCGATCGACGCGATAGGCTTCGCCTACCACAATCCCGCCTTTGGCCGGCAACAAGTGACGGGCGGCGGCCATGGGGAGCCAGTCGGCACTGCCGAATGTGGCGGAGCCCGTACGATCCAACGGGGTGTCACGCCAGCGTGGCGTACGCTTTCGGGCGATGCCGGCAGGGCCGAGGGCGACGGCGCCGAGCACGATGGCGGCCGTCACGGCAATGACGGCGGCGGCGTCAAAGAACGCTGACAGTTCGAGCCAGGAGAGTTCGGGCCGCCACGGGATGAGGCGCTCATACTCGCGGGCGATCACGACCGTGGCGGTGGCTGCCACCACGCCAATGGCTGCCATGGTGGCGAGGCGATCGAGCAGTCGGTGGCGATACAGAACGAGGCAAAGGCCCAGGACTACGAGGGCGGCGGCGACATCGAGGCCGACCACGGCGCGGGCGATGACAGTGCGCTCCCAGGCCGGCAGGGCAGGGTCGGTGGCGAGAGGTACGACCAGATTGTGCACTCCGGTTCGGAGTGCGAACCAGGCGACGATCGGCACCAGGGCCAGGGCCCACGGCGCACCGGCGCGCAGCAGCGGCCGGTAACCGCGCTTCATGCCGTGTCCCGGAAGGCTTGGTCG
>REES01000036.1 GCA_007694935.1 Rhodospirillales bacterium
CAGCACCCGGAGCGCCCCGCCGTCCAGGATGGTCAACAGGCTGTCTTCCAGGTCGCTCGTACGGCTGTCGGGCGGGTAATCCCAGCAGCCGTAAGTCTGCGCATCACCGGCGCAGAACCGCGAGTCGGCCCCGCTCAAGGTCACGTCCGCGCCCAGATTGGCGATGGGAACGAAACCCATGCCGAAGAAGGCGATCTCGGCCGTCGCGGCATCGCCCAGGACCCGCCATGTCCCGGCCTGAAGGGTGTCGCCGGCGAGCTGGAGCACCGGTCCGGTCAGTACGAGAAATCCCTGCTCAACTTCCACCATACCGGGGTTGTCCAATGTCGCCGAGATTTCAGCGAAATTTCCAGAGTTACGAAAAGTTCCTTCGTTGACAAAAAGCCCGCCGCCCCACCCTCCCAAACTCAAGCTGGTATTATTCAAAAGGAGGGACCCATCAGCATTCCACAGGGTTCCGTACAGCAATACAAATAGGCCGGACTCGCCCTCGAAGCTGCCTCCCCCTTTCACAACGACGTGCCGGTCTCCATAGATATGGTACTCATTATGAGGTCTGTACCGGGGATCATAGTAATCGTAGTTGCCGTCACGTACCAGGAAAGGCGCCCCGATGGTCGCGGTGCCCTCCACGATCGTCGTGCCGCTGCCGGTCTGATCCCCACCCAATAAGAAAGCCGCTCCAGTCACGGTCAAGTCGTGGTCCCCGGAGATAACGCTATAGTTGGCTTCCCGCATCCCGTGATCGATCATTTCCCAATGAAGAGATGTGAAGCCGTCCTGCACCAGCGTCTGCACCGTGCTGGGCGCGTTCACGCTCAGCCGACCCTTGGGGACTTCCAGGGTGCCGAACGCGGTCGGCGTCAGAAGTTTCAGCTCAACAGGGTGGAGCAATCCCCCTACCGCGTCCACGCGCACCGTGCCAGGCCCTGTGTTGCCCACGCCACTGAATTGATGCTGCCCGCCATACCACCCGCTGAGCTCCAGCACCGCCCCCTCCGCCACGTCGATCGTCGCATTGGTGAACGTACTTTCGTTCAGCAATGTCACCTTGCCCTGCACCACCTCCAGGCCGCCGCCGGAGAAGGTCGCCCTGTAGGTGATCGTCAGGTCCGCCTCGCCCCGCAGGGTTCCGTCGGTTTGGGTGAATTCGTCGACGTCCTGCGCCGCCGTCACGGTCAGGACGTGGTTGCCATCCAGCTTTGCCGTGTCCCCGTAGCCGGCAGGAAACGCGCCGAAGCAGTTCGTCCAAGTGGCCGGATCGTTCCAGTTTCCGGTTTCTCGGACCACACAGTCGGCGGCGGAGGCCGGCGCCCACGTCAGTGTGGCGGTCACGGCGAGAGCGGTCGAGCCCAGCAGGATGGCGCGGAGTGCGCGAGACCGAACGAGCATATCACAATCCCCCACAAGAGGCTTGGATTGAACATCACGCGTGAATCTCAACCCTCAGTTTGGCAGGGAGACACGCTGGAAGGCAAGCTCGCATTCGGGACAATTTACGGACTATTCCAGCCCCGGTGCCGCGGTGGGGGCCGGCCAGTTTGACGCCGAGCGCACCCTTGCGGCCGCAGCGAAGCTCTCTCGCCGTCCGCCGGGTGGGCCGTCCACTCACAGGCTACGCTGCCAAAAGAGCCAGTTTTGCATCCGCGGTCAGTGGATATTTAGTTCGGCACCTGGAGATGTGGAAAATATCCAAGCCTGGTTCCCATGATCATTTTTCGGGGCTGCCAGAGCCGTCGGCTGGCGGTCTCAGCACTGCTGAAGAACCCCGCCCGAAATGTTCGCGGCGTGACATGCTGCGATAGACGAAATCCCGCCTGTCCGCGCCGGACTCGCTCTTCGCCAGCGCGACCATGTGCCCGTGCCGGGGCGACAGGCTGCAAGCGGGATCGGTCGCCGCCGCGTCGCCGGTGAGCGCGAACGCCTGGCAGCGGCAGCCGCCAAAATCGACCTCGCGCCGGTCGCAGGAGCGGCAGGGCTCCGCCATCCACCCGGTGCCGCGAAACCGCTCGAAGGCGGGGCCGTCCTCCCAGATCGCCGCCAGCGGGCGCTCGCGCACGGCTTCGAAGGTCATGTCCGTGATGCTTTCGGCGGCGTGGCACGGCAATACCTTGCCCACGGGCGTGACGTTGACAAACCGCCGCCCCCAGCCCCCCATGCACGCCTTGGGCCGGCGCGCGTAGTAGTCCGGGACCACGTAATCGATCCCCAGAATGCCCTTGAGACGATCTCGCGCCGCCTCGACCGTATCGGTGGCGCGGTCGAGCTGGTCGCGCGTCGGCATCAGGGCAGCGCGGTTGGCGTAGGCCCAGCCGTAGTACTGGACATGCGCGACCTCGAGGCGCTCGGCGCCAAGCGCCACCGAGAGGTCGATCAGCTCTTCCAGCCGATGCAGGTTCTGGCGGTGCACGACCGCGTTGATGGTCAGCGGCAGGCCGGCCGCGCGCACCATGCCGGCGACCGCGAGCTTTTTCTCGTGTCCGCCGCGGTAGCCGCCGATCGCGTCGGCGCTGGCTGACCGGCTGTCCTGAAGCGACAGCTGTACGTGCTCCAGCCCGGCGGCGGCGAGGGCGTCGATCCGCCGGCGGTCGAGCAGCACGCCGGCGGTGATCAGGTTGGAATAGACGTCCCGCTCCCGCGCCCGTGCGATCAGCCGTTCGAGATCGCGCCGCACGGTCGGCTCGCCGCCCGAGAAATGGATCTGCAAAACACCCAGGTCGGCCGCCTCGTCGATGGTCCACAGCCACTCTTCCGTGGTCAGCTCGCCGGCGGCGCGCTCCAATTCCAGCGGGTTCGAGCAGTAGGGGCAGCTCAACGGGCAACGGTGCGTCAGCTCCGCCAACATGCCCATGGGCGGCTCCGGCGCGGTCATGTCTTCACCAGCCCCTTTGCCGCCAGGTCCCGCAGCAACGCCAGGCTGTCGCGAAGGATCGCGCCGCCGGGCGCGTCGTACTCGGCCGCAAGGGAGTCGGCAATGTCCCTGACCGTCCGCTTCCCGTCCAGCCGCTGCAAGACTGCGTGCGCGGTGTCGTCGAGCACGAGGACACGCTCGGGTGCCAGCAGCACCCAGCCGCCGCGCGCCGCGTCATCCTTCAGCCGGACTCCGCGGCCGAGGCGCGGCACGCTGTCGGCGCCGAGCGCATCCGCCGTCACGGTGCGAGCCCGTCCGGCCCGGCCGGATCGAATGCCCCCGGCGGGATGTGGCCGGGTATGACGTAGGCATGGTACAGCGCATCCAGCATCGCCCACAGGACGTCGCACTTGAAGGTCAGCGCATCGAGCACCGCCTGCTGCTCGGCCGGCGCCCGCGCATGGCATCTGACGTACGCGAGCGCGTCGCTGGAGTCGCGCGGCGCCTGGGTCAGGCGCGCGTTGAAGTAGGCGAGCGTCGCCTCGGAGATGAAGTCGTAGTTCCGCAGCATGCCTGCGACGCGTTCCGAGATGATCTCCGGCGCGAACAACTCGGTCAGCGACGACGCCACCGCCTCCAGCAGGCTGCGCTCGGCGACGAACCGAACGTAAGCCTCGCAGGCAAAGCGGGTGGCCGGCAGGGCGAGGTTCTGTCGGCGCACGGCCTCGGGGTCGAGTTGCAGGCCCTCCGCCAGCGTCAGCCAGCGCGCGAGGCCGCCGTCCTCCGCGTCGGACCCGTCGTGGTCGACCAGGCGCCGGCGCCACGCCCGGCGCAGTGCCGGATCCTCGCAGCGCGCGATCAACGCGGCGTCCTTGCGGGGGATCGCCGCCTGGTAGCAGTAGCGGTTGAGCGCCCAGGCCTGCACCTGGCCCTTGTCGAGCTTGCCCGCGTGGAGCAGCGCGTGGAACGGGTGGTTGGCGTGATAGCGGACGCGTCCGATCTCGCGGAGCGCCGCCTCGAGTTCATCGGCGGTCATCGCCCCGCTCACGCCTCGACCTCCATACCGTCGTACGCGATCTCCCAGCCGGCCGCTTCGACCTCGCGGCGCTCGGCGGAGTCCGAGAGCAGAGCCGGATTGGAGTTGTTGACGTGGACGAAAATCTTGCGGCCGACGTCCAGCCCTTCGAAGCCGGCAATCGCGCCATCCGGGCCGGACATGCTGACATGGCCCATGCGTCGGCCCGTCTTAGCGCCGAGGCCGGCCTGGAGCATTTCGTCGTCGCGGAACAGGGTACCGTCGAAGAACACCACCGACGCCCGGTCCAGCCGTTGCGCCAGCGTCGCATCGATATGCGCGCAGTTGGGGACATAGAAGGCCTCGCTGCCACGCGCTTGGTCGATCAGGCGAACGGCCACCGTGTCGCCAGCCTCGCCGGCGAGCGCGGCGCCCTGCTCCTCCATGTAGAGGGCGACCTTGCCCGGCACGGCGAAGGCCTGGACGCCCAGTCCGATCGGCTCCCCGGCCGCATCGGCAATCTCGACGGTCCGGTCGAGCGCCAGCATCCGCCGCGCGACCACGTCCCGGTCAAGGACGTCGAAGACGCGGTTGCCGTCGAGCAGGGCGTGGACCCGGGCGCTGGCGTAGAGCGACAGCGGTTGGCCTTCGCGCAGATCAAGCAGCCCGCCGATGTGATCGACGTCGCCGTTGGTCACCAGGACGGCCGCAAGCGGGCTGTGCCGGAGGCTGTCGCGGGGATGGAGCGCCCTCGTGGCGTGCAGCTGCTGGCGCAGGTCCGGCGATGCATTGAGCAACAGCCACCGCTTCCCGTCCGCGGTGACCGCCAGCGAGGACTGCGTGCGCGGCAGCGCTGCGGGATCGCCCTCCCGCGCGCGGCGGCAGTTGCTACAGTTGCAGTTCCACTGCGGGAAGCCGCCGCCGGCGGCCGCACCGAGGACGATCATGCGCATGTCGCGCCGTTGTTGCTCACGCCGTGCCTGGGCGTCGAGGCGGCCTTCCGATCGCGGTCGCGGTATCGCAGCCGGACGTCAGCGGTCGTCCTCGGCGCAGGCGTAGGCGTTGATCTCCATCGCGACCGAGATCTCGAGCACTTTCGGCGCCGTCCATATCTTCTTGGTCATCGCTCGGTTTCCTTCTTCCAGGCCGATCCAGTGTATGGACCGTCGGCACGTTCGTAAAGGAGCGCCGGCCCGCCTGTCGCTAACCCAGGATAAGACCGGGGTCGGTAACACGTGACCTGTCCGGTTCAGAGCGGAGCCCTGGAGGAAGGCTTCGATGAGACGGACGGACGTGTTGCAAACACCCGGCGGTGGACAATGCCGCGGCCATGCCGCTACACATGCCGCCATGCGGCGGGACCGGCAGACCAAGATCGTGGCGACCCTGGGGCCGGCGACCAGCGATGCCGCGACCATCGGGCGTCTGGTCGAGGCCGGTGCCGATGTGTTCCGGCTCAACTACAGCCACGGCAGCCACGACGATCACGCCGCCCGATTCAACCTGATCCGCGATCTGGAGCGCCGGATCGGCCGCCCCATCGGCATCATTGCCGACCTGCAGGGACCCAAGCTTCGCCTCGGCCGGTTCGCCGACGGTTCGGTGACCCTGCACCCGGGTCAGCGGTTCCGGCTCGACCGGGACCCGTTGCCGGGAACGGCCGACCGGGCCCCCCTGCCCCACCCCGAACTGTTCGCCGCCGTCCGGGCGGGCCAGCGGTTGCTGCTGGATGACGGCCGCATCCGCCTTCGCGTGACCGCGACCGAGCCGGATTGCATCGAAACCCGGGTGGAACAGGGCGGCGGGATTTCGGATCACAAGGGCGTCAACGTGCCCGATGCGGTGCTCGATCTCGCCGCCCTTACCCCCAAGGATGTCGAGGACCTGCGCCACGCGCTCGGCCTGGGGGTGCCGTGGGTGGCGCTGTCGTTCGTGCAGCGGCCCGAGGACGTGATCGCCGCCAAGGAGGAGATCGGCGGCCGCGCCGGGCTGATCGCCAAGCTGGAGAAGCCGTCGGCGATCGAGCACTTCCAGGCAATCCTGGCGGAAACCGACGGGGTGATGGTGGCCCGTGGCGATCTCGGCGTCGAAATGCCCCCGGAGGACGTCCCGGTGCTGCAAAAGCGCATCGTCCGCGCCTGCCGGCGAGCCGGCAAGCCGGTGGTGGTCGCGACCCAGATGCTCGATTCCATGGTACAGGCGCCCATTCCGACCCGCGCGGAGGCTTCCGACGTCGCCACCGCGGTGAACGAGGGGGCGGATGCGTTGATGCTGTCGGCGGAGACCGCCGTGGGGCGGTTCCCGGTGGAGGCGGTGGCGATGATGGACCGGATCATGCGTCGGGTCGAGCACGGCGACATGCATCGCGAGATCCTGGATGCCGTCAGCCACCAGCCCCGCCCCACCGCAGGCGATGCGCTCAGCCGCGCCGCCCGGCAGGTGGCGGAAACCATCTCTGCCGTCGCTATCGTCACCTGCACGGCCAGCGGCTCCACCACCCTCAGAGTATCCCGGGAGCGACCGCCGGTGCCCATCCTGGCCCTGACTCCGATCGCCTCCACGGCCCATCGCCTTACCCTGTCGTGGGGGGTGGACGCCCTCGAGGTGGTGACCCACCAGGAGTTCGAGCGGATGATCGCAGCCTCGGTGCGGTGTGCCGCCAGCGAAGGGCTCGCCCGGGTGGGCGACCCGCTGGTGGTGATCGCCGGCCTGCCGCTGATGACCCCGGGGACCACCACCACGCTCCGGATCGTCACCGTCGGCGACGACGACATCGCCGACCCGGCCCCATAAGCCTGGCTGCCGCAGCCGATGGCGGGCGCCCTGTTCACCGTGATGGCGCCGGTGCTGATCTGCGTCGCCATCGGCTTTGCCTGGGACCGGGGCGGCAAGGGCTTTGATGTCGACCTGGTGACGGTGCTGATCACCAACGTCGGTGCCCCCTGCCTGGTGTTCCACACCCTCGCCAACCTCACCGTGAGCCCGGAGGCGTTCGGCGTGATGGTCGGTGCGGCGCTGGCGGTGCTGGCAGTCAACGTGCCCCTGGCGGCCGGAGTGCTGGCGCTGGCCCGTCTGCCGCAGCGCACCTTCCTGCCGACCCTGGTGTTCGCCAATACCGGCAATGTCGGCCTGCCGCTCAGCCTCCTCGCTTTCGGCGAAGCCGGGCTGGGCCTCGCCATCGGCGTGTTTGCGGTGCATTCGGTGGCGATGTTCATTGCCGGGCCAGCGCTGGCGGCCGGCACCCTCTCCTGGCGGGCCCTGCTGCGGGTGCCGGTGCTGTATGCACTGCCGCCGGCGCTGTTCTTCATGGTGACCGGCATCGCGCCACCCGGCTGGATCAACGCCACCACCGGGCTGCTGGGCGACGTCACCATCCCGCTGATGCTGATCGCCCTCGGGGTGTCGTTGAGCCGGCTCAAGGTCACCAGCGCCGGCCGCAGCCTCGCCCTGTCGCTGGCAAGGCTCGGCATCGGCTTCGGGGTCGGCGTCGGCGTCGCTTGGCTGCTGGGGCTGGACGGGATGGCCCGCGGCGTGCTGATCCTGCAAGCGACCATGCCGGCCGCCGTGTTCACCTATCTGTTCGCCCAGCGCTATGACCGGTCGCCCCAGGAAGTGGCGGGGGTCGTGGTCATGTCGACGGTGATCGGGTTCGCCCTGATGCCGCTGCTTCTGCTGTATGTCCTCTAATGATCGCTCGGAACCCAGGGACCGGACCTCCCATGCCAGACCAGCCACCCCTGCTCGACCGCCTCGCCATCCGTCATCCCATCATCCAGGCGCCGATGGCGGGCGGCGCCACCACGCCGGCGCTGGTCGCCGCGGTATCCGAGGCCGGGGGGCTCGGGATGCTTGGTGCCGGGCTGATGGCGCCGGCGGCGATCGCCCAGGCCATCGCCGAGATCCGGCGCCTGACCAGCCGGCCCTTCGGTGTCAACCTGTTCGTGCCGGAGGTCAAACCGGCGGAACGGGACGGCCCGGCGATCGATGCCATGATCGCGGTACTGGCGCCGTGGTATGCCGAGCTCAGGACCGAGGCACCGCCGCGGCCGGTGCCGCCCCCGCCGGATTTCGAGGCGCAGGCCGAGGTGATTCTGGCGGCGAGGGTCGACGTGTTCAGCTTCACCTTCGGCGTTCCGGACGCGGTTTTGCTGCGGGCGTTCCGGGATGGTGGCGCGGTGGTGATTGGCACCGCCACCACCGTCGCTGAAGGCCTGATCCTGACCGAGGCCGGGGTCGATGCGGTGGTGGCGCAAGGATCGGAAGCGGGCGGCCATCGCGGCACCTTCGCCGGCCCGTTCGAGCCGGCGCTGGTCGGCACCATGGCGCTGGTGCCGCAGATGGCGGCGGTCCTGGAACTGCCGGTGATTGCCGCCGGCGGCATCATGGACGGCCGCGGCATCGCCGCCGCCCGGGTGCTGGGGGCCGCCGCGGTCCAGCTCGGCACCGCCTTTCTGGCCACCATGGAAAGCGGCATCCACCCGATGTACAAGCAGGAGCTGCTCAACGCCACTGACGACGCGACCGCGGTGACCCGGGCCTTCACCGGCAGGCCCGCCCGCGGCATCCGCAACCCGCTGATGGCGACGATCGAGCAGGCGGGCACGCCGATCCCGGACTACCCGGTTCAGGCGGCCCTAACCGCGCCGATCCGCCGCGCGGCAACCCGCTGGGGGCGGACCGACGCGATGGCCCTGTGGGCCGGTCAGGGCGCCGGACGGGCACGGGCGCTGCCGGCGGCGGCGCTGATGGAGGCGCTGGTCAAGGAAGCCGCGGATGCGACCCCCACCGCAATCGGGCGATCGGCCTGACGGGCCAACGACCATCACCGTCACGGCGCCGGGAGAATTGACCGCTCCGGCACGGCTGCCGGCGGAGCCGCCGGCCAACGTCCCTGGCCTTCTGTTCGCCGCCGGCGCCTTCGGGATCTGGGGCCTGTTCCCACTCTACTTCAAGCTGCTGGCCATGGTGCCGGCGGTCGAGGTGCTGGCGCACCGGGTGGTCTGGTCGGCGCTGTTTGCCGGCCTGCTGCTGACCGTCCTGAACCGTTGGCGGGAGGTCATCGCGGTGTTCGCCGACCGCCGGCTGCTGGCGACACTGGCGCTGTCCACAGCGGTCATCACCCTCAACTGGGGCGTGTTCATCTGGGCAGTGGCGGCGGACCGGGTGCTGGAGGCGAGCCTCGGCTATTACATCAATCCGCTGGTGAGCGTCGCCCTCGGCGTCGTGGTGCTGCGGGAACGGTTGCACCGGTTGCAATGGGCGGCGGTAATCCTGGCGGCGCTGGCGGTTGCGTACGAGGTGCTGGCCCTCGGCCGGGTGCCTTGGGTCTCGCTCACCCTGGCGGTGAGCTTCGGCCTGTACGGACTGATCCGCAAGGTGGCCAGGGTGGAGCCGCTCGCCGGGCTGTTCGTGGAGACCCTGATCGCGGCGCCCTTGGCCCTCGGCTACCTGCTCTGGCTGGCCGCCGCCGGCACCGGGGCGTTCGCCGGGAGTGAGCCCGGGATCACCGGGCTGCTGGCACTGGCCGGCGTGGTGACGGCGCTACCGCTCCTGCTGTTCGTCGCCGCGGCCCGGCGCATCCGCCTGTCCACCCTGGGCCTGATGCAGTATCTGGTGCCGACCTTGCACTTCCTGCTGGCGGTGCTGGTGTTTGGCGAACGGCTCACGGCCGATCACCTGGTGACCTTCATCGGCATCTGGATCGCCCTGGCGCTCTATTCGGCGGTAGCGCTCCGGCAGGGATCAGGGGCACGCTGATCCGCCCGACGGAGGGTCTCAGGATTTCGAACCGGCCAGGCGCTTGGCACGACGATACGCGGCGAGGGAGACCACCCGACCGCAGTCGGCCGGGTCGGCGGTGGCATCCGTTCCGGCCGGGGCCGCCGGCTTCGGCGTCGCGGCGGCATCGGGTGGCCGCTTCGGTGCCGCGGCAGCGGCGGCCCCACCGCGACGGTCGGCGGTGGCGCTGCGCCGGTCAACTCCGGAGCGCCGGTCGAGGGAGGTCCCCTCGATCCAACGGAGCAGGCCGGAAATCTCCCTGGCGTCGCGGCGGCGGTCATTCCCGCTGCGCCGGTCCATGCCGGACCGGCGCTCCCGCGGCCACCGCGGCTCCCCACCGGTCGACGGCTTGCTGCTGCGGACGATGGAGCGGAGGCGGTCGGTATTGAGGCGGATGCGGTCGGCGCGCTCCAGTGACAGGGCCATGGCACCGTTGATCTCACTGAGCGCCCGCTGCAACCTGCAGATGTCCCGGCGCAGGGACTCGGAATGAGCCTGCAGCAGGGTGGCGAGCTCAGCCAGCGCGTCCGCGCTGCTGGGCGTGCGCGTGGCGCCGCCGTCGCCTCCGGGCGGTTGCCCTTCTGTTCCTTTGTTGCCGCGTTTCAAGGTCCGCGCTCATCCATGGTTCGTTAGCTCAGAGGAGTCATCATAGCGCGATGACGGGGGTTCAGGCGAGCCCAGATAAGAGGGTGGCAGCCCCCCCTTTTGGGGCGACACGGTGGGCTGCCGGCGAGACGGGTCTGGTCTTTCGGTGTGCGGCCCCTTAGACAGGGCAGCCGGGACAGCCGGATCGCCAACCCCGGCGACGGCGGGGCTGGTATGCAAGAAGGCGGATCATGACGGTACTTCTCACGGGGGCGGCCGGCTTCATCGGCTATCATACGGCGGTGGCTCTGCTGGCGCGGGGCGAGACCGTCATCGGTGTCGACAACCTGAACGACTACTACGACCCGGCCCTCAAGGCCGCACGGCTGCAGCGGCTGGAGGGCAGCGCCGGCTTCTCGTTCCGCCGACTTGACATTGCCGACCGCGACGCGGTTGCGGCGCTGGTGGACGACCTGCCGGAGATCGACCGGGTGATCCATCTGGCCGCCCAGGCCGGCGTCCGCTATTCGCTGGTCAACCCCTATGCCTACATCCGGTCCAACATCGAAGGGCACGTGGTCTTGCTGGAGGCCTGCCGGCGCCTGCCGCGGCTCGAGCACTTCGTCTATGCCTCTTCATCCTCGGTCTACGGTGCCAACCGCAAGCTGCCGTTCTCGGTGGACGACCGGGTGGACACCCCGGTCTCGCTGTACGGCGCCACCAAGAAGGCAATGGAGGAGATCAGCTTCTCCTACGCCAACGTCTACGGCACGCCGCTCACCGGCCTTCGCTTCTTCACCGTGTACGGTCCGTGGGGACGGCCGGACATGGCCGCCTACATCTTCACCAGCAAGATCCTCAATGGGGAGCCGATCCCGGTGTTCAATTACGGCGACATGCGCCGGGACTTCACCTTCATCGACGACATCGTGGCCGGGTTGCTGGCGGCGCTGGACCGTCCGCCGGCGACCGGCCACAACGGCTTGCCGCCGCACGCGGTCTACAACCTCGGCAACCACCGCTCCGAGCTGCTGACGGACTTCATCGCCATTTTGGAACAGGCAATCGGCCGCAAGGCCGAGGTCGAGCTCTTGCCGATGCAGATCGGGGACGTCAAGGAGACCTTCGCCGACATCGACGCATCCCGCCGCGACCTCGGGTTCTCGCCGAAGACGGCGATTTCCGAGGGCGTTCCCCGCTTCGTGGCCTGGTACCGGGACTATCACCGGGTCTGAGGCCGCCGGGAGCACCTCGATCCGACGAGATCCGGTCGGCGGGCGGAATCAGTCGGCCCCAGAGGACCCTGCCCGCATGCGCATCCTCCATATCCTCGACCACTCGATCCCGCTGCAGAGCGGTTACACCTTTCGAACCCTGTCGATCCTCAAGGAGCAGCGTGCCCGCGGCTGGGACACCGCCCATCTCACCAGCCCGAAGCACCTGCGTCCGTACCGGCCGGTGGAAACGGTGGACGGCTGGACGTTCTACCGCACTCCGCCCGTGGCACAGCCGGTTACATACCTGCCGCTGTTTCGCGAACTTGTCCTGATGCGGCAGCTGGAACGCCGACTGGACCAAGTCATCGGTATGGTCCGGCCCGACCTGCTCCATGCCCATTCACCGGTGCTTGACGCCGTTCCGACTATCCGGGCAGGGCGGAGACATGGTCTCCCGGTCGTGTACGAAGTTCGGGCCTTCTGGGAGGACGCAGCGGCCAGTCACGGGACCGGTCGCCAGGGCGGGTTGCGCTACCGCCTCTCGCGCGCGCTGGAAACCTGGGCGCTCCGCCGGGCCGACGCGGTCACCTGCATCTGCGCAGGACTGCGCCAGGACATCCTCGCGCGGGGCATTGCCGCGGATCAGGTGACGACGATTCCGAATGCGGTGAACGTCGAAGCGTTCCGCGGCGGGCACGCCAGAGATGCGGAGTTGTCGCGCTCGCTCGGACTGGACGGCCGCGCGGTGATCGGCTTCATCGGCTCGTTCTACTCTTACGAGGGGTTGCACCTTGCCCTGGAAGCCCTCCCTAGCGTTCTCGCCGACCGTCCCGACGTACGGTTGCTGATGGTGGGAGGCGGGCCGGAGGACGCGAGACTGCGTGATCTCGCTGCCAACCGTGCGATCGTCGACAAGGTCGTCTTTGTCGGACGGGTACCGCACGACGAGATTCGACGGTACTACGATCTCATCGATGTGCTGATCTATCCACGCCTGTCGAACCGACTGACCGAGTTGGTCACGCCGCTCAAGCCCCTGGAAGCGATGGCGATGGAGAAGATTGTCGTCGCGTCCGACGTGGGCGGTCACCGCGAGCTCATCCGGGACAACGAAACCGGCAACCTGTTCGCGGCGGGTCGTGCGGATGCCCTGGCCGTGGCCATCCTGCGCGTGCTCGCCGAACGCGACCAATGGCCCCGCCAGCGCGCCGCAGGCCGGCGTTTCGTGGAGCAGGAGCGGACTTGGCGGAACAGCGTCGCCCGGTATGCCCCGGTGTACCAGCGCCTGCTCTCAAAGCGGCCGGAAGCAGCTCGGCTCCACATTACATAGGACGTTCCTCATGGCAGGTTCCGCCCGCCGGCCGATCGGCCAGACCATCACGCCAAGGCGCGCGCCGTGTTCGAAATCCTGTTGGTGGGTTCCAGCCTGCGGTTCCCCGATCCCGCCGATGGTGGCACCCGCTTGACCGGTCGGCAGCGAACAGGCCCTGCCCCCCGCCCGCACCATGCCGGGTCGCGACCGCCAGGGGAGGTGACGTCGGCGGCAACCTATGGTATATGCAGTCGCGAAACAGGGGCGGTTCGGGGCGGAAAGAGTTGGCTTCGCCGGTTGGGGGCAGCCGAGGATCCGCTGTCGACAAAATGGCATCATGCTTTGCGCGGCATTGAGACACCCACGACCGACCGTCGCGCCGGTGGAGCCGCTGCGCTTGAATGCGCGAAGATTGTGCGGGGTAATTTCCGCCGTCATCTGCGACACCGCTCTGGCCGTTTGGTACAGATGGTTACGGTCGGCGGCTTCGATCTCGCTGGGCAGACCCGACGAGGTGGCGGGCTTGGCGGGTGCTCTGTGACCCCTGGCGCGGACCGCCGAACCGGACGCCCGTATGCGGTAGAGAGACTGGGCCTTTCCGTGCAGTACGATGTCCTTTACGCGGTGCCGTGGATCGCCGAATGGCTTGATGTTCCCCTGCCGCGTCGGTGCGTGACTCAGACGCATGCACGGAGGCCGAGTAACGAACGGCTTCCGTGGCAGATCCGCTAGCGCCAGTCGTAGCCAATCGTGATGGATTGAAAGCAATATGGGCGGCCTCGTGACGTTCCGTCTGGCGGCGTCAGCCGCCGTGGTTGCGCTCCTCTCCCGCTCGCATGCCATTGGTCTGATTGGTCTGGTCTTGATCGTTCACGGAATCCTGGTCTTGGTTCTCGGGGCGAGCGCGAGGAATTTGCCCTTTTTTGTGGCGGTCTGTGTCGTCGGACTGCTGATCATGCTCGGTCGATGGAAGGTGCCACCGCCGCACCAGTTCCTGTTGTTGCTGGCCTTGGTCTTGTGGATGGGGCTGTGCGTGCTGCTGGCCCCTGACGAAGAACGTGCGTTTCTCCAATATCTCCGATACATCAAGGCAATAGCTCTGGCGTTGATCGTGACAGCCATCTGTCATGAGGCGCACGGTTACGAGATCATCGCCAAATTTCTTTTGGTTGGGCTGGTGACAGGTGCCGCCTTCAACCTATACCAGCATCTGACCGGTCAATATTTATTGTACGTCGAGTGGATGCCTGAAAGAAGCAGAGCCACCGGCCTTCGCGGAGATCCCAATGACACGGCGATGATCCTGATGATGGGCATGCCGTTGGCGTGGTATTTTTTTTATTCATGGCGAGATGTGTTTTGGCGCATGTTTGCTGCAGGAGCATTTTTTCTGATCGCCGCGGCCATCATATTGACCGGATCAAGGGCGGGCGGTTTGGTGATGGTTGCGCTTCTCGCCCTGCTGTTCGCGCGGCGGCCATCGATGACGGCAGCGATCGCCGGTGTCTTTCTCGTGCTCGGCATGATGCTCTGGGTTGCCGACGCCTATTGGGAGCGAATGGGCACGCTCATTGAGGGCGAGGACGCGATTGGCGGTACGTCATTGGCGGGACGCTGGACCCTGCTGACCCAAGGGCTGTCGACTTTCAGCGAGAACCCGATTTTCGGTGTCGGCATCGGCCATTTCGGCGGGGCTTTCCCGGACAGCTTGGCTGTCCTGACCACCGGCGGGACGGCGTGGGGAGGACCGGTCGCCCACAATCTCTATCTCGAAGTTTTCGTGGAAGCCGGCTTGGTGGGCGGTGCACTGTTCGTGACCGTGTTGGCGATGTCCGTGATCGGCCTGAGGCGGTTGGATCTGGCGACCCGACCCCGCGATGCGCGGACGCCCACGCTGGCTTTTGCGTTCATGTCCGGCCTGCTTGGCATGCTGATGATGGGAATGACCCTATCGCAAGGTCACAGTTCCGTGTTGTGGTTCGTGGTGGGGCTCGGGTTGGCTGCTCGCAATATCAGCATCGATCTCGCCTCGGAGCGGGTCGGTGCCGATACCGCCCGGCAGCCGCCGGTGGCCATCGCCCCCCGGATCGGATCGTGATGATGAAGGTGTGCCTCGTCGGCCCGTTTCCGACCGCAGGTTCGGACGTGAAAGGGGGGGTGGCAAGCGTCGTGTCCGCTTTGGCGCACGGCCTTGCCAGCATGGGGTGTGACGTACACGTCGTCATGACCTCGGGCGGGAGCGGCGGAGCCCAAGGCGCCGACGGTGACGGCGTCAGGGTTCATCAGGTGGCGCGATCCCGCCTTCCGGGTTTTCTCACCTATTCGAGCATTAATCGAGCGCGGATCCATCGCAAGCTCAAAGAAATTGGCCCGGATATCGCTCATTTTCACGGAGCGGCGGGACTTACCTTTAACTACAATAAGCCGCAAGTGCTCACTATTCACGGCGTCAACGAGAAGGATGCGCGCCTGGACGGAAGGCAGTTCGGCCGGCTTCGCAGTTTCATCATAAGACAAAACGAGCGCTACGGGCGACGCCGCTGCCGTAATATCATCATTATTAGCCAATACATCGAGACCCTTCTTAAAAGCGATATCCGCGGATCTACATGGTCGATTGAGAACCCGGTGGACCAGCGTTTCTTTGAGGTCGATCGTACGCCAACACGCACGGTGCTTTTTGGTGGCATGATTAGGCCCGGAAAGAGGGTTGTGGAGCTCATTGAGGGATTTGCCGAAGTCAGTCGTAGGCTGCCCGAATCGCGCCTGAGATTGGCCGGCCCTGAGCCGGTTCCTGTCTATGCCGCGGAGTGTCGGCGGGTGGTGGAGAAGGCTGGTTTGTGCGATCGCGTCGACTTCCTCGGGCCGTTATCGCCTTCACAGATGGCCACGGAACTGTCGACCGCCGGATGCCTCGCTTTGCTGTCGCGTCAGGAGAACGCGCCGGTGATCATCGGCGAGGCCATGGCCGCCGGCGTTCCGGTGGTCGCGTCGCCGGTGGGGGGGGTGCCGTGTATGGTAGACGACGGCGAGACCGGGTTTCTGGTCGACCCGAACGACCGTGAGACGGTGGCGGCCTCCTTGGTCCGCGTCCTGTCGGACGAGGCCATCAACAGGACGATGGGCCAGCGTGCACGGGACCGGGCATTGGAGCGGTACGAACTGTCGAAGGTGACCGAGGCGACGCTGGCGGTCTACCAAGCCGTCCTGGCACAGCACCGGTGAGCGCAAATTGGGCCCGAACCGGCTCCGTTAAGTCGATCCGCGACATGGCTGCGCCGCACAGTATCGTAAGGCAGGCGTAACGTTGAGGCGGTACGTAACTGCGTGGCCAGAACACAACGGTGAGCCCGTAGGGGCATAAAGATCAGGACCTTCTCGTTCGGTGCGGTGTTTTTTTGTAAAAATGCCATGTCATTACCTGCCTCCCCGAATTTTCAGAGATGGTGAAGTGGATCTTGCTGTCTGGATACCTGCAGTTTGGTTGTGCGACGTCGCCCGAGCCCTCGACAGCCGAGCACCGCGCGCGTCGATCACAACGGCAGTCAGAGATAAATTGTAATATCAGCCACTTAAGATGGCTGCCCTGGAGATAGGTCCTTGCGTAAACCATTGATACTTGACCAATTTATGAGAGCCTCGTGAACATACTGTTCGTGGTTACATCCTTCCGAGACGAAAAAGGTGGGCACTATTACTCTGTGCATGATACAGCTGTGGCGCTGTCGTCATCACATCAGTGCTTCGTATTCAATATCGGCGCTGAGCCGGCGCCGATCCTGCTCCCATTGTCAGGTTTCGACTTTTGCCGGATTCGCTGGCCGTTTTTTCCCATCGTGGCATCCATGTTGAAATTTATTTCGCAAAATAAAATAGACGTTATCCACGCGTTTGATCAGCGTGCCTACTTATTTGCCAGGATTGCGTCTCTTGTCGCCAAGATCCCAATCGTTCTGACCCAGGCCGGCGGTCCATCGCCGGTGCGGTACTTTCCGAGGCCGGAAACGCTCATTACGTTTTCTCAAGAAAACACTGACTTCTTTCGAGGCAGGCGGCGCTATAATAAGACAGACATCATTCTGGTGCCGAACCGTGTTCTTCGGCCCGACGGCTTCGACGATGACGGCAAACCGGGTGGTGACGTGGGCGTGATAAACCCGTTCAAGGAACACGGTGAAAATGTTATCATTGTTCGAATTGCACGCATCGGAAAAAATTATGAGAAGTCAATTGAATTGACCCATGGTTTTACACAAGAGCTTTTATCTAACAATGTTTCTGCATCTTGCTTTATAATTGGATACATGGAAGACGCTAACGTCTATGCGAGACTTCGGAATCGTTGTCCGGGAACGATATTTCTGACCGATGATAAATTCACCGTGAAAGCGTCAAGGTTCATCAAGCATGCCGATATCATTGTTGGTGTCGGGCGAAGTGCGGTCGAGGCGATGTTAATGAAAAAAATTGTCTTGATCCCGGTCGATCATGATGCGTCATTGGACTTGGCCGATCAGGATAGCGTCACCGGTTTTTCCGAGACCAATTTATCAGGACGATCGCGGCAGTACCGTCGGGGGGAGACGTTGTCGGACTTGGCTACGCGGGTTTCAGAGTTGATTCACGATCCCCTCAAACGTGAACAGACGACGGATGCGGTTTATCAATATGCGGCGGCCACGTATGACGCGCAGAAAGGCGTGCCGAAGTGGCTTGAATGCTACGAGAAAGCGAGACCCGCACGCTTGCAGCCGATAGATATAGCGCATCATTATTACGTCATACTCAAAAAGATCGTCAGGCAATCCCTGGTGTGATGGTTGTTTTGATGTCTGGGACGGTTCTGTGACTCGGCGAATTGAGTTCGGGCAGCCCTATCAGCCGTGGTTGTCTGCCCGTTGCCGGCATGGGCGGGGACGGACGGACGGTCGATGAATGCCAAGGAGGGATTGGCGCTTGGCCTTGGGGTCACGCCGGCGTAACGGTTTGCCGATCGGCGTTTGGACACCAGTCGCCAGCCTACACGTCGTAGGGACTGTCCTGAACACGGAACGGGGGCAGAGCGTTACAGCCCGGCGTGCGGCGCGGTTCGAGACGGCCCGAACGGCGTGGCGCGTCGGGAGCCGGACATGACCGGCTCCCTGCGGCGGCCGTCGGAACGATCGCCCGGCGCCGCTCGGATCCGGGCCCCTTGGCGCCAGCGGGTAACGGCATGCAACCACTGTTGCTCGGATATTCCCCCACTGATTTGTTGATTCCCCGGGCCTTGGCGCCAGCGGGCAACGCCATGCAACCAGCCGGTGCTTTGTTGCTTTATTCCGCCCGATGAATCTGTTAGGCTCACCCCAAACAGCGCAAAGTAAGGCGCTTCGCGTTTTCAGTCTTTTTTGCGCACGACAAGAAGCGTCGTCGGTAGTTTTGTCTGCGATGCCGCCCATAGAACGGGGGAGGTTGCGTCCATGGCTGTCGCCACCAGCTATCCGGGAGTATACGTTCAGGAGGTGCCGAGCGGGGTTCGTACCATCGCGTCGGTTTCAACCTCCGTTACCATGTTCATTGGTGCCACCCGACAAGGCCCGATTAACGTTCCCCGGCGCTTGTTCAACTTTTCGGACTTTTCGAGACAGTTCGGCGACGATTCTGCCGTCGGTGACATGGCGCGGCATGTCAAGCTGTTCTTCCTCAACGGGGGCACGGACTGCTACGTCACCCGAATCGCCGAGGGGGCCACGCCGGCATCGATGCACATGCTCGATGCCTCCGGCGCAAACCAAGTCCTCGAGTTGACCGCCCGCCAGGCCGGCCGCACCGGCAACGCCATCCGCGCCCGGGTCAGCTACGACGCCGCCCTGCCGGAAACCGCCTTCAACATCGAGCTGTGGCGTGCCGAGCCGCTCCCCTCGGGCGCGACCCGGCGGGTCGATGTGGAGACGTTCCGCAACCTCACGATGAACCCGAATAGCCCGCTGTTCGCGCCGGCGATCCTGACCCAGCAGTCCAGGCTGGTCACCGCCCAGGGCACCGCACCGGGCGGCCCCACCGCCGGCTTCTCCCAGGCGGGACGGCCCATTCCGTACACCGACGCGACGCCGGTCCAGATCCGCGACCGGCTGGAAGCGATCTTCGCCAGCCACGGCGCCTTTCGAATCGCCGTTGCCGGCAACCCGGCGGTGACCGTCGCGCTCGCCCCCGCCAACGTCCCGCAGGTGGATCCGGTCGGCGGCGGGCTTTCCTCGGCTCAGGTCCTGGCGGAATACGCAACCCGTCTGCAAGGCCTCATCAACACGGCGCTCGTGCCGACCGCGCGGACCGTCGCCGTCTCCTTCCAGCCCGGGCCGACCCCGCCGGCGGCGGACGGCGATGCCTCCGCACTGCTGCGCATCACCGCCGACGATGCCGATGCCGGGGTTCTGGTGGTCCCCGCCCCCGATCCTGCCGACCTGGCGGTGCACTTGATGATGGGGTCCGATCAGGGCGGCCTGGAAGTCGGCGCCTTCGCCGGGCATCGGCCGGCTCCCAACGGCTTGGTGCTGAACGCGGCCACGAACTACGGCGCCCTCGCCGCGGCGTTGCAGAACTCCATCCGGGAAGTCAGCCTGCCGGAGCGCCAGGCGGACGGCAGCTACGCCCCCGTGTCGATCCCCGTCGACCTGGTCGCGACGACCCCCGCGCCGGTGCCCCCCGAGCCGTTGTATCGGGGGAACAGCGCCGCCTACCCGGCCGACAATTCCGACGGGCTCCGCCGTGCCCTGGGCGTCATCCGGGACGCCATCAACGGCTACCGCGAAGCTCATCCCGACACCTTTCCGTGGGTGGCGAGCGTGGCCGGCCTTCGCCTCTCC
Source organism: Rhodospirillales bacterium (assembly GCA_007694935.1). Lineage (GTDB taxonomy): Bacteria > Pseudomonadota > Alphaproteobacteria > Rhodospirillales > Defluviicoccaceae > REEP01. Next base: position 19,601 of record REES01000036.1, read on the forward strand.
ATTCAGCCCGACGGTGCCGCCGAGGACCTGTTCACCGGCGCCCTGACGTCGTCGGACGGCGGCGGGGGCGGCGTCAACCTCGGCCCGATGATGATCGCCAACGTCAAGAACTTCATGCTGGGCCCCGGTGGCACCCTTGGCCTGCAAGCCCCGGGTGCGGCCGGCTTCGACGGCAATCCGCCGACGCTCAACGAGTACGAGGAAGCCTTCGACATCATCGACCGCGAGGTCGACCTGTTCAATCTCATGGTCCTCCCGCCGGCCCGGGACTCCGGGCTCGACATGGCGACGGTGTACCGCCCCGCCAGCGTGTTCTGCCAGCGCCGGCGCGCCTTCCTCGTCATGGACCCGCCGATCACCTGGACCGAGGCCCAGGCGGCCAGCACCGGGGTGGCGGCACTCAAGATCGGCATGGTCAAGGATCATGCCGCCCTCTACTACCCCCGAATCCAGATCAGCGAGAACGGACGCAATCACTTCGTCGGCCCGGCCGGCGCGATCGCGGGGCTGATGGCACGGATCGATGCCTCGCGCGGGGTGTGGAAAGCACCGGCGGGCATCGAAGGCGATATCCGCGGGGTGAGCGGGGTGGAGTACCCCTTCTCCGACATGGAGAACGGGATCATGAACCCGCGCGCGATCAACGTGATCCGGCGCTTCCCCACCGGCATCGTCTCCTGGGGTGCGCGCACCCTGGACGGCGACGACAATACCGGCAGCGAATACAAGTACGTGCCGATCCGCCGGTTGGCCCTCTTCATCGAGGAAAGCCTCTATCGCGGGCTGAAGTGGGTGGTGTTCGAGCCGAACGACGAGCCACTGTGGGCCCAGATCCGGCTGAATGCCGGGGCGTTCATGCACACGCTTTTCCGCCAAGGCGCCTTCCAGGGCCAGACCAAGAGCGATGCATACTTCGTCAAGTGCGACGCCGAGACCACGACCCAGACGGACCGCAATCTCGGGCGGGTCAACATCTGGATCGGCTTCGCCCCGCTGAAGCCGGCCGAATTCGTCATCCTGTATTTGCAGCAGATCGCCGGACAAATCGAAAGCTGAGGGCGAGGACATGGCGCAGTTCACCATCAACACCCATCGCTTCGACCCGTACAAGGCGTTCAAGTTTCGCGTCAAATGGGAAGGCCGCTACGTGGCCGGCGTCAGCAAGGTGTCCGCACTGAAACAGTCCACCGAGCCGATCAAGCACCGCGAAGGGGGCGACCCTTCGACCCAGCGGATCATGCCCGGCGTCCGCTCGTTCGAGCCGATCACCCTGGAGCGGGGCGTGACTCATGACACCGAGTTCGAGGACTGGTCACGGCTGGTCTACTCCACCGAAGGGGACGCCTCGATCTCGCTCAAGAATTTCCGACGGGACATCATCATCGAGCTGCTGAACGAGGCCGGGCAGATCGCCAAGGTCTACAACGTGTTTCAGTGCTGGGTATCGGAGTACACCGCGCTCCCGGAACTCGATGCCAACGGAACCAGCGTGGCGATCGAGAGCATGGTGCTTCAGAACACCGGCTGGGTCCGCGATCCGGACTTCGCGGAGCCCACCGAGACCTGATCGCGCCCAGGGGGCGGCACGGCCTGAGCCGCTTCCCGGCGAAAAGACAGGCGACACGCAGGGATGGCGGGGAAGCAGCCCATGTCCGGATATCCGACCGGCAGCCGGTCGAGACGTTGGCGGCTGGACATCAATGATCTGCAGGGTTCGGCCGAATGGCAGATCGTCGGCCGGCAGGGGGATGGAGCCCGCCTTGCGGGCTTCCTCATTGGTGAGGACGAGGTCGAACGGATGCCGGTGGGCGAGCGGGACCGGCTTCTCGCACAGGTCTACGAGGAGCTGTTCGGCCGCCGGATTCTCGCCAGCCGGCGCTGCGGCCACTGCGACGAACCCTATGACCTCGACTTCGTGCTGGCGGACGTGGTTGCCGCCGTGGCTGCGACCCCGCAGCCTCCGGAGGTCCACCGCGTCCGCGACGACGGCCGCGCCGAGTTGGCTTCCGGCCATGTCCTGTCCGCCCCGACCCATGCGGACGAGAACGCGGTCGCGGACCTCACCTTGGAAGATGCCGAAGCGGAACTGCTGGAGCGGTGTATCGACCGATCGTCGGCGCACGGCCCGCTCGATCCGGAGACCGCCGCGGCGGTGCTGGAATGGCTGAGCCCGGTGGTGGACCTCGATCTACTCGGAACCTGCCCGGAATGCGGCGTGGCGGAGACCACCCGGTTTTCCCTCGAGCACTATCTGGTGCGCGCGCTGGCCCAGGAGCGGACGCAACTGCTGCGCGAGGTACACCTCCTGGCCGCGACCTACGGCTGGAGCCGTGGCGCCGTTCTCGAACTCGCCCGCCGCGATCGCCGGCATCTTGCCGCGCTGGTGGAGGCCGAGCGGAACGCCTGGCGCTTGGGGAGCCGGACATGACAGACTACCTGCGGCGACTGGCCGAACGGGCGACGGGCGCATTCGATCGTCCGGCGCTGCGGCCGATTCTGCGGGCGCGGGACGACATGCCCGACTTCGCTGCGGACGCCGCACCACCACCACCCGTCCCGGCGCCGCCGGCAACACCTGCACCGGCAGGGCCCCCGCCGCCCCGCCGCGATGCGGTTGCCGAACCGGCTTCGCCGGCGCCTTCCCCGCCACCGGGCACCACCGGGCCGGCTGCGCCGCCGGAAAGACAGACCAGTCTGCCCACACCGCCCCGCCAGCCGGCCGCGCCGGTCGACGCCGGCTCCAAAGCTCGGGAACGCCATGGTCCGCCGGCGGACCCGCAACCACCTTCGGTCCATCCGGGCCGGGTCGGACTGACGCCCCAACCGTCGGCTTCGCCATCATCCCGGCCGCCGGCACCGGCCGCGCAAAGGGCCCTTCCGACACCCACGCCGGGTGACCACGGGAACCCCCTGTCGCCATCCGCGACGCCGGTGGAGCCCGGTCGGGTCGAAATCACCCCCGCTCCCGCCCCGCCGTCGCCACCCCGGTCCGCGCCGCCGCCGGCCGTCCGGGTTGAGACGGTCGAACGCCTGGTTGCGCAGGCGGTCATCCGGGAGAGAGCGAAGCCGGGCCCTCCGATCGACCCCGTCCGCCGCATTGATCCGCCGCCGGCCCTGCCGGCCCCGGAACTTCACATCGGTCGGGTGGAGATCGAGGTGGTGGAGGAGACCACGGGACGCCGACACAAGTCGCGCGGCCTCCGGCGTCCCGGATCGCGTGGCCTTGCCTCGGCGAGACCGCGCGCTTCGGGAACCGGGTTCGGACCGGCGTAGAGCCATGAGCCTGCTGAATCTTTCCCTGGTGACCCGCGCCTTTTCGGAGCTGATCGCCCGGCGGGTCGAACTGTCGCCGGCGTGGCAACCGCGTCCGCGCCCGACCGTCTCGCCGCTTCCCCTCGACCAGCTCAGCGGTGCCGGGCTGTCATTCTACCTCTACCACGTCAACGAAACGCCCCAGTCCCGGAACCCCCCGCCGCCTGACACCGCATCCGATGCGACGCGGTATCAGCCCATGGGGCTTGAGCTCAACTTCCAGATGAGCCCGGCGCCGGCGGGCCCGTCCGCCAGCGAGTTGCACGAAGCCCAGCTCCTGTTCGGTTGCGCCCTTAAGGTTCTCCACGACGATCCCGAGATCAACGACGAGACCGAGGTGGCCGGCGCGCGAATCTTCGAACCGCTCGGACTACTCGGCGCTCGCAACCGGTTCAGGGCCCAGTTGATCCCGGTCTCCCCGTCAGACGCCGTGAACTACTGGACGGCGGGATCCACGGCCATGAGGCTGGCCGCGTATTACGCGGTCTCTGTCGTCCACCTCGATCCTGAGCCGGTGACCGCCCGCGCGGGCCGTGTCTTCACGTATTCGATATCCGCCTTCCCATCCGACCAGCCGTTCGTAACCGCTTCGGATTCGCGGGTGGACTTCACCCTCCCCGATGGCACGCCCCAGACCATCAGCGTCAGTCCCGCCGCGGTGGCCTATGGCGGGGTCTTGACCCTCACCGGTTCCGGGTTCGTTGGCCAACGCATCGACCTGCTGATCCGCGGCGGTGGCGATGCCGCCCCCCGGGTGGCCGATCAGGACTGGGCGGTTGTCGCACAGCCGACCCGTCTCACCGCCACCGTCCGCCGGACGATCGACGGCAGGGTGGTGTTGCCCGGCCCGTATCTCGCCATGGTACGCACCACCCGCATTCGCAACGATCGCCCGATCACCGCCGTCTCCAACGCGGTGGCGATCCAGATCGTGCCGGCGGTGGATGCGCTCACACCGCTCGGCGGCGGCCTGTTCCGAATCGACGGCGGCCCGTTCGCCGATCCCGCCCTGCTGCCGGAGCAGGTCGAGCTTCGCCTTGGCGCGGAGCGGTTGTCCCGCAGCGTTGGCGTGCCGGCAGCCGGCCAGTTCCAGATCATCGATTCGGACCGGATCGAGTTCCGCATTCCCGCCGGGTTGGTGCCGGGCCAGGACCTGCCGCTCCGCATTCATGTCAACGGCGCCGAGTCGCCGCCCCGATTCCTGAGGGTGCCATGAGTATGCGCCGGGACATGGCCGGCCTGGCAGCCAGCTTTGCGCCACCGGAGCCCGATCCGGCGCTGCCCCTGGAGGACATGGTGGTCTCCCGCGTCCGGTTGGCAGCGGCGCTTCGGGCCATCTTTCTGCATCACCTGTGGCGCATCGAAGAGAGCTCAGACCGGTCGCGCCCGGCCGATACGCTGGCCGAACAGCGCGACCATCCGCGGGCGGAGGCCGAATATCTGGCCAGCGCACCGGAGGCAGCGGAGTTGCGCGGGCGCCTCGCCGTGATCGAGGCGCGCATTGAGGGAGCGGTGCATCCCGGCTACCGCAGGCTGTGCGATGTCTTCCGGCTGGATGCAGGCGCGCTCGCCCTGCTGCACCTGGCCTGGGCGTACGAACTGGATCCATCCCTCGGCCCGCTGCTTCGCCACGTCTCGCCGTGGGAACGGGTCGACTATCCGTGCGACCCGATCGCCAGCCGTCTGTTCGGCGAAAGCTCCCTTGTCCTCTGGCGCGACACCATGCCGGCCGCCCGCTGGAGCCTGATCCGACGCCAGCCGATGCCGGGAGCCCTGCCCGACCGGATGGTTCTGGACCCGGCCATCCGCGCATACCTGGCGGGCGATCCGCCGCTGAGTGAGGAACTGATCGGCTTAGTGCAGCAGGTGGAGCCGCGGGAGCCGCTGGCAGGCTGGCCGGTCACGGCAACGGCCTCGGACGTCGCGCGGGTGCTCGACGATGGCAGCGCCGGCCCGGTGGTTCTCGCCGTGGCCGGACCGCCCGGTGCTGGCAAGCGCAGTTTCGCCGCCGCGGTGGCGGCCCAGCTGGGCCTCGGCCTGGTGGCGATGGATCTTGACCTGGTCGCGCCGGAAGCCGGCGTGCCGGCGCTGATTGCCGCCCATCGCCTGGCCTATCTGACCAGCTCGGCACTGGCCTTGGGCGGACGGCGGGCCGGGACGGCGCGGCTGCCGCTGGACCTTGCCCCGTTCCCCCTCACGTTCGTGCTGCGGGCCCCTGCCGAAACCCGGGCACCCGATGACGGCCGCGCGATCTGGACCCCGACCCTGCCGACCATCGTGCTGCCCACCCCGAGCGAAGCGGAGCGGGGGATGCTGTGGCGCCGGCTCTGTCCCTCCGCCGCCGCATGGCCGGAGGGGAGCGTCGCCCTGGTGGCGGCCCGGCACCGGTCCCTGCCCGGCGCCATCGCCGCCGTCGCGGCTTCCCTGCCGGCCGGGCCGGAAGCGGCCGCGGCGGCATTGCGGGCCCTCGATCACGACCGCTTCGGCCCCCTGGCGATGCGGCTGGACTGCCCGTTCACCTTCGAGGATCTGGCACTTCCGCCGCGGCTGGAGACGCAGCTCCGGGCGCTGGTCCATGAGGCCCGGGTGCGCGGGCGCTTCTGGGAGCGCCCGGCGACGCAGAGGCTGTTCCCCCAGGGCCGCGGCCTTGTCGCGTTGTTCACCGGGGCGCCAGGTACCGGCAAGACCATGGCCGCGCAAGTCGTGGCCGCAGCACTCGGGCTTGATCTCTATCGGGTCGAGGTCTCGGCGCTGGTCAGCAAGTACATCGGCGAGACAATGGAGAACCTTCAGCGCATCCTGGACGTCGCCCGCCAGGTGGATGCGGTTCTACTGTTCGACGAGGCCGACGGCTTCTTCGCCCGCCGCACCGAGCTCAACACCTCCAACGACCGGCATGCCAACCAGGATACCGGGTATCTCCTGCAGGCCATCGAGAGTTTCCCCGGTACCGCGCTGCTGGCCTCCAACCGCAAGCGCAACATTGACGAGGCGTTCGCCCGCCGGCTGCGGCACGTGATCGACTTTCCTGCCCCCGATGAAACGGCGCGGGCGCGGATATGGCGCGCCCTGGTGGGCGAGTTGTTTGGCGCCGAGGCCCTGGCCACCCTGGCGCCGGCGCTGGAGTGCATGGCCCTCCGGGTGGATATCACCGGCGCTCAGATCAAGCAGGCGGCTCTGACCGCCGCCTTCGCGGCGGATGCCGACGGCAAGGCCGCGGGACTGGAGCACCTGCTCCAGGGCATCGAGGCCGAGCTGATGAAGGAAGGCCGCGCCCTGACCGCGCGCGACCGCGCCGACGTGGAGGCGCTGCAATGACCCCACGGCCGGCCCAGCGCAAGCCGCGCGCCGCCGAGGAGGCTGAGGCGGCGCTGCGCCGCAAGGCGCGCGAGCAGGCGCACACACCCAGAACCGTACCGGATCCGGAAGGCCCGCGCGGCGACGAAGCGCTGGAGCGGGATGCACGGACCTATGCCGAGCGGTTCACGCGGGACCTGCCGCGCGCCGGCCGGGCACTCTCGGCGGCCGGCGACCCCCTGTCGGAACCGTTGCGCCGCGAGCACGAGGCGCGCCTCGGGGTTGATCTCGGCCGCCTGCGGCTGTCGGACGATGCTGCGGCGAGGCAGGATGCGGGCCGGCTCGGCGCCCATGCCGTGCAGGACGGCAACGAAATCCGGCTCGGGCCACGGGCCCCCAGGGACGAGCCCGGCCGCATCCGGCTGGTCGCCCACGAGGTTGCGCATTTCGCCCAGACCCAAAGCGGCCGGGCCACGCCGGTACCGCAGCTGGACCGCGACCTGACCCTGACCCCGGAAGTCCCCGCCCCGGAAATCACCAGGACCCCCCTTGGCGTGTCGGTCACCGTGTACTTTTCCCAGGGCAGCTTTCTGCTCGGTGCGAGCGGCTACCAGGCCATCGAGCGCTTGCGCACCGAGCTCGCGCTGATGCCGGATGCGGTGGTGCGCATCGACGGGTTCGCTTCGGCCGAAGGGGCCGAAGACTTCAACATGCGGCTGTCCGAACACCGGCGCCTGCTCATTCACCGGCTGCTGCTGTCGGGCCTGACCTTCCGGCCGGACGTCACGGGTCAGGCCTTCGGCGAGACCCTGGCCGACGAGAGTGGCGTGAGCGGCCCCGAGCGGGAGACGTTCCGGTCGCGGCAGCGGCGGGTGGACATCAGCATCGTCAGCCCGGCCATGGTCCGCGCCGCCGCCACCGAGCCTTCGACACCGGCGGTGACGCCTGATCTGCGCCTGCGCCTGGAGTTCCGTCCGGAGACGCCGGAGGAACGGCTCAATCGCATGCTGTCGACCCGGATCACCCCGCGACCGCCCGCGACATTTTCGGTCTGCGGCCGCTGGCGGGAAGAGACCCGGACCTGGTTCGACCGGCGGCTGCGTGACATCGGTGTCGGCGGCCCCGCGCGCGGCATCTTGACCGACCTGGGGGTGGGCGCCGTCGAAAGACTTCCCTTCATGCTGATCGAAGAAGGGCTGAGCGCCGGCGGCGTGACGGGAACCGAACAGCGGGCGATCATGACGACGATCCGGGCGGCCTGCCAGCAGGAGTGGCAGCCATGACGCGGCCCCGGGTGGTCATCGACGGCATTCGCCTGCGCCATGCCGGCGGCAGCGCCACGGATGCGGCGCGGCTGGTCCAGGTGCTGCGAAGGGAAATCGCCCGCATCACCCCAGCCGACCTGCACCGCCTTCAGGGTTGCCGGACGATCCGGGTCGTCGCCGGCCCGGGCGAGGAGGCGCGCGACTGGGTGGCGCGAGCGCTCCGGCGGGGCGGGGGGTCGCGGTCATGAAGCCCGGTCTCCACGCTCCACACACTGCCCGGCCGCGGTTTCGTCCCGGCCCCAGTCGACACGAAGCGCAGGCGGTGGCCGCCGCCCACGCCACGGGGCCGCTCACCGCGCCGCCCCATCTCGATGCCGCCCCGGCGGCGGCGCGCGCCCAAGGGCTCGGTCCGGGCCGTCCGCTGGAGGCCGCCCTGCGCCGCGAGGCCGAAACCGCCTTCGCAGCCGACCTGTCCGCCGTTCGCGTGCATACCGGGACGGCAGGGCAGGCCGCCCGGGCGGCCGGGGTTGCCGCCTTCGCCGCCGGGCCGGACATCGTCGTCGCCTCGGATGGCGTGCTGGCCGGTGCATCGGGCCGGCAGCTCCTGTTCCATGAGATCGCCCATGTGCTGCAGCAGACCGCCGAGCGCGGGCCGGATGGGCGCATGCGCGCGACCCGCCGATACGGCACCGGTCCGCGCCTCGCCGACGGTGGCCCGCTCGAGGGGGTGAACGCGCCGGAGCGGTCCAACCTCGTGGCCAAGCTGATCGAGGTTCATCGCAGCGGCGATGGCGGGACGACCGATGCCGACCTCGAGGCGGTGATCACCCGGGTCTCCGGCGACTTTGACCCCGAGGGGGCGGGCGGGCTCGCGCTCAGCCGGGAGGTGGTCGCCGGGGAGGTGGCCGGGACCGGCAAGCGCACCCACCAGTTGTCGCGCCGTGCCCGGGGGCTCCTGTTCGACGTCCTGAAGTTCGGCGGCCGCAATCTCGGCGCCGCTACGCTGCTGTCCGGCGACATCGACCTGCCGACCGCGGCACTGCACAATCCGTTCGTGAGATTTCTGGCGACCCGCCGGGACATCGTCGCGGCGATCTATCCCCGAATCTTCGGTGAAGGCCGCCGCCTTCGCCAGTTCGTGACCAGGGCCTATCCAGACGCAGTCTGGAACTACCTGATGGACCTGCCGCGAACGGTTCAGCCCATCTACGGCTTCCGCGACTATTATGATGGCCTGTATGCCGAGATCACCGACTGGAACGTGCTCGGGCGCAACGAGACGTCATGGATCGGCGCCAATGAGATCTACCAGTTCAGCGAGGCATACGACGCGACGATCCAGCGTGGCGTCCGTGAGGGCGCTCACCTTCGCTCCGACCCGATGCGCTTCAAGATGTTCATGGCATCGGGCATCGAGAGCTGGGCCGTGGACCAAGCCGATCAGCTCGACGCCGTCCCAGGGCTCGCCTTCCTTGCCGAGGGGCACCGGACCGTTGCCGCCATCGCCCACCGGGCGCAGACGTTCTGGCAGGCCGCGTTCCTGCGCCGGGAGGAGGTTTCACGGCTGGCGACATCCGCCCGCGGGGAGGCGGGGAGCGTTCTGCCGGAGTCCCCCCTGGTCGCCATGGTACGGCGTGAGCTGGAGCGATCGGCATTGCTGCTGCTGGCCACGACGGGGACGGAACTGCCGCCCCTCGCCGTAGCGCGCGCCAACCGCCGGACCTTCCGCCAGACGGTGGAACAGCTCATCGCCACCTTGGACACGCAGATCCGCACCCTGGTGCCGCGTACCGGCGAACTGGAGGAAGACACCCACGTCGTCGCGGGCGCGTTACGTCTCATGCTGCCCAGCCTGCTGGTCGCGCTCGACCGGCACAATGAGTTCACGGCCGGCGCCAGCCCGGAGATGCTGTCGGATATCCGGTTGGCCAACCGGATCGTCATGGCCCGGGCGCTCGGCGTGTTCGCCCACATGCTGCGGGCGACACGGCTCTCGGCGCGAGTTGCCGATGTCTTGGCGGGCCGCGATCTGCGCCGATCCACCCTCGCACTACTCGGCGACTGGGAAGAGGACAGGTCGACGCCGGTCACCGCCATGCGCGATGAGGTCGGCCGAGGAGGGGCGCATCGGCCGCTCAGCTTCACCGTCCGCGAAGGCGATAACGTCGCTGAATTCCACCTGCCGCTGACCGTTGATGACCTGATCAATATCTACCGGCTGTTCTATACGCGGCGCTTGGCGGATGCCATCCAGTCGATGCTCCAGCTTCCGCCGCCAGCCGGCGATCCCGGCCAGCAGAGCATTCTGGGACGCGCCTACGCGGCGGCCCGGGGCGTCGACCGCCCGATGCGCTGGCGGATTCCCTCCGGCCGGTTCGAGTACGTCGCCTATGCGGACGATCGCCGAAGCTTCCGGCAAATCGTTTCGGAGCATCCGACAACCCGGGCGCAAATGGCCGCAAGAGCAGGGCCCCTCGGCTCGGTGCTGTATCCCGATGACTACACCGGGCAGGTTTTCGCCTGGGTCGTTCCGTCGCTCGATCCCCTGATCGACATCCTTAAACGGGTCGATGTTCTCAACGACCTGATCCGCGAAGCCGGTTACGAACCCGTTGGAATGACAAACGCCCAGTGGATCGAGGCGCTGACCTACGCCACCGACGATCCGGAGGCGCTTGCGATCATCCTCGGCACCATCCCCTCCACCCTCGCCGGGTTGCAGGAAGCGGAGAACACCCGGCTGGCAACCCTGCTGCCGCTGGCCGTCTCGTACGAGCGGCGCATCCTGATGGATGGCATCCGCCGGCGGCTCGGCGACTATATGCGCGACCACCTGATGAACTACGGCGCACCCAACGAGGTGGAAGCGGGGCTGCGGAGCTTCCGCAGGTTCGTGACGCCGGAGTTGCTCACCGATCCGCAGGGCCGCGAGTTCCGCCACGACGACGCGCAGCTCGCGGCGCTGATGCTGCTGCTCTCGGCGGAGATCGAGGCGGCGTTCAATCCACAGCGCATCAGCGGCATCGATGCGTTGGGGCGGCGCTCGGAAACCCGCTTCGACATCATCACCGGCTTCACACCGCTGCTGCGCCTGGCACTCAGGGCCTCGGTGCCGAGTCGGATCCATCAGGTGCATCAGATCATGAACGGGGCGGAAATCTCCGCCCTCGACCTGATGGCGGCGCGCACCCGGCTCGTCACGGTGCTCCGGGCGTTCGAGGCAACGGCGCGGGAGATGTCCGAGCGCTTGGCCCTGATCAGCACCGGCTCGGCGCTCAAGAGCAACCTTTTCGCAAGCGAAGTCGCCCCGTCAGCCGAGCCGTTCTTCTACGATGGACGCCCCGTCCACATCGTCCAGATCTTCCGGCCTTTCGTGTTCCTGCCGGCCTACGGTTCGGGCGAGGAACAGGTCAGCCCGCCCACCCTGCTGGACGCTCAGCGGCAGCCGATCCAGCCGTCTGGCCAGGTGCTGGTTCAGATCCGCATCGCCGGCGGGGATCCTATCGACGTCACCGACGACCTCACCGGCGCCAATCTCCAGCTCCTGATCTTCCTCAACGAGGCCATCGCCAATCGCGGCTTCCAGTTGTCGATGGAGAACCTGCAGGCGGTGATCGAAGCCTCCGCGGAGCTGATGCTCGACGTGGCGGAGCTGGTCCCCGGCGCCGGCCAGGTCTTGATGGCGGCGCGCATCGTCGCGGAGGTGGTGAGCTTCCTCACCTCCGACGAGTTCGACGACATGCTCGCGCTGGCCCGGGGCGAGCCGCTGGAGCTGCTCCAGGCGCTGCTGTCACGGCTGCAGGCGGACTTGTTCAACCCCGATGTCATCTGGCGTTTCCTGCTGTTCAACGGGACCATGATCGACTACCTGCAGGAGGAGCGGCCGAGCGCGCGGCGGCAGCGGGTGGTGCGTCGGGGCGGCGCCGCTGCAAAATTCTCCCGCATCGCCCAGAGCATCGGTCGTATCCCCGCGCACGTCTACGAAGGGCTCAACAAGACCCGGAGTCGGACCGTGCCCAGGGTCCGAACGATCCAGTCCTTCGTCGTCTCCCATCCGCGGGTGGCTTTCGGCCTTGATGTCGCCTCCAAATTCGCGCGCGGTGTGCCGGTTCTCGGAATCAGTATCGACAGTCTCGACGACGTATTCCGCGCGGTTGATGATCCGCAAGAATCACTGGACGCCAAGCTGTCGCAATTGCTCGCTGCCATCGACCAGTTCGAGCTGCCAGACGAACCGATCCCGAACGCGCTGATCATCGCCGCGATGATCGAGTTCATTCTCGAACGGTTGCGCCGAATGGGGAAGGTCGGACTGGCCCTTCGGGTCATCCTGCCGGTTCTGCGGGCCACCGGCGCCATCGATGAGATCGGCCAGCTCATCGCCGATGCCGTCGCGCGATCGGCTGTCGATCCCAATCACTACTGGCAGCGCGACTTCAAGCCGCAGGTGGTGGACGCCTTCACCACCGCAAAGGGCGAGTTCGTGCATACGGCGAATACCAGGCTCCGCCGTTTCGGTTTCGCCGGACTGCCACCCGCGGAACCGGTCGGCTTCCACGACACGCCGTTTCCGGAAATGACTCCGGACGCAAGCCCGATGCTCGACGACAACGCAGAGCCCCGGCCCAGCGTGGCGGTCGGTCACATCGGCCCCGGTACTCCGCTTTCCAAGGGCACCCTGGCGCGCGCCGGCCGCGCATTCGGCCATGACCTGTCGCCCGTCCGTCTGCACACGGGTGGGGAGGCAGCGCGGCTGACCGGACGTTACGGCGCGCACGCCCTGACCTCCGGCAGCCACATCTTCCTCAAGCCCGGCCTGTCGCCCGAGTTCGGTGAAGGCGCACGGGTGATGCGCCATGAGCTCGCCCACGTGCTGCAGCATACCGGCCCGCGACCCCTCGGCCGGCCCGGGCACGGGTCGAGCGCGCCGGGACTGGGCGAACCGGGCCGCGGTCTCTCGCTCGATCCGGGCAAGGAGCGGGCGGCCGATGCCGCGGCCACCGCCGCCGCCGCGCCCGGCCATCGCCTCGGGCGCCCGGTGGCGGTGGGCCGCTATGGCGCCGCATCCGGCCTGGCGCCCGCCCTGGGCGGACGCCTGTTCGCCGACATCCTCGAGCGCTTCACCGAGCCGGCCGACCTCGATGCCTTCGTCCGCGAAATCGAACGGGCTGCCCGGCCAGGGGGTACGGCGACCGCACCGGGGCTCCCGCGGGCACGACTGATCTGGACGCAGACCAAGGCGGCGCTCTCCGACAGCCGCAAGGGTCGGTTCCGCGGTCACGCCAACGCGGCCGGCGTTCCGAACCTGATCCGCACCTACCTCAACTCGGAACGGGGTGCCGAAATCACCGATCGGATGATCGCCGCCCTCGCCATGCGGGCGCAACGGCCCGTCCACGGCACACCGGGCGGAACCGGAACCACCGCCTCGCAACTCGATCCCAATGCCTTCGCCAACGTCCTGGAGGCATTCGTTTTTGCCTTCGCTGGGATTGCTCTCAACATCCGGCTGGAAGGCCCTAGCGCCGAGCGGACGGTGTCCCGGGTCACGGTTTATCTCGTCGACCTCGGGCGCGTTCCCAACGTGTCCGGCCCGCTGTGGCAGAAGGCGCTTGCGGACACGCCGCGCACCCGGAACCTTTCGGCGGTGGACAAGGAAATTCTGTTCCGCATGGCGCGCTTGAGCCGTCCTTATGAACGCATGTTACGCGGCCGTGAATTCATCTTCGACAACAGCTTCATCGACCGTTTCGAGTCCCTGCGGGGCGTAACGGCGGGCGTATCCGTTGTGCCGTGGACTGAGTATACCACGGTCGATGCCGAGAACCCGGGCACCGGGACCGATCATCGCCTCCGCCTCGGCAGCCATGGCCAGCTCACAGGCCTCAGCATCGCCGATCGCGAATCCCATCACATCCCGCAGTTCGTGCTGGTCGAGTACTTCCGCAACCAGGCCGCCACCCGGATGTTCAGTTCGGATGACGAACGCCTGCCCGGCTTCGAAGAAACCAGCAATCCCGGCACGTTCAGCGACGGTTCGCACACCATCGATCTCGCCGGGCTGCACGCCGGCTCCGGGCGGGGCCAAGGGATGCCGGCGATTCTCCTGGCCGCTCACACCCACAGAACCGGCCGTCTGCACATCGGCGGCGAAGGCACCTGGACCAACACCAACGATTTCGGTCCCTCGCCGTCGAGCCAGAGCGAACAGGTGAACCGGCGCTTCCGCACCAATGCGATGAGCCGGCTCAGGGCCGTTGGCGCGCCGCACGGCGGCAGCGGCGACAGCGACTGGCGGCAGGTGGTGGACTGGGCCAACCAACCGGGCCACAGCGCGGTCGCCAAGCCCGCCGTGTTCGAGGCGATGCGGCGCACCTATCAATGGATGTACCGCGACGTCATGCGCCCGGCGCTGGGCCGCGCGCTGCGCACCGAAGAAGCCAGGTTCTACGTCGCCGCGGCCCAGCAAGCCCGCGGCGCCACCGCTCTCGACCAAGCCCATGACCCCGCCGCCGACCTGAGGCGCGTCGATCAGGTGATGACCAAGGTCGATCAGATGCAGACCTCGAGCCGCTACGAAATCCGCGGCTTCCGGCCGGACGTCTAGGGAGGCACCCGAACATGGCCGCAGACACCCCCCTTCAGCCGAAGCTCATCAAGGGCGCCCTGGTCGAGATGTCGGAGCGGTTTCTCGGACCGGTCCCCAACGTCATCATCTTCCAGTTCAACCCGGCCGGCATCAGCCGGGGCTTCGAAGCATGGTCACCGGAGGAAGCGCAGCAAGGCGAGGGGGAAGCGGCGTCGCGAAGCGCCGCGACCGCCCAGCCGGGCGATCCGACCGAGACCATCACCCTCAGCCTGATCCTCGATGCCACCGACGCCTTGGAGAGGCCAGACTCCCATCCCATCCAGGTCGTTTCGGGAGTTGCCGACCGCCTGTCCGCCCTCGAGCTGCTGATGTTCCCGCAGGAGGACAGCCTGCTCGGCGCCCTGCTCAGCGGTGCGGTCTCGGCGTTCGGCGGCAGTGTCAATCTCTCGGTGGCCGAGGCCAGGCGCGGCTCGGTTCCGATCACCCTGTTCGTCTGGGGTATCAACCGCATCGTGCCGGTGCGGGTGACCTCGTTCGAGGTCGAGGAGGAGGAGTTCTCGCCGATCCTGTATCCGCACCGCGCCAAGGTCTCCCTTGGACTGCGCGTGCTGCGGCCCGCCGAACTCACCGACCATCCGAGCGAGATCGCCCGGGAGCTCGCCAAGGGGGCCTACGCGTTCACCAAGAAACAGCGGGAGGTCTGGGGCGCCGCGAACCTCGCCAACACCGTGGAATCGATCATGGGGATGCTGCCGTCATGAGGGTGCAACGATGAGCGACGACACCAGCCGCTACAAGGACCTGCCCACCTTCCTCGTCCCCGATGCCAGCGGCCGCGCGGTGCCGGTGCTGCCGCCGGCGCCCCGCGGGGGGGAGCGGCTCAAAGGCTACCACCGGCGCCGCGATCGCGAGCGCCTCGATCAGCTCGCCTACGTCTACCTCAAGGACGCGAGCGGGTTTCACCGGATCGCCGACCTCAACGGTGCGATCCTGCCGGACGCGCTGGACCAGACCATCGAGATCGCGATCCCGGAGAGGCAACGCTGAATGGGCCTTGGCGTGACCATCGCTGCGGGCATGATCCCCGACCCTGACCTGACCCAACGGGCAACCGAGGTGGTGGTCGAGGAGCGGCTTGGTGCGCCGACCCGATTCGCCATCGTCTTTCCGGTCGACATCGTCAACGGTGACCTGCCGTTTCTGGCGGACCCGCGCATCGGCCCGGGCGCCACGGTGATGATCGTGGGTCCCGACGGCCAGGAATGCCTGGTGCGCGGCATCGTCCACGGCCACCGAATATCCCTCGTCACCGGCGGCGAGGGATCAAGCGTCGAGGTCCTCGGCACCGACATGTCGGTCGCGCTCGACCGCGAGACCAAGGTGACGGCCTGGCCGAACGTCACCGACGGTGAAGCGGCGATGGCGATCCTCGGCCAGAACGCGCTGGTGCCGGACGTGGAGACCACCTCGTCCCGGCACCTGATGACCCAGAACGTGCTGGTGCAGCGGGGTACAGACCTCGCCTTCCTCCGGATGCTGGCCAGGCGCAACGGCTTTTTGTTCTGGGTCACCTCCAGCGTGCTCGGGATCGACACCGGCCATTTCAAGCCCCCGCCGGTCGCCGGGGAGGCGGCCACGGTGCTGTCGATCAAGGATCAGGATTCGGCCCTGTCCGCGATCGAGATCACCTGGGACGTGGAGCGCCCCACCTCCGCCACGGCGCATGGCCTCGATCTCGCGAACAAGTCCTCGCTGACCGGCAGCGCGCTGCAGTCTCCGCTCGCCCCACAGGGAGCGATGCCGCTTGCAGCCATCGCGCCGGAGCCCCGCACGGCAATGCCCGCGGTGGTCGCCAATGACGTGGGCGGTCTCACCGCCCGGGCGGAAAGCATCCTGGCTGGTGACGGCTTCTTCATCACCGCCCGCTGCAAGACCACGCCCGAAGCCGCCGGCGGCGTCGTGCGCGCCCACACCCTGGTGACCCTCGACGGGGCCGGGACCCTGCACTCGGGCAGCTACCTGGTGGGCAGCGTCTCGCATCGGGTGAGCCCGACCGCCCACGTGATGGACCTTACCCTTCTTCGCAATGCCTGGGGCTGAGTGCTGAGATGCCGATGGAACCCGATCTCGTCGACGAAATCGCCACCTTCCTGCGGAACCGGTTCTTCGGGAAGTATCGCGGCACGGTCACAGGCAATGCCGATCCGACCGGGCGCGGCCGGCTCGACGTCAAGGTCCCGGCCGTGCTCGGCGATCAGGTGGTGACCGCCATGCCGTGCGTGCCCTATGCCGGAAACGGCGTCGGCCTGCATCTGCTGCCGGAGCCCGGCACCGGTGTCTGGGTCGAGTTCGAAGGGGGCGATCCCTCCTTCCCGATCTGGTGCGGCTTCTTCTGGGCCGACGGCGAAGTCCCCGAGAACGCCATGGCGACCCTCAAGGTTCTCAAGACCGACCGCCACGTGATGACCTTCGACGACATGGTGGGCGACATCGTCCTCAAGAACGATCAGGGGGCGAGCACGACCATGGCGGTGGACATCGTCCATGATGCCGGCGCGACCCTGACCGTTGCACCGGATGCGGTCACCGCGGAATCCACGCCGGCGAGCCTGACGGTCTCGGCGTCAGGGGTCGCCGCCGCCTCCGGTGGCCTCGGCAAGCTGGAGGTGACCAGCGCCAGCGTCTCGGTCAATTCCGGTTCGGTGGAGGTGTCGTGATGGCGGGCAAGGCGTTGACCGATCAATCCAGCATGCAGTGCCCCCACGGCGCGACCATCAGCGCCACCGGCACCAGCAGCCTGAAAGCGGCCGGCGGCACGGTGCTGACCGCCACCGACAGCTTCAGCATCGCCGGCTGCCCATTCCAACTGCCGACCACGCCGCCGACGCCGAGCCCCTGCGTCCAGGTGGTCTGGATCGTGCCGGACATCTTCACCCGCGCCGGCGCGCCGACACTGTCCGAAAGCAGCGTCGGTCTCTGCTTCGCGGCCACCGGCCTGCCCCAGGGGCCGGTCGTGGTGGTCAATACCCAGCAGTCCCTGTCGACGAGGTGACGCCGTGGCTGACCTGATGCGATCGCTTGCCTATCCGCTCCGGGTCGACCGGGGCTTGGCCGAAATGCGCCAGGAGACGGACGCCGGCCGGCACGTCGATCAGATGTTGCGCCAGCTTCTCCTGACCGATCCGGGCGAGCGGGTCTGCCGGCCGGAATTCGGCTGCGGCATCCGCCGCATGGTGTTCGCCCCGCTCAACGAGAGCGCGGCGAGCCTCGCCCAGGTCACCATACTCACTGCCATTGAGACGTTCCTGCCGACCGTGGTCGAAACCGATAAGGTCGAGGTCAAGTTCCGGAGCGAAACCATCGAGATCCTCATCGTCTACCGCCTCAAGACCAGCGGCGAACGGCGCCTGCTTAATCTCGAGGTCGGCGTGTGATGCCCCCGCCCGATCGCCTCGAGTTGCTGGCCGCCCAAACCGCCCTCACCGGGCTGGATTTCGTGGCCGTGGACGCGAGTCAGACCCAGTTGGATCTGCACTTTCTGGTCGATCCGGCGGTGATGGCGCCGGCCTTCCCGGGCACCGTCGAGCCGGGGCAGATCCGTATCCGCGCCGCCGAGCGCGACGACGATGATTTCCCCATCCTTGCCCTTCTCTGGCCGATCGTCGCCGGGCGCCAAGTCCTGCGGATCGAGGTGCCGTTCCCCGGCGGCTTCCAGGATTATGTGCTCAGCATCGATCACCCGCGCGTCGACCCCTGGTTCTCGTCCCTGCGCTTCTCGTTCAAGGCCAACTGCGACAGCGGCCTCGACTGCCGGCCGCGGTCCGCGTGCTGCCCTCCCGCAGAGGCCATCACCGTCAATGTCAACACCACGGCGCGTGATTTCTGGGGCTTGCGGGGGGCCCTGATGGACTTTGCCGCCGAGCGCTGGCCCGACTGGAAGGATCGCTTGGCGGCGGACGTGGGCGTGATGATCGCCGAGCTGGCTGCGGCACTCGGCGACGAATTCGCCTACATCCAGGATCAGATCAGCCTGGAATCCCGCTTCGACAGCGCCCGCGAGCTTCGTTCGCTTCGCCAGCATGCGCGCCTGGTCGATTACGAGATCGACGACGGCGCCGCAGCGGCCGGCTGGCTCTCCATCGATGTCGCACCGGGAGATTCCGGCGACATCCCGGCCGGCACGGCAGTGATCGCGCCGTCCGATACCGGCACCCCGGTCGCCTTCGAGATCGGGCACGGCCTTGCCGATGCCGAGGCGGGGCGGCTGTTCCCGGTCGACGCTGCGGCCAACCGCTTCCATCCCTACATCTGGGACGAGGACCTGCCGGAGGCCCCGGCAGGCGAGGTTGGCCCCCTCTGGCAGGGCGGCCGGCACGTGCCGGCCAGCTGCCTGCCCCGCGGCTCGACCGAGCTCTGGGTGGCCGGCCATCATGCGGCCGCGATCGTCCTGACCGACGTGCCCGCAGACCCGGCGGCACCGCTCGGCCGCTGGATGCTGCTTCGTGTCGATCCCGCCGATCCCTCCCGTCCGATGCGCCGCCATATCGTCCGGGTCATTGAGGTGGCCGAGGAGATCGACCCGGTGAATGGCGATGCGGCGGTCACCCGCATTCGCTGGGAACCGGCCCAGGCCACCCCCGACGACATCGACCTCGAGTTCCTCACCGTGGAAGGCAACCTGGTTCCGATCACCGCGGGGCGCATTGTGAGGGTCCGCTTCGCAGCCGGGCAGCAAGGCGCAGGCGATCCCGTCCTGCCCCGCACCGTCGAGCGGGAGGGCCCGGTCGGGATCACCCGCCATCTCTTCACCTTGCCCGGATCGGAAGATCTGCCGCTTACCCGTATCGGCACGTTTCCGGGCCAGACGGTGCCGGAAGTCGTCCTCTACGAGTTGCGATGGGATGCGCCGTCGGATGACTGGGTCCGCGTGGCGACCTGGGACTGGCGCCGCTCACTCATGGGGGTCAATGCATCGCTGCCCGAATCCACGCATTACACCCTCGACGACGGGATCTGGCGGCCGATCGTGCGCCACTGGCGGATGCCCGCCGCCTATGCCGGCCGCCAGGATCCGGGCGGCCCGCCGCGGTTCGAAGAGGGCCGGCTGGTACACTATGACTTGGCCTTCGGCGCCGGCACGACCATCCGCTTCGGCACCAACGACTTCGGCCGGGCACCCGCCGAGGGCACGGCGTTCGAGTGTGCCTACCGCTTGAGCGGCGGCCGGGGGACCAACGTCGCCCGGGACACCATCACCCGGTGGGCGGACACGCCGCTCGGCTTTGTTGCCGGATTCTACAATCCGCTGCCCACCACCGGCGGGCGCGATCGTGAAACGCCGGAGCGGGTGCGCCGTCTGGCGCCCGCGCTCTATCGCACCATCACCTACCGCGCGGTGATCGAGAAGGATTACGTCGAGGCGGGCGAGCGTCTGGACTGGGTGCAGTCGGCGGGCGCACGGTTCCGCCACACCGGCAGCTGGCTCAGCCTCTTCGCCACCGCCGACCCGAAGCGCCACGATGCCCTGCCGCCCGATCTCGCCCGGGGCCTCCTGGAGCATCTGGACCGGTTCCGCCAGACCGGCCGCCAGATCCACGTGGTGCCGCCGCGCTATGCCGATGTCGACCTCGACATCACGGTGTGCGTGGCCCGGGGCTACTGGCGCGGTGATGTCAAGGGGCGCGTGATCGAGGCGCTGTTCGGAAGCTGCGATGCAGCCGGCTTCTTCGACCCGGACAACTTCACCTTCGGGGCGCCGCTGTACCGCTCCGTTCTGGAGGCGACGATCCAGTCGGTGGCAGGCGTTCGGGCGGTCGAGGACATGCTGATCCGGCGCCGCGGCGTGTTCGACTGGCGGCGTCTCGACGGGCCTTACGTACCCGCCCGGGCCGATGAGATCATCCGGGTGGCGGGCGATCCCGCCCATCCCGAGCGGGGATTCGTCATCCTCAGGATGGAGGGCGGCTCATGAGCTGCGTCTGCGATCGCCCGGTCGCCGGGACACCTCGGATCCCGCCGGGGCTGCCGATGTTGCCTCA
This sequence comes from Rhodospirillales bacterium, assembly GCA_007694935.1. Lineage (GTDB taxonomy): Bacteria > Pseudomonadota > Alphaproteobacteria > Rhodospirillales > Defluviicoccaceae > REEP01. The sequence continues at coordinate 40,102 of REES01000036.1, forward strand.
TCCCATCCATGACTTCGCGCGTCTCCGCTCGGCGATGCTCGCGTCGATCCCCGACTTTGCCGGTCTCGACGGCTGGACGGCGCGGGGCGAGGACGATCTCGGGGTGATGCTGATCGAGTTCTTCGCCTACGCCGGTCACACCGTCGCGTTTTACAACTGGGTGGCGGCGAACGAGACCTACCTCCGCACCGCCTTCCGGGCCGAAACCGTCGCCGGCATTACCGCGCTGACAGGCTACACGCCCCGCCCGGCAGCACCCGCGACGGCCGAGGTTGCCGCGATCGTTTCCGGGCCCCGTCCGGTGGTCGTGCCCCCGGGGACCCGGTTCCGCTCGGCTGCGTTCGAAGGCAGCCCGCCTCAGATCTTCGAGACCGAGGCCAAGGCCGCGTTGCATGCCGGCGCCAACGGCTGGGCCATCCGGGCGCCCCGCCTCACCACGCTGGGCGCTGGTGGGGGGCTGTATACCGCCAGCCACCTCGACCTCGAACCGGAACGCGCCAGGTTCGAGCCTGACGACCTGGTCCTGATCCGCACCCCGGCCGGGCTACATGGCATGTTCACCGTCGTCGCGGTCGAGGACGCCGCCCAGGCCGACAGCACCCCGGTGCGCCGGGTCACCTTCGACCGGGCCATCAACCTCGCCAACACCACGCCGGTCGCGGCCATCGACCTTCTCAAGCCGACCCAGGCCGTCAGCCTGTTCACCGTCCCGACCGCCCCCGACGCGCTGATCGTCGTCGGCATTCCCTTCCCGATGCCGGCCTATCAGGCGTTCACCCTCGACCGCCAGCGTGCCGACCTCAAGCCGGGACAGCCCGTCGTCCTCTCCCGGTCGGATGACCACCGCTGGTTCACCGTTGCGAGCGTGCGCAGCATCCGAGTCACCCTGGTGCCCGCGCAGACGGTGAACGTCACCATCGAGGTTGATGGCTCCCCTGTGACCAGCACCACGACCATTCCCGCCTCCACGACCACCGCCACCCGGTTCGAGATCGATGTCGACTACAACGCTCCGAACCGGCGCAAGCCCGGCTTCGGGACGGTCTGGCCGCCGTCGTTCACGGAGCAGTTCGTGGTGCGCTACGGGTTCGTACGGGCCGGAAGGGTGGCGGCAGCGCCGGTCATGGAGATCTGGCCGACCGGCCCCCTGAAGCTCCAGCCTGAGGCGGACCGGCGGGTCACCCTGCCGCCCGATCCCGAGACGCCGCGGCGCTTCCTCCTGTCCGACGAGACCGGTCTCGCCTACGCGGTGAACGGGACGCTCGACCCGGCCACCGGCAGCTTCGTGTTCGCGGAGGTGGTCGCTTGGCCCTCACCGCTGACCCCGCCCGTCACCCTGGAAGGCAATGTCGTCGCGATCCGCCGCGGAGAGACCATCGCGGACGAGGTGATCGGCAGCGGCAACGCCGCCCTCGCCGGTCAATCCTTCAAGCTCGCGAAGGAACCGGTCGCCTTCCGGCCCGACATCACCGGTGCGACCGAGCGTGGCTACCGCTCGACCGTCTCGGTCCGGGTGAACGGCGTGCTGTGGGACGAGGTCGAGCAACTGGTGGTCGCCGGTCCCGAGGACGAGGTGTTCATGCTGGACCAGACCCCGGATCAGGAGACTCTCGTCGTCACCGGCGATGGCACCCATGGCCGTCGGGTCCCGACCGGGGCCGGCAACGTCACGGGGACCTACGTGTTCGGCGCGGGTGAGGCAGCACCCCCGGCGGAGAGCATCAGCCAGATCGTCACGCCGGTCGACGGCCTGTCCGCTGTGGTCAATCGGATCGCGGCCTCGGGTGGTGCCGATGCCGAGCGGCCCGAGGACGTGAAGCTGAACGCGCCCGCGGTGGCCCTGCTGCTTGGCCGCATCGTCTCGCTGGACGACGTGCTCGCGGTGTCCCGGGCGTTCCCCGGGGTGACGGCGGCCCGCGCCGATTGGGTCTGGCACAACCAACGGCAGACCGCCGCCATCGAGGTCTGGTGTATCGCCGCCGAGGCAGTGATCGGCGACCTCCGCACCAAGATCCGCAACCTGTCGGAGCCCGGACTCGCGGTGGCGGTGGAGGCGGCGCTGCCGGTGCCGCTGCGCCTCGCCATTCAGGTGGAGATCGACCCGCGGCGTGACCCGGCCGACGTCGAGGATGCGGTCCGCCGGCACCTGATGGACCCGCGCACCGGCCTCCTGCCCCCGTCCCGGATCGGCATCGGCCTGCCGCTGTTCCGCAGCCGGATATTCGCCGAGGTGCTGAAGGTGGCGGGCACCCGGGCGGTGCCGGCGCTGAGCCATGACGGCATACCGTTCGAGGAGACCGGGCTGACCCCGGGCGCAGGCAAGTATTTCGACGTGCCTGCGGGTGGTCTCGTCATCAACGGCCGGGAGAAGCCCCATGGCGAATGACGCCTACGAGGTCTACTTCGCGGAGAAGCTCTGGGAACTGACTCCCGCCGTCTATCGCGACGAGGATGGGCGCGGCGACCACCCCGGCACTCTTCGTGGCCTGTATGAGGTGGTCGCCCGGGAGGCGGCGAAGCTCCGCCGCGCTCAGGATCACCTCTGGGACGACGCCTTCATCGAACTGTGCGACGACTGGGCCGTTCCCTATATCGGCGACCTTCTGGGCGCCCGGATGCTGAGTGCGCTCAACCCGCGCGGCAACCGCATCCTCGTCGCCAAGGCCATCCACTACCGGCGGCGGTCGGGCACCAGGCTGGTTCTGGAGCAGCTCATCACAGACATCGCCGGCCACGAGGGCATCGTGACCGAGGGCTTCCGCCGGCTTGCCCGGGCCTGGCACCGGCTCGATCCCGCCGATGCGGTGGCGCCCGGGCCGGTCAATCCGACGCCGCCGGGTGGCCTTGCGGACCTCCGATCGCCCCGGCTGCTCGACCTGGCCGGCGGCCCCTTCGACGGCTTTGCCTACCGCCCGGACGTCCGCCGCCCCGCCGGCCTGCCGGTTCCGGGACAACCGCACGCGACGCGCGCGCCCCTGGAGCGCCTTGAAGGGGCGCTGGCGGTGGCCGGCATCCGCAAGATCGGCTTCCATCTCTATCGCCTTCGCACGTTTCTGATGCGTGGCGTCGACCCGAGCGCAGCTGACGGCACCACCGGCTTCCGCTTCGATCCCTCCGGTCGGGACGTGCCGCTGTTCCAGCGTTCCACCCGGCTGTCGGGGGGCAGCGAGGGGCTGGCGGGCACCGGCTTTCCCGACTGGCGGGAGGCGGCGGCCTGGGAAGTGCCGGGCCCGATGCTGTGCCGGATCCTCGGCCACGAGGATTACATCCTGAGCGAGGCGGCACTGGCGGTGCTGGCTTCGGCCCCCGGAATGACTCCGGCACGTCTCGATCAGTTGCGGCGGCTGCGTGGCGAGCGGATAGCGGGGAGCGGGCGGCTCGAGCGGGCGGTCGGCCTCCTGCCGGATGGTGCGTTCTTCACCCAGGCCACTACACTGGCGCGCATCCGTGGAGCCGCGCTGGTGGCCGATTGCGGCAAGGCCGTGCTGATCCCTGTCTCCGTGGCGGTTGTTGAGATGCCTCCCGAACCGCTCCCCAGCGAAGCCATCGCCGCAGGCGTGTTGCAGCCATGGACGACCATCGCACCCGGCCGCCGGCTGGTGATCGACCCGGAACGCGGGCGGTTCCGCTTTCTCGGTGCCGATCCCGCCGGCCCGGTTTCCGTCAGCTACGCCGTGGGCGCGCCGGGGCCGATCGGGGCCGGCCCCTACCCCCGGCCCGACGCCGCCGCCCGCAGCCCCACCATCACCGTGCTGAACGGCGGCACAATCACCGCGGCGCAGCTCCCTGCCGACGGGGTGGTGGAGATCGCCGACAGCCGGACCTATGAAATCGGCCCGAGTCAGACCACTGTGCGCGACCTCGTCTTCCAGGCGCGGGAGGGAGAGCGGCCCTATGTCACCGGTGCTCGCAATTGGGTCCTGCAATCGGGCATCAACAACGCCCTCCTGGTTCTCGACGGCATCTGGTTCGGCTCCGACGTGGCGATCAGCCTGCGCCTGCGCGGCAGCTATCGGCGCGTGCGCATCGCCAACGCCACCATTGATCCGGGTGGTGCCGCCACCCGCGACCCGGGCGCGCCGACGCTGCCCAACATTCACATCGTCGTCAGCGGGGAGGTCGACCGCCTCGAGATCGATCACGCCATCCTCGGCCGGCTGTCGACCTTCGGCAACGGTCAGGTCAACCGCTTGGTCATCCGCGACAGCATCGTCCAGGCGGATGGCGGCACTCCGGCCATCGCGATGCCCTCCGGCGAGACCATTCTCGAACGGGTCACCGTCCTGGGCGACGTCGAGGTTCACCGCCTGTACGCGACGGAGACCCTGATCGCGGGCATCGGCACGGTTCGGGACACCCAGTCCGGCTGCTTCCGCTTCGGCGCTTACGGCACCGGCAGCCGGCTGCCCAGGCCCTACCAGTCCCATGCGTTGACCGGCAACGAGTCGCTCTTTACCTCGACCCGCTTCGGCGAGCCCGGTTATGCGCAGGTCAGTCTCGCCGCCCCGCGCTTCGTTCGCACAGGCGCCGAACACGGCTCGGAGATCGGTGCCTTCTCCGCGCTCAACGGTCCGATCCGGCTCGAAGGCCTCCGCCAGAAGGCCGCCGAGTACACACCCTTTGGCCTCCTGCCATTCTTTATCGCCGAAACCTGAGAGGAGAGAGCCATGGCCACACGCGACATCACCCGGCAGGCTCGATCCCGAGCGAACCGCTACCAGGATCTGCACGCCCAGCAGGGCCGGCTGTTCACCGACGCCGACCAGATCGAACAGGCCGAGCTCCGGTTCGAGGCCGAGCGCCAGACCCGGATCGACACCATCGGCCCCTACGGCAGCCCCGACGGCGGCTTCCGCATCTCCAGTCCCACCGTGGTCGGCGGCCAGATTGATTTCACCATCGGCGCCGGCGTGCTCTATCTCGGCGGCCTGCGGCTGGAGCGCCTGGCCGGGGAGACCTTCCGGCTACAATCGGACTGGCTCAACAATCCGGGTGCGGCGCCGCCGGGACCGGGCGAGACCCGGCGGGATCTGGCCGTGGCCCTGACGTGGTTGCAACCGGTCGCCGCCACCGAGGATCGGGAAACGCTCGAACCTGGACTCGGCGGTCCCGATACCGCCGTCCGCCTGCGCCCGGTCACCCGCATCGTGCTGGTCGAGGGCGTCGCCGCCGATACCTGCGAGGACGCCTGGGCCGAGGTGGCCGATCGCTTCCACAGCGAGGGACTGGGAGCCATCGATCCGACCTTCGAGCTCATCCCCGACACCGCCATCACCATCGGCCTCGCCCCCGGCAGCGGCGGCGACGATCTGTGTGCGCCCGCCGTCGACGGTGGCTATCTCGGCGCCGAGAACCAAGCGATCCGGGTCACCTTGCTCGGCGGCGACCGCTTCATCTGGGGCTTCGACAATGCCGCCCCACTCTACCGCGTGGTCGTCGAGGCCGGCGGGACGACCATCCGCTTCCTCACCGAACCCAAGGACGCCCTGCATTGGCCGGCCCAGGGACAGACCATCGAGGTCATTCCCTGGGGCGCGGTGCTGGCCAACGGCGAGAAGCTCGCCGACGAGGGCACGCCCGGCCATTTCGCGCAAGTGGAGGGCGCCTACAATCCCGACACCCGCGAGATCACGTTGACCGCTGCGACGGCGGTCCCCGCCGGCTTCGGCACCGAGTGGCAAGGGCGGGCGGATGCCGCCGGCCTGCTGACGACGCGATACGGGCTGGAGCCGCTGGACGGCCCCTACTACTTCCTCCGGGTCTGGGATCGCGGCACAGATACCGGGCCGGAGCCGACCCTGCCGCTCCTGCCCGCGCCGGTTGCACTCGGGTCGACTGGCCTCACGGTCGCAGTGGTTGGTTCTGACCGGCGGCCGGGCGATCACGTCATCGTCGCCGCCCGCCCCGCCACGCCCGATGTCGTGCTGCCCTGGGAGCTTCTCACCGGCATTCCCCCCATGGGGATGCGGCGCTTCGCTGCCCCTCTCGCCCTGCTGGAATGGAGCGGCGGGACGGGTACGGTGCTGCACGACTGCCGGCCGCCGTTCCAGCCGCTGACCCGCGTTCGCGGCTGCTGCACCTACACCGTCGGCGACGGGACCACCAGCTTCGGTGATTTCAGCAGCATCCAGGCGGCGATCGATGCCTTGCCGGTTAGCGGTGGGCGGATCTGCGTCCTGCCCGGCCGGTTCTTTGAGCGCATTCGGCTCACCGACCTCCACGGCGTCCGCATCACCGGTTGCGGCCGCCGCTCGCGGATCGTCGCACCGGATGGCACGACCGACCCGCTGGTGCTCATCACCGGCGGCAGCGGCATCCAGATCGACGACCTGGCCTTCGAATCCCCGTTCGGCCTCGCCATCGAGGCGCGCGGCCGACCGGAACAGGACCGGGTCATGCCGATCGAGGACCTCCGCCTGTTGCGCCTGATCATCGCCGCCCGCGATCGGGGCGCGATTGCCGCCCACTTCGTCGACGCCCTCACCATCGCCGAATGCGAAATCAGCATCGGCCTGCTGCAAGGCGATCTTGCCGCCGTCGCCCCGGCCGGACAGGCGCCGGCGGTGTTCGCTCAGGGCGACGACATGGTGATCGCCGACAACGCAATCCGTACCGAAGGCGAACGGGCGATCGTCCGTGCCGCAGGCGGGCTGCAGATCGGTGGCGGATCGGACCATGTGCTGATCCGCAACAACGTCATCGCCGGCGGCAACGGCAACGGCATCACCCTCGGCCACATCGTCATGCTGACCCGTGAGCAGGCGGCCAGGCTTGCCGACAACTACTGGCTCGTTGCTGTCGCCGACCCGCTGCCCGTCGGCAGCGCCATCACCATCGCCGACAACGGCTGCATCATCTACATCCCGCCCGGCACCGGTGGAGATCCCGATTCCGAACCCGAGCTGTTTCCGGTCTCCGGCGGCGATCTGTCGGACGTCGTGATCCGCGACAATCGGATAGCCGACATGGGCCTGTCGGGCATCGCCTCGCCGTTGGCGATTTCTCCCCGCGGGCGGCGACCGGTGATGGTCACTGTCCGGGGGCTTCAGGTCGACCGCAACATCATCACCGGCTGCGCCCTGCTGGAGACGCCGGAGCTTCCCGCCGACATCCGTCTGTTCGTGGCTTTCGGCGGCATCTCCCTCCTGGTCGTCGAGATCGGTGTGTTCGCCGGCAACGTCGTGGAGGCCAACGGCCGCCGCCATATCGACGCCATTTGCGGCATCTCAGTGATCCGTGCCGAGAGTCTGTCGATCCTCGACAACCGGATCGTCGACAACGGGCCGCGCACGGACTCGGAAGGCACACCGCGCACCGGGCTCCGCGGCGGCATCCGCATCGGCCTTGCCGCACCGCAGTCGTCGAGCTTCTCCAGCGCTCAGGAGGTGGCGGCGATCCGCCGGTTGGATCAGCGCTTCGCGGCGGCGCGGACCCTCTCGGTCCCGGCCCTCACCATCCACGACAACGTCGTTCACCAGCCGGTCGGCAAGAGCCTGTCGGTGATGGGGGCCGGGCCGATGTCCATCGTCGGCAACCACTTCGCGAGCCAGGGCAACATGTCCGGCTCTCTCGAGTCCCTGTTTGCCGAGATCTTTGCAGTCGTAAGCCAGGGTGGCGGCGCCGGCGAGATCCTGTTCATCCTGGTGGAGCGCCTGCTCGGTACCGCGGTGACGGTGATCAACACCGGCATCTCCTCCGAGTTGATCGAGGGCCTGGCCATCCTGTCGTTGGCCAAGGGTCACTCGAACCACGGCATCGCCACCCACGAGGTCGCAGGCCCCCGGGTGCCCACCGAGGGCTGGGCCGGTGCCGCCCGGCTGATCCAGGGCGGCGCGGTCCTGTTCAACGACAATACGGTGATCCAGAATTTCCTCGACGGCACCCCCAGCCTGACCCTGTGCTCGGTCTTTGCGATGACCCTGGACGACCTGTCGGTCCAGGACAACGTGCTGGTTTCGCAGGTCGACTTCGGCACCGATTTCAGCATGATGAACCTGCTCGCTTTCGCGTGGTCGGTGCGGGCGTGCGGCAACCGCTTCCAGGAAACCTTGCTGCGCACGCTCAACTCCGCCGTCACCCTCGGCTTCTACAACGACACCAGCCATAACCAGGCCACCCACTGCATCGAAGTGAGAGGGCCGGCGGTCTTGCGGGTCGACGCGCCCAACCGCATCCTGATGGGAGCACTGCATCCGCTCGCCTGCGGCGGCTGCCTCAATCCTCCGTTCACCGGGCTCGCGATGGAGGCGCGCGATCAGAACGGCAACATCGTCACGCCGCGGCTTGAGACCATGATGGGGACCACGGGCCTCTGGTTCGGAACCCGCCTGTTGATCACGCTGCCGGGGACGGTGGAGCGGATCGATCTCGACCTGTTGGGGCAGGACGTTGCCGTGCACGTCATGGCCCAAAGCGCGACCGGCACCGTTCAGGAACGCGTGCTCGAAGGCCTCGCCGGACCGGTGTCGCTGACCCTTGCGGGCAGCGGCATCAGCCAAATTCGGATCGAGGCCAGCGCTGAGCGCATCTTGCTCACCCGACTCTGTACCGACCGGCCGCGGTTCGGCCCGGCCAGCGGTGCGGTATCCGGCAGCAGCTACCTGGCATGGGGAGGTTGACCAATGACAACGCGCAGCAAGACCCCGACACCCGAGGACGCCCGGCGCATCGGCGACCTGTCGGCCCATGCCGCCGACCTCGCCCGGATCGGCACGCTGGACCTGTCCGCCCGGATCGAGCAGGCCATGTCGGAGGAAGCCGCGCTGGAGGCCGCTCGCCTGCGCTACAAGTACGCCGGCCGGCCGGGGATCGACACCGATCCAGGCGCAACGGCCCTTCGTCTGGGGGAGAGCTACGCCCGGCGGGCCCAGTCCCTCGCCACTGACGCCAAGGTTACCGACGCTCGCCTGAAGGAAGCGGTGAAACGCGACCGCGTCGATCCCGAACGGCCCGAGGTGGCCCCGTTCACCGTCCGCATCATCGTCATGAAGGGCCGGCAACCGGTTCCGGAGATCGCGGTCGGTCTGCTTGTCGGCAAGACCCTGGTGTCGCGCGGTCGTACCGATGACCGGGGCACAGCCATTCTGGAATACCAGGTCCCGAGGAGGGCGGAGGGTGGTCCTGCTCGTCGGGAGAGAGCCGCTGCCGCCCCCCCGTCAAGGAAGGACGTGTCGCGAGAGGCGGCCCGCGATGAACTCGGCGAACAAGTTGCGCTCACCGCCGTGGTGCTTGACGACAATGGGGAGGTGATCGCCGGCGCGCCGGTCGATGCCGAAATCAAGCCCGGCGGCTCCACCACCGTCCGGCTTGAGCTCGGCTAGCCGCCTGATCAGGCGATGGAGTGCCCACCGGCGGATCGCCGTGGTGCGGTGTTCTTCGACCGCGACGGCGTGCTGAACGAGGACCGAGGCTACACCCATCGGATCGAGGACCTGCGGTGGATGCCCGGCGCGCGGGAAGCGGTGCGCGCCGTCAACCACAGCGGCCGCTTCGCCTTCGTTGTCACCAACCAGGCCGGCGTCGCCCGAGGCCTGTACCGCGAAGCGGCGATCCTGGCATTTCATGACGAGATGCAACGCCGCCTCGCCGACATCGGCGCCCGAATCGACGAGTACGCCTATTGCCCCCACCACCCGGATGGCATCGTCGCCGCCTTCAGCCAGCATTGCTCCTGCCGAAAGCCCGAACCGGGTATGATCCTTGCCCTGCTCAGCCGTTGGCCGGTGGACCCGCAGGCAAGCATGCTGATCGGCGACCGTGACAGCGACATCGCCGCGGCCAAGGCGGCGGGTATCGCCGCGCGGCTCTACCGCGGCGGCGATCTCCGAAGCTACATCGATCCGCCGGAAGGAACTGCCCAACCCCCGGCTTGCCTCAGGCCGCTTCAGCCGCCACGCCGTCGATGATCAGCCCCCCCTCGCCCGCGCTCACCCGGACCGTCTGCCCGTCCTCGATCCGGCCCTCCAGGATCATGGTCGCGAGCGGGTTCTGCAACGACCGCTGGATGACCCGCTTCAGCGGTCGCGCGCCATACACCGGATCGTAGCCCGCCTGGGCCAGCCAGGCGACCGCGGCGCGATCGATCTCCAGGGTGATCTTCCGATCCTCCAGCAGGCGGCGCAGGTAGCCGAGCTGGATCTCGACGATGGCATCCATCTGCTCCGGGAACAGCCGGTGGAACAGGATCATCTCGTCCAGACGGTTGAGGAACTCGGGCCGGAACGCGGCACGCACGATCGTCATCACCTGATCGCGCACGGCGGAGGAATCCTGCCCCTCCGACTGGGCCGCAAGAATGTCGCCGCCGAGGTTGGAGGTGAGCACGATCAGGGTGTTGCGGAAATCGACGGTACGGCCATGGCCGTCGGTGAGGCGGCCGTCGTCCAGCACCTGGAGCAGGACGTTGAAAACGTCCGGGTGGGCCTTCTCCACCTCGTCGAACAGAATCACCTGATAGGGTCGCCGACGCACCGCCTCGGTCAGGGCGCCGCCCTCTTCGTAGCCGACGTAGCCCGGGGGTGCCCCGATCAGGCGGGCGACGGTGTGCTTCTCCATGTACTCGGACATGTCGATGCGGATCATCGCCGCCTCGTCGTCGAACAGGAACTCCGCCAGGGCTTTGCACAGCTCGGTCTTGCCGACGCCGGTGGGCCCGAGGAACAGGAACGAGCCGATGGGACGGTTGATATCCTGCAAACCGGCGCGGGCGCGGCGGACCGCGTTGGCCACCGCCACCAGCGCCTCCTCCTGGCCGACCACCCGCTTGCGCAGGTTGTCTTCCATTTGGAGCAGCTTGGTCCGCTCCCCTTCCAGCATCTTCTCCACCGGCACGCCGGTCCACCGAGAGACGATATTGGCGACATGCTCCGCGGTCACCGCCTCCTGCACCATGCGGTGGTGTTCCGCCGCTTCGACGGCGGCCAGCCGGCGCTCCAGGTCCGGAATTACCGAATACTGCAGTTCCCCGGCCTTCTCGTACTGGCCTTCCCGCATATAGCGCTGGACGTTGAAGCGGGCCTGATCCAGTTCCTCCTTGATCCGGGTCGCCCCGGCCAACGCCTCCTTCTCGGCCCGCCACTGCCGGGTCATCTCATCGGAGCGCTGCTCCAGCTCGGCGAGTTCCTTCTCCAGCTTGACCAGCCGGTCCCGTGAGGCCTGGTCGTCCTCCTTCTTGAGGGCTTCCCGCTCGATCTTGAGCTGGATGATGCGCCGGTCCAGCTCATCGATCTCGTCGGGCTTTGAATCCACCTGCATGCGCAGCCGGCTCGCCGCTTCGTCCATCAAGTCGATGGCCTTGTCGGGGAGGAAGCGGTCGGCGATGTAGCGGTTGCTCAGGGTGGCGGCGGCGACGATGGCAGCATCGGCGATGCGCACCCCGTGATGAAGCTCGTACTTCTCCTTGAGGCCGCGGAGGATGGAGATGGTGTCTTCCACCGTCGGCTGGGAGACGAACACCGGCTGGAAGCGCCGGGCCAGCGCCGCGTCCTTTTCCACGTGCTTGCGGTACTCGTTCAAGGTGGTGGCGCCGATGCAGTGCAGTTCGCCCCGGGCCAGTGCGGGCTTGAGAAGGTTTGACGCGTCCATCGCCCCCTCGGCAGCCCCCGCGCCGACGATGGTGTGCATCTCGTCGATGAACAGGATGATCTCGCCCTCTGCCGCGGTGACCTCCTGCAGCACCGCCTTGAGCCGCTCCTCGAACTCGCCACGGAACTTGGCGCCGGCGACCAGGGCGCCCAGGTCCAGCACCATCAGCCGCTTCTCCTTGAGGGTCTCCGGCACGTCACCCTTGACGATGCGCTGCGCCAGTCCCTCGACGATGGCGGTCTTGCCGACCCCCGCCTCCCCGATCAGCACCGGGTTGTTCTTGGTCCGACGGGACAGCACCTGAATGGTCCGGCGGATTTCCTCGTCCCGGCCGATCACCGGGTCGAGCTTGCCTTCCGCCGCGGCGGCAGTCAGGTCGCGAGCGTACTTCTTGAGGGCGTCATAACCCTCCTCGGCCGTGGCGCTGGTGGCCTTGCGGCCCTTGCGGACGTCCTCGATCGCCGCATTGAGCTTCTGCGCCGTCACCCCGGCCTCGGCCAGCACCTTGGCTGCGGGCGTGCCAGCCGCCAGGACAAGGGCGAGCAGCACGCGTTCGGCGGTGACGAAGCTGTCCCCGGCCTTCTCGGCAATCTGCTCCGCCTGCTCGAACAGCCGGGCGGTGTCGGCCGCAAGGTACACCTGTCCGGCGCCACTGCCCTGGACCTTGGCCAGCTTGGCCAGTTCCGCCTCGGTACCGGCCAGGGCCCTGGCCGGGTCGCCGCCGGCGGCGCGGATCAGGTTGGCGGCAAGCCCTTCCTTGTCGTCCAGCAGCACCTTGAGAATGTGCAGCGGCGTCAGTTGCTGGTTGTTACTGCGAAGCGCCAGGGTCTGGGCGGCCTGGATGAAGCCCTTGCTGCGCTCGGTATACTTCTCGAACTCCATAATCGCGAAACCCTCCTACCCGACAGGGCCGGGCGCGCCTCCGCGAGGCCGCGCGAAGCCCCTCAAACTGCTATGGTTTCGTCGACAGATATGGCCGGCTGCCGACGCCCTGCAAGCGGCTCTTCGCCCGTGCTGCGCGGCCCGGTGCTCAAATCGGCAGCAACTCGGCGACCAGCGCGTCGAGCTGTCGGGTGATGCCCGTCGAAGCCAAAACGGTGCGAATCCTGCGCCTCGCCTTGACGAAATGAAGACGCGGCGGCAGGTCGACCAGCCCGGCGAGGCGTTCGGCCTCCAGGGCCGCCCGCATCAGGGCGACATGCAATGCATTGCGGGTATCGAACCTCGGAATCGGCAACTCGAACACCAGCTTGTCCACGTCACGGGCCCCCCAGCGTCCGCGCGACTGCAAGGCAGCAATGCGGCTGCGGATGATCTCGCTGTTGAGCAAACCGGTGACGTAAAGTGCTTCCGAATAGCGCTCGAACGAGGCCCAATAAAGCTTGTGGTCGATGACGGCACGGCAGTCCTCGACGATGGCGGCCGACAGCAATTGCCCGGACTTGGCGTACACCACCCGGATCGGTGCCGGCGGAAGCTGCTTGCGCAGCGCGTCCAGATAGTTCCAGCGTTGCAGCAGGGCGAGATCACTCCGACCGTATTCGTGCCAAAGCCGTTCGGCGGTGTTCAGCCAGCGGGCCAGGCCCGGGTAGCCGAGTTCCTGCGCGGCCGCCGCGTCCAGGATCTGTTCGGCGACGTCATCCCATGGCACCACTGCGAGCGCAGCACCCAGCACCCGGAACGGGGCGACCGATTCGCCAAGGTAAAGGGGGCGAAGGAACGTCGCTTCGACGGTTTGGCGCAGTGGCGGCAGCTTCACCCAGGGATGCTTCTCCAGCTTGCTCACCCGGCTTTCCACCAGCGGGGCCGAGGGGTTGGCGCCGAGACGGCCGCTTTCCAGCCGATCGACGAGGCAGAGGCGACGCGGCACCATGGTGGCCCCTTGGCGAAAGGCGCGGACGTAGCACGAGCGTTCGCCAGGCAAACCCTTGTCCGGCCAGGGGATGGTGCGGAACCTGAGGCGGGCGGCGGCTTCCGCCGGAGAGGCGTCGCGCCGCGGCAGCCGTCCGGTGTAGACGGTGATAGCCTCGGGAAGTGGGCCCGGCGCTTCGCGTTTGGCAAACAGGACGGCCGATGGTACCGGAAACAGCGGCTGCACCGTCTCGTCGAACACCCAGGCCGCGATGAACCGCACCTCCGCCTCGCCGAAGCGGCCGGTCCGAAGCCCGGTGTATGGGGTCCGGTTGAGGGCCCCGTAGGGCATCACGAAGGCGATGGTGCCGCCCTGCTTGAGGTAGAGTTCCGCCGATCTCGCAAAAAAGTAGGCGGCCATGTCATGATGTGCGGCAACCCGACCGCCCGACCACAGGCCGCGCTTGCGGCATTCGTCCCGGAAAGTTCGCTGCATGCCTGGGGCCATGTACCGGAAGGACAGCCATGGCGGATTGCCCACGACGACGTGCGCCCGCTGCGACGGCGACGACAACCACAGCGGCCGGCTGAGATTGCGGGCGACATAGCCCCACACATGGTTGCGCCCGCTTTGCCGCAGGTCCCGCAGGTGAGCATAGGTCGTCACCAATTCGTCGGCGTCGGCACCGGAGCAGTTGCCGTCACGGCTGAGCCAGGCGCGGAACGCATCATCGCTGGCATCATGGTCGCTCATCTCAAGCATGGTCTTGACGGTGTCATCGAACCGCGCCGGATCGTCCGTCAACGCTTGGGGAAAGATCAGGTCAGGCCCCTCGGGAACCCGGATCACTACGTCGCGATGGGCGAGGATCTGTCGGGTGTTCCATTGCAGGGCGTCGCCGAGGTAGACCGGCAGGGCAATGGCCTCCGGGCGGCTGCGGAGCCTTTCCTCGCCGAGGGCGAGCAAATAGGTCACCCGGGCGACCAGCACCGCGACCGGGTGCACCTCGATCCCGATGACCTGCTCCAGACACTGCTTCAGCGCCTCCCCCGGCGTCAGGCGCGCCTCGTCGGCGGCTGCGAAAAACAGTTTGATGGCGTGGAACAGGAACGTCCCCGATCCGCACGCGGGATCGATGAGGCGCTGGTCCAGCGGGGACGAGATAGCCTCGGCGCAGACCCGTGCCGCCAGCCAGTCGGGGGTGAAATATTCGCCGAGGTCATGGCGCTGATCGGGGTCGATCAGCGACTCGTAAAGTCCCTTGAGAACATCGTGCTCCACGTCATCCAGACGGAACCGGGCCACCTGCCGCGAAATCCTGGCAACCATCTCAGCCCCGCCCGGGGCGTCGAGGACCCAATCGAACAGGTCCGACTCGACCGCGCCGGAGATTCCCGCCTCCAGGAACGCCCGCCCCAAGAGGAGGTCGTCCGGTGCGGGCAGTGGAATCGCCAGCACGCGCGTGGCGATGGTCTTCGCCACGATGGTGAGGTAGGTGTGCTGCAGAAACAGGACGTCCTCGTCCACCCGGTTGCCGTAAGCGATGGCGATCAGGTCTGCCCACAACTGACGTTTCAGCAGCGCCTCGGGTCGGGCGCAGACCGCGCTCCACAGGGCGGCGAGGCCGCTCAGGGCGCGACGACAGGCGACACTCTCCCGCCCCAGTTCGATCCGAACCGTCTCCGGCTCCGGTGTCAGGTTGGGTTGCAACGAGACCACCGAATCCAGCCACAACAGCAAGCCCGCCGGATCGTCTGCCGACGCGCGGTAGCTGATCAGGGGGCTGAGCCGGCCGTCTTCCACTTGATAGGTTGCGAACTCCGCGCCGTCGGTGGCAATGCCAATGAACCGCTCACCGGTATCCTTTTCCCGTTGCGGTAGGTACCGGCCAAGTTCTTCCTCGGCCGTCCGTCGTTCGCGTCGAAGATCGCGTTTGAATTCGAACACGGTCTGTCCGAGCAAGGCATCCAGGCGACCGCGGACCTCGGGCATGGATTGCTCGAAGTGGATATCCGTGCTGTTGGCGCCGAGACCGTAGACAAGAAGTTCGTACATCAGAGCCCGGAGCTTCTCGTGACCGGGCCGACTAACCAGTTCGACGACAAGTTCCGTGAGGCGGCGGGGCGAGAGCGTCATCGGCTACGACTAGACCACAACGGCTGCGGCATGCTGAACCATTCGCGTCCGCAGGTCTCCCCGCAGCAGCGTACGCTGAGACCGGTTGGCTGATAATCTCAACCATGGCGGGCTTTGGGCACGCTCCCCGGGGACGGCCCGGGGTTGGCGCCGGGCGAGTTCGAAGAGAATGCGCACGAAGGAGGCTGTGCAAAACCGCTCGGTCGTGCGAATCGGCTCGGCAAGCCGCGGGGCTTCGGCGGCCCGGATGAAGGATCGGACGATCGGCTAGAAACGCGCGGATACGCCCACCGTCACCGCGTTCTCGGTGAACTCCCGGCTGGCCACGTCGGACTTGCGGGTCTGGAACCCGTAGGAGGCGAAGGCGCTGATATCGCGAAAAACCCGGTAGCCGAGCCGGCCGGATACCCGGTAAGTGTCATCGTCGCGGTCGTCGATCGTACTGCGCTGGAACGAGGTGGTGACACTGGCATCGGTGTTGCGGGTGAGGGCTCGCCCCCAGCCCGCCCCGATCGTGATCACGTCCTCGGCGGCTTCGGGCCGCAGCTCCCGATCTTCGGTCCGATAGCTGCCGGTGAGGGAAACGCGGTTGTTGGCCCAGTCCCCGGTCATGCCCCCCCGGAAAAGCCGGACGGTCCGGCTATCCTGACGTATTTCGCCCGGATCGGTCCGCGGATCGAAGGGCAAGCCGGTGAGCGGGTCGGTCAGAATGCCGGTGATCGGGTCGACCGTGAGCGTATCAAGGTCACGCGCGAAACGCTCTGCCGAGGTTTCGAGCCGTTCTTCATAGGACGCGAACAGGCGGGTCCGGGGCGCGATCTGGTAGCCGAGGGTCCCGGCAAAAGAGCGAAAATCATCCCGCTGTCCGTAGGTCAGGGTGGCATCGAGATTTGGACTGGGGCGGTAGCGGAGACCGAAACGCCAAGTCGGCGCACTGATGTCGTTGACGTCGGTGGTTTCCTCATCCCGCCACTGGAAACCGACGGAGCCCAAGGCGGCGACTGAACGGGTAATCGGATACTCTACGTTGGCGCTCACATCGGCCCGACTAATATTGTCGTCATCCGAATTGATTTCCCTGGACGCGCTGGTCAGCAAGCCCCATCGGAAGTTGGGGAACCGGCGTCCACTGGTCAATGCGTAGGAAGCTCTATGGATGACCGACGTTTCGGCGTCGTCCCCAAAAAAATCGGCGAAGCCGGCGTCCTCGCCAGTGCCAGTCCTGGCCAATCCGCGTAAACTGTAACTGAGCACCGATTCGGCAAAACCGCCAAAGCGATTGACGAGACGCGGCGTGATCGAGCCCGTGGCCACCGTCTCCAGGTTGGTTTGCACGTCCCCGGCAATCGATCTCGCGGTTCGCGAATCGCGCGCCTGCTGACTTACCGAGGCCCGAGCGTCGATGAAAAACCGATCCTGCCAGATTTCCGCAGTGGACAAGCCTGTTAGCGCCAAGTCCGCATCGAAACCTTCCTCGGTGCCGAGGTCCCGATCCCGGAGCAAGGTCCTTTGGCGCAAAGGTATGGCCACGTCCAGCGCGCTCCGGATTCGTGCGCTGTCGTTGCGGATTCTCAGCCCGGGGATCAATGACACAACCAGCGCCGATTCCTTCAGCGATGACTGGGTGAGTTCAATGTTGTCGGTAAACGTGAGGTTCAAGCTGGCTGTTCGGTCGATCGACCACCGGCCGGTGAAGAACCCCTCCGGCACCACCAGAACGTCGCCGGGCGCCATGAACACGTCGGCCGACATGTCACCGCGGTCGACCAGGTCGCGCAACCGAACCGGGATTTGCCGTTCGACGCCGTCCACGTGGCGGATGATGTAGCCGCGGTTACCGGCAGCAAAGGGCGAAAGGCCGCCCGCCTCGGTGATCACGTCGAGCAGGGTGATCCCCTGCCGGTACAGAACCGCCGTCGGCGGTGCTGCCGTGCCGACCAGCCTGATCTGCTGGTCGAAAGTGCCAACCGGGCCTCGCACGATCACCGTCACCGAGGGCGCGATGATGAACTCATCAAGAGCCTCCTGCAGCTCGTCGGCGAGCTGGCGAGCCGTCTTGTGGGTCGCGGTGACGTCGCCGATCAGCGGAAAGGCGATGCGGCCGTCCGGTCGCACCGGCAGGCTGAGACTGAGATCACTGTGACCGATGACCACGATCTCCAGCAGATCACCCGGGGCGATCAGATACAGCGGGTCGATTCGTGGACTCGGAGATAGGGGATCCGGCACCGGCTGGGCCAAGGCGACCGTGCTGGCCGAAGTTACCCCGAATGCGGCCCCCAGCATCAGGACCATAGCGCCGAGCGCGGC
Organism: Rhodospirillales bacterium; assembly: GCA_007694935.1. Lineage (GTDB taxonomy): Bacteria > Pseudomonadota > Alphaproteobacteria > Rhodospirillales > Defluviicoccaceae > REEP01. The sequence continues at coordinate 57,983 of REES01000036.1, forward strand.
GCGCACGGGCGCAAGGCCGGTTTGTCCCCCCCGCATGTTAGCCTAGGCCCTCCTGAACCACCCCGACGCTGCGCTTAAGGCCGTCCGATCAGGTACTTGATGTGGCGGCCCGTGTAAACGCGGAATGCCCGTTGCATGTGCAAAATTGCGACACTGTGTCGGGGATGCCGCTATCCGGCCCCAGCCGGGGTGGGTGCAACAACCTTTCAGCTCGCGCCAGTGGTGTGCCGATGGCGGCCGGGTGCTACCTGCCATCCGGTGGATCAACCACCGGACGCCGGAACCGATTCGAGCACGCCGGGTGGCCCTTCCGGCGGGTAATCACCGTCGGCATCAGCGATCGCCCGATACAGCTTCTCGTCCTTGAACCCGCTGCCGGTTCGCGGGTCCTCCTCGCCGAACTCGAGGACCCGTTCCGGGGTGTCCAGCGGTTCCGCCAGGACCCGCGCGAAAGCGGCAGAGGGCGCCCGCACCACCACCCGATCGAAGCGTCGGCGCCCCTGCCAGCGCGGATCCTGGGGATCAGCCACCGGCTCCAGGATCCAGATCGGCATGTGCCATCCCCTTCCCATGAGCCTGCAGAGCAGGCGCCTACTGCCGGCTGATCGCCCGGCTGATGACGATGCGTTGCACGTCCGATGTCCCTTCGTAGATCTGGGCGACCCGCACGTCACGATAGATCCGTTCCACCGGAAAGTCGGTGAGGTAACCGTACCCGCCGAGGACCTGGATCGCCCGGGAACAAACCCGCTCGGCCATCTCGGAGGCGAACAGCTTGGCCATGGAGGCTTCTTTCAGGCAGGGTTCTGCGGCATCACGCAGCGCCGCGGCGCGCAACACCAGCAGTCTCGCGGCATCGATCTCCGTCGCCATGTCGGCGAGTCGAAAGGCGATTGCCTGGTGGTCGATGATCGGCACGCCGAAGGTCTGCCGATCCTTGGCATAGGCGAGCGCCGCTTCAAACGCGGCGCGTGCCATCCCCACCGACTGCGAAGCGATGCCGATGCGCCCGCCTTCCAGGTTGCTCAGGGCGATGCGGTAGCCTTCCCCTTCCCGGCCCAGCAAGTGATCCTCGGGGAGCCACATGTCCTCGAACACGATCTGGACAGTATCCGACGCATGCTGACCCATCTTTTCCTCGATACGGGCCACGGTGTAACCGGGCGTGTCGGTCGGGACGATGAAGGCACTGATCCCCTGCTTGCCGGCCGCGGGATCGGTGACGGCGAAAACGATCCCGATCTGTCCGTACTTGCCCGACGTGATGAACTGCTTGACGCCGTTGAGCACATAGCCCTCGCCGCTGCGGACGGCCCGGGTGCGGATCGCCGCGGCATCGGATCCGGCTTGCGGTTCACTCAGGCAGAAGGCACCCAGCAGTTCGCCCCTGGCCATCGGCTTCAGGAACCGTTCCTTCTGGTCGGCGGTGCCGAACTTGAGGATCGGCATGCAGGCAACCGAGTTGTGTACGCTCATGATGGTGGAGCATGCGCCATCACCCGCGGCGATCTCCTCGAGGGCCAGGGCATACGCCACGTGGTCGGCGCCGGCGCCGTCCCATTCCTCCGGCACCACCATGCCCAGCAGGCCAAGCTCGCCCATCTGGCGAATTGCCACCGCAGGGAACGTGGCGGTACGATCCCATTCGGCGGCGAACGGCAGGAGCTGCTCCCGGGCGAACTGCCGGGCCATGTCCTGGATCATTGCTTGTTCTTCGGTCAGGCGCATCGCGATGGCTATCCCTTGTTGCTTGTTGCGGGTCCCGCCGGAACGTCCTGACGAGGCGAACCCGCATTGTCTTGACAGTCGCGTCAAGGCAGCCTGATCAAGGCGGCCGCCAACCACAAGCCCTAAGCTTCGATTTCGGTCAGGTCGGCACTGATCTCCCACAGCCGCTGCGCAGCCGCCTGATCATAGGAAACGGCGGAGGAACGCACCGGCCGCTTCTCAAAAAAGTACCGACCGCTGACTGAGACCACCTCGGGCGAGCAAGCGAGGTGGATCGGGGTCTCCGCACCCTTGTCCACGTCGATGGCAAACAAGGTGAAAAGGCGCCAGAGCGAACGCGGCACCCAGCGGTTGCGCAAGCCGATGTCGGTCGCCACGAAGCCCGGATGCAGCGCGTTCACGGTGATGCCCCTGCCCTCCAGCCGTCGGGCGAGCTCATACGTGAAGTACAGGTTGCAGAGCTTGGACCGCTTGTAGGCACGGTAGCCGCCGAAGCGGCGTGCCGACTGGAGGTCGTCGAAGTCCAGCCGGACGCCGAAGTGGGCATGAGACGCGACGTTGACGATGCGCGCCGCGGGGGCCTGCCGAAGCGCCGGCAGCAGCCGATCCGTCAGGAGGAAATATGACAAGTGATTGAGGGCGAACGTCGCTTCGATCCCCTCCGGGGTCAGGATGCGGCGTCCGAACATCCCGCCCGCGTTGTTGATCAGCACGTCCACGACCGGCCAGGCGCCGGTCACCGTCTCGGCCACCCGCCGCACCTCGGCCATCACCGACAGGTCGGCTTGGACGAACGCGCCGCACCCGGTGCCACCGAGCGCGTTAAGTTCTGCCACCGTCTGGCCGCCGCGATCCCGGTCCCGGCCGACCACCACGACCGCGGCGCCACGGCGTGCCAGTTCTCGCGCGGTCACCCGGCCGATGCCGGCGGTGCCGCCGGTGATCACAACCACCTTGCCGGTCATGGTCTCGCCCGTCACGATAAGTCCGCTCCTTGACTGTCGCCGCCGACCCTGCCGCTACCCGGAACCTCAGGAGAGATACCATGCGTGCCGCCGCGTGCCAGCACCGCACCTTCCCCACCGGACTGTTCCGCTGCCTCGCGCTGGTGCTGGCATCGGCCGTGGTCGCCTGTGACGAAGGCCCCCGCACGGTCACCGATCGCCTGGTGGAAGACCCTTGGGCCTTTGCCCAGTCCACCATGGCCGAAGGCCCGCTGCTGGTCCAGGTGGAGGGCGATCCATTCGACGCCGGCACGGCCGCGCTGGAGGCCGCCGTGATCGACGCCATGACGACGGCGGTCACCTGGACCGGCACGGCGCGCTTCGCCGCTGATCCCGATGCGGTACCGAATCCGGACCTTCGCGTGGTTTTCACCTTCAACGGCACGGCGGGACTGAGCGGCCGCCAGCAATGCCTCGGCCACTCGTCCGGCGGTGGACCCAGTCCCGATGGCCGGATCGATGCCTCCGCCAGTTTTTGCGATGGCCCGACCCAACTGGCGACCGTCCGCGGCGAGGTCACCGACCGGAGTGACGGCCGCGCCTTCGCGGCCCTGATCCGCCAGATCACCATCGACATGCTGTCGCCACGTCAGCGCGGCGACTGAGTCGCTTCGGATGGCGTTAAGCGGGAGGCTCACCGTCACCACAGGGAACCTGGCCTGGCCACCTCGCCCCACACCGCGAGGTAATGGCACCCGGCGGCCAGCAGTACCGAGCCGTGCCAGAGAGCACGGCTGAATCGAAGCCGATCGAGCAGGTGGAACACGACGCCGCCCGAGTACAGCAGTCCGCCCAGGGCCAGCAGCCCGATCCCCGGTGCGGAGACCGCGTCGAACAGTGGTCCCGGTGCGATCACGATGACCCAGCCGAGCCCCAGGTAAAGCACGATGGCGAGCCGTTCGAACCGGCCGGGCTCGATCAGCTTGAGAGCGGCACCGGCAAGCGCCACCCCCCACACGAATGCGAGCAGCCCCCACCCCCAGTCGCCGGCGATCGCGACGGCGAGAAACGGGGTGTAGGTGGCCGCGATCATCAGGAAGATCATGGCGTGGTCAAGCCGGCGCAGGAACGGCCCGATGCCGGTCCCCCTGAGCGTGTTGTACAGCGCCGAGATGCCGAGGGTTGCCACCAGCGCCACGCCGTAGACCAGGATCGCCGCATCCCGCACCGGATCGCCGGTCGCCGAAACAGTGCCGACAAGCACCGCCAGTCCGGCGACGCTGAGGCCAAGGCCCAGAACATGCACCACGCCGTCGGCGAGCGCCTCGATCCGGCTCTCGCCGGTGGCAGTGTCACTGGCTGGGGGACGGGAACCGGGATCGGAGGCTCGCAGTGCGCCGCTGAGATTGCTGGCCAAACCGCATCTAACGCGATCGTTGCCTTCAGCGACGGAGCGATGTCTGCGTCTCGGCTTCTTCGTCATCATCCTTTCCGTCTCCCAAACGGAGAAGCCGACTTCCGGTCGAGAAGCTCTCGCTGCTCGGCCCGCGGCCACTGGAGCACCTGACGAACGGGAACCGGTTGGTCGGTGTTCGACAACGTTACGACCTGCTACTGATACGCGCCGCTTCCTCCGCGAATCCCGCAAACTCTTGCGCAAGCTCCGCGATCGCCTGCTTGAGCGGCAGGAAGCCTTCGCTCCGACTCAAGGTTTCCTCATCGAGACAGAGTTTCCTCTCGATCTCGACGTGAAGGCTGTGCCGGTTTCTACTCGGCGCGCCTGTGCGCAAAACGATGTAACCACCCAGAAACGAGTCGTCGATGGCGACGCTGCAGCCGAGGCCTTGGAGAGCACCGACGAGACGATCATGGATTTGGCCGAGTGGCGCCGGCGTCTCTCTGCTGGCAAGACGCGTCCGGCGCCTCAGACTGGTCTTGCACTTCCCTCGTACGTAAAGGTCGCGAACCGCGGCATTCCCATGTAGCCTTTCTCGAGACTTGTGATGGCGAACCCAGCTTGTCGGACCAGCGCATCAATCGGCCGGTTCAGATGACATCCGCCGGTGCAGCGGCGCCAGAGCGGCGTCAGGCGGTCCTGCCACCGTGCAATGTTGGCCTCCGGGGTCTGGCCATGCTCAACAAAGAAGAGCTGCCCCTTGGGCCCCAGGACCCTTCGCACCTCACGCAGAGCGTGGAGGGGATCGGGGATCGTACACAGCGACCAAGTCGTGACGGCGGTATTGATGCAGGCATCGGGCAAGGGCAGCGCTTCGGCCGAGCCGATCAACGCCTCAAGGGGGAACCGGCGCTTTCGCGCCTCCCGCCTCGCGCGCCGGACCAGCGGCCAGGAAGGGTCAACCCCGAGCACCCGGCGCACGTCATCGCCGTAAAAAGGCAGGTTCAGCCCGGAGCCGATGCCGATTTCCAGTACTTCGCCCCGCGCATGGGCCACGGCCCGCTGGCGGTAGCTCACCAGTCGCCGATTGCTCATCACGAGATGCGTCAGGCGCGGCAGGATGCAGCGATCATAGAGCCTCACGCGCATGCTCCTGCCGGGCGTCAAAACGGAAGGCGCGCAAGAACCGGCGCGGCACGAGGATGATCGATTGCTTCCACGGCGTCGCGGGCTGCATCGGCGACCTCCGGCACGGATCCGCCCGACGAGAATGACGCACTTCTCATGGGCGACGGCGGTGATGCTTCGATCATAGCCCCGGACGGCTGTTCGCGCAGCCGCTGGATGAGGGCCGCGCGCGCCTCGGACGATGCCGGCTATCCGGCTCAAGATCTCCCATGAGCTCAAGGCCCAGTGAGACGAGGAGCAGGGGCTCAATTGCGCCGCCCAAGCCCTTCCGGTACTCTTCTGGTTGCAACTATGAAGAGGGTCGATGGCCCGTAGCCTGCAAGGCCTGACGGTCGAATGTGTGAATTGTGGACGCCAGGCAGCTCTTAGCCGCGCCGACGTTGAGCGCTTCCTGCATGAGTCGCTGTCGTACGAGGCGTTGCCGGAGCTTTGGCGGCGCTTCCGTTGCAGAGGCTGCGGCAGCAAAGCTGTGCGTCTCTTGGGAGGCGATGGTGTTCTGCTCCTGGATCCGGAGAACCTTAGGCGATGCGCGGGATGCGCTGATCCGATTCTGCTTCCGCGCATCCAAGCGCTGCCCGGTACGACTCTGTGCCAGGCGTGCGCTCGGGAAGGTGAGCTTCCCGATAAGTCCCCTCCCTATCCTACTCCGCCGCCTACGCTGTCGAAGTGTCCACGCTGCGGATCGGCGACGATTGTCCGGGAGAACTCCCAGGACGGGGAATATTTCATCGGGTGTACAGACTTCCCAGGATGCCGCTGGACAGCGCCTTTGCCTGTCACCGCCTGACGGCATCGGAGGGGGTGGGGCACTGCCTGCTTTCAGGTCGTCGGGGAGATACGGGCGGTGGGGAGGTACGGAAGAACGCGCGGCTTTCGGCGCTGATGGCCCCGTTTCAGAGTTTTTCGCAGAACATCCGGGATAGGCGCCTCGGACCGGCAGCGGACCTGCACCACAAACTTGTACCAACGGGCTGTACCACAGGCAGCCCGTTTCGGCGTTGATCATGTTTTCAGGAAGGTGGCTGGGGCGCCAGGATTCGAACCTGGGATCACGGGACCAAAACCCGTTGCCTTACCACTTGGCCACGCCCCAACGCTCGGCAAGCCCACAACGTAATCGGAACCCCGCCCGCCCGCAACGGCGCCGACCGGCCGTTCCACAGCGCATCCCGACGCGGATCGCCGCGGCCGGTGGCATCATGCCATCGCGCTATCGATCGGGCCACCGGCGTGGTTTGGCGTCCGGCGGGGCCGACCCATATCAGCCGGGTGGGGCTCTGTCGGGGGAACGCCTTATGCGCCAACGATCCCGGCCGGGGCCGCGACATCACCGGATGCGGAGCGAAACATGCAGGGACTGTCATTGCGAGGTGCGACGGCTGCCGTTGCGTTGGGCGTCGCCCTGGTCGGCGGCGCGCCGGCCACTACCGGCCAGGCTGCGGCGCCGACGGAGGCAGTGAGATGCGATGACCCGCCGGCGGTGCTGGCGCTGCTGGAGTCGTCCGAGCCACGCCGGCCCGCGCCGGATGTTGAGTTCGTCGCCGACGGCGAGCGGCCGGTCACCCTGGCCGAGTATCGCGGCCGCGGCGTGGTGCTGAACTTCTGGGCGACCTGGTGCCCGCCGTGCGTCAAGGAAATGCCGGCGCTGGACGCCCTGAATGCGGACGTCGCCGACGACGGCATCGAGGTGCTGGCCCTGTCGTCGGATTTCGGCGGCGCCGAGGCGGTCCGCCAGTTCTATGACGTCAACGGCATCCGGCATCTGGCGGTTCTGAACGAGCGGCGGCAGGCGGTGTCGATGGCGTTCGAGATCCCCGGCCTGCCGACCACGGTCCTGATCGATGCCGACGGTGATGAAGTGGCGCGCCTGGTCGGCGCGGCGGAATGGGATGATCCGGAGGTCGCGGCTTTCCTGCGCCGCTGCCTGTCGCCGGCGCGCTGACGTCGCGACCGCCGCATGGAACCGGGGCAGCCACCAAGGCTCCGCATCGCCACGTTCAATGTCGAGAACCTGGGTGCCGAGGTTGACCAAGGCCCTTCGCTTCAGGACCGGGTCCGGGTGCTGCGCCCGCAACTGTCGCGGCTGCGGGCCGATGTGCTGTGCCTGCAGGAAGTGGATGGCCGCCGTCCTGCGCCGGGGGAGGATCGTATCCTGGAGGCCCTGGACGCCGTTGTTGCCGGCACTCCGTACGAGCGTTTCGCCCGTGCCGCCACCCTGAGCCGATCCACCGGGGCGGTGCGGGACAAGCACAACCTGGTCATCCTCAGCCGCTTCCCAATCCTCCATCAGGAACAGGTATTTCACCACCTTGTGGCGCCGCCTCGGCACCGGATTGCCACCGCCGAGCCCGGCGAAGTCGACACCATCGACGTGGCGTGGGACCGGCCTGTTCTCTATGCAGCGGTCGCGCTGGCGCCGAACCGGACCTTGCACGTAATCAACGTCCATCTCCGGGCTCCGCGGGCCGCGTTCATTCCCGGGCACAAGACCGACACACGGGCATGGCGCAGCATGGCGGGCTGGGCCGAAGGATTCTTCCTGGCGGCCGTCAAGCGGGCCGGTCAGGCACTGGAGGTTCGGCTGTTCCTGGACCGCCTGTTCGATGCCGAGCCGGAACCGCTGATCGCCGTGTGCGGTGATTTCAACGCCGATGTCCGGGAGATGCCGGTCCGCATCATTCGCGGTGACGAGGAGGATGCAGCCAACCCGCATCTGGTGTTGCGCACCCTCGTGCCGGTGGAACGAAGCCTGGCCGACTCCCGCCGGTTTTCGGTGGTTCATCACGGCAGGCCGCAGATGCTTGACCATGTGCTGGTGTCCAGGGCTCTGCTCGGTTGGTACCGTAACGTGGAGATCCACAACGAGGCCCTGGGGGATGAACTGATCACGCCGCACGTGGTCGCCGGATCGCCGGAATCCTTCCATGCACCGGTGATCGCGGAGTTTCGTGTCGAGAGCGGGGGCTGCGATGACGCCGGCTGAAGACCGGTACGCCGGCTGTCTCGTCGGGCAATGCGTCGGCGACGCGGTCGGCTTCCCGGTCGAGGGCAGTTCGGCCGCGATCTGCCGGGCCCATGCCGATGCGGTGCTGCTGCAGGGCGCGATTCCCGATGCCGCGCGGGGCGGTTTTCCCTTCGGCCAGATCTCGGACGACTCCCAACTCGCCCGGGAACTGGCGCTGAGCATGGCCGAGCGGCACCGCTTCGACCCAGCGGACTATGCCGGCCGCATCCGCGACATGTTCGCGTCCGGTCGTATCGTCGGCGGCGGCTGGGCGACCGCGCAGGCAGCGGCCAAGCTGGCCGAGGGCGCGGCGTGGACGGTCTCCGGCACGCCGCCACCCAACGCCGGCAACGGCAGCGCCATGCGTGCAGCTCCGGTCGGCCTCGCCTTCTTCGACGACCCCGATGCGTTGATCGCCGTCGCCTGTGACCAGGGGCGGATCACCCATGCCGATCCAAGGTGCTCCGCCGGGGCCGTCGCGATTGCCGGGGCAGTGGCGCTGGCAGTCGCATTGGACGAGCGGCGATGGGAAACCTCCGCCGTGGTGGCGGTTCTTGCCACCTGGGCGAACCGGGTCGATCGTCGGGTCGGTGACGCGGTGACAGCCCTGCCCGCCATCCTGCCGCTCCCGCCCCACGAGGCGCTGGTCGCCATCGAAGCGGTCGCGGAGCCGGACGTCTCCCCGACCGGTACTGGAGTGTCGCCGTTCGTCACCACCAGCGTGGTCTGGAGCCTCTATGCCTTCCTCCGTTCGCCCGATGACTTCCGGCAGTGCCTGCACACGGCCATTGCCATCGGCGGTGATGTCGATACCACCGGGGCGATGACCGGGGCGATGGCCGGGGCCCGCAACGGCCTGGCCGCGATCCCCCGTCCGCTGGCGGAGAGGATCGAGGATCGAGGGGCTTGGCGGCTGAACGATTGGCTCGACTTGGCGGGACGGCTGTCGCGGCATTGCGTCCGGCCTGCCGAGGGATCACACTGGCGGTGATTGCATGGCAATGCGCCGGTGGCCGGCACCTGTCGGTCGCCCGGATGGGAGATGGGCGGTGGCGAGGCGGCGACATTTTTTGGCACTGTGCGCCGTCGTGCTGGCGGCGGGCATGTCAGCCTGCCAGTACCGGCCGGAAGCACCGAGGCGGCTCACGCCGCCCCCGGATGCCGAGCCGCAATCGGTCCAGGCGATGTGCTGGCGCCGCGCGTCGGAGCAGGTGGAGCGGGAATTTGCCCGGGTCGACCCGGATGTCGGCGTCGGGGTCGGCCGCGTGGTGCCGCTGAGCCGCGATTTCCAACGTTTCGATGCCGAGAAGCGCCGGCAGATTCTGTATGAGCGATGCCTGCAGCAGGCCGGTGCTTCCGGCGGCACGGCACCCGTGACCGAAGGCCCGCCTGGATCGTGACCCGCCCTGAAATCAACGCCCAGCACGACGCCGGGCCGGGCAGAGGCCGCCCCCACCGCCTCCGGCGGGCAGGACGGGGGCGGTCAGGCGGCCTTGCTGCCGGTGGTGGCGGGCGGACGGCGACGCGTCGGCACCCGTGCCGGGCGGTAGGCGGTCCAAAAGGCTTGTTCCCGGTCCTGGATCAGCGTGCTGGTGTTCTCTCCGGTGCGATGCCGTCCTGCGGCGGTTGCGCCGGCTCCGATCATCCGACCCCGGGTTATCGGCGACACCACCAGGGCCTCAACACTGGTGCCGAGTCGCCGGAGGAAGCCTGCGACCCAGCGGCGGATCTCGCGGTTGCGCAGGCGCTGGCCCTGGGCCACCCATGCCTGGACGTGGGCCTGGTCCCAATCCGCATAGCGAAACATGTAATCCGGGAACCCGGAGCGTTCCGTACGGTTGACGGTCATGGCTACCACCTTCTTTCGCTGGTTACGGTCTCGCGGTAGGTTAGCTGTGTTGCGATTGCGAACAGGTTAAGCCGTCGTTATCGCATTGCAGCATTGTCCTGTGCGCAGGCCTGGGGAGGCGGGAGCCAGGCACCGACCGGCATGACAAGAGCGACCGAGCTTGTGACATCTGAATCGCTTACGTTTTCTCCCCTTCCATCCGGCGTAACCCAAGAGCTGGCCCAGTTGCTGTCTCGTGCCTGCAGCGACCGATCCCCGGAGGAGGTTTGCGAATTGATCGCAGGTGTTGCTGCAGCGCCACAAGGAGTCGATCCGGATTCCTGGCTCTCCCTGCTAGGCGCGTCCGTCGACCCAGTCCTCCGAGAGCAGCTCGTCGACCTGCTGGCAGCGGCGCGGGCACGGCTGCAGGCGCCGGTTGCGACCGTGGAAGAGCGGGCCGGTCGCCTCACGGCCCTGCGGCGGGAGCTGCGGCGAAGACGTCTTGCCGGCTTTCTCGTGCCGCGGGCGGATGAGCATCAGGGTGAACAGGTCGCCCTTTGTTCGGAGCGGCTGCGTTGGCTCACCGGCTTCACCGGATCGGCCGGCATCGCGGTGGTGTTGCTCCAGCACGCGGCGCTGTTCATCGACGGCCGGTACACGGAGCAGGCCAAGGACGAGGTCGACGGCGCAGTGTGGTCCGTGCATCACGCAGTGGAGGAGCCGCTCACCAATTGGCTGATGTCGCACCTGCCGGAGAAGGCGCGGCTCGGGTTCGATCCCTGGCTGCATACCGCCGGCCAGGTGGAGAGCTTGCGGGAGGCCTGCCACAAGGCGCGGGCGCGGCTGGTGGCCCAAGCCGCCAATCCGCTGGATGCCATCTGGCAGGACCGGCCGCCACCGCCGATCGCGCCGGTGGTCGCGCACGATCCTCGATTTGCCGGGGCCCCTGCTGCTGACAAGCGTCGTCAGGTGGCTGAGGCGCTCTCGGCCGCGCGGGAGGACGCGTCGATACTGGCCGCGCCGGATTGCATCGCCTGGCTCCTCAACATTCGGGGCGGGGACGTGCCGTACACGCCGGTGGCGCTCGCCTTCGCAATCGTCCACCGCGATGCCCGGGTCGAGGTGTTCTTGGACCCGCGCAAACTGTCGCCAGCGCTGGAGGCTCAACTGGGGCCCGAGGTGCGGCTGCAGCCACCGGAGGCGCTGGGTCCGGCACTGGATCAGCTGGGCGCGGCCGGCCGGGTGGTCCGGCTCGATCCCAACGGCGTCGCTTTCTGGATCGCCGAACGGCTGCGCCGGGCCGGCGCCGTGATCGCCCGCGGCGAAAGCCCGTGCGCGCTGCGGAAAGCCCTCAAGTCAGCCGAGGAGGTGGACGGCATCCGCGCCGCCCACCGCCGCGACGGCGCGGCCCTGACTCGCTTCCTCGCCTGGCTGGATCGGACGGGCGCCGGCGGTGAGATCACCGAGATCGCGGCGGCCGATCGGCTGGAGGCATTGCGCCGGGACCTGCCGCGGTTCCGCGGACTGAGCTTCCCCACCATCTCGGCAGCCGGGCCGCACGGGGCCATCGTCCACTACCGGGCGACCCGCGAGACCAATGCCCGGTTGCTGCCGGGCAGTCTCTACCTGGTTGATTCCGGAGCACAGTACCTGGACGGCACGACCGACGTCACCCGCACCATCGCCATCGGCGCCCCGTCCGTGGACCAGCGGGCGCAGTTCACCCGGGTTCTCAAGGGGCACATCGCCATCGCCACCGTGCAGTTCCCCACGGGCACCACCGGGTCGCAGATCGATGCCCTGGCCCGCACCGCCCTGTGGCAGGCCGGGCTCGACTACGACCACGGCACCGGCCACGGCGTCGGCAACTACCTCAACGTTCACGAAGGACCGCAGCGGATCTCCAAGCTGCCGAACCGGGTTCCCCTGGAGCCCGGGATGGTCATCTCCAACGAGCCCGGCTACTACCGGCCGGGGGCGTATGGCATCCGCATCGAGAACCTGGTGGTGGTCCAGGCCATGCCCCGGCCGGAGGGTGCCGAGCGCGACCTGCTCGGATTCGAGACCCTGACCCTGGCCCCCATCGACCGTGCCCTGATCACGCCGGAGTTGCTGACCCCGGCGGAAGCGGCGTGGCTCGATCGCTACCACGCCGACGTGCGGGCAGCGTTGACGCCGCTGCTGACCGACAAGGACGCAGCTTGGCTCGCCGATGTCACCCGTCCGATCATGCAAGGCTGACCGTGGCGGGGCGGACAGAGTGGTGGGGCGGGCCGTGAGCCGTGGCTGACGCGCCAGCCATCCTCGGCACCGCGACCGCGGTGCCGGCGCAAGCGCTGTCGCAGGACGCCGTGCGCAGCCGGGCGGCGGCGATTTTCCGAGAGCGACCCGCTTTGGTCGAACACTTGGCGCCGGTCTATGACAACGCCGGGATTCGGAACCGCTATTCCACCGTTCCCCTGGACTGGTATGCCTCTGACCATGGCTGGCGCGAGCGGAATGCCTTGTACCTGGAGCATGCGCTGGCGCTGTCGGCGGAAGCGGCGGAACGGTGTCTGGAGAAGGCGGCGGTGCCCCTGGGATCGGTCGACGCCCTGGTGGCGGTCTCGACCACCGGCATCGCGACACCCAGCCTGGATGCGCTGCTGATGCAGCGCCTCGGCATGCGCCGGAACGTCATCCGACTGCCGCTGTTCGGGCTCGGCTGCGTCGGCGGCGTGCTTGGATTGGCCAGGGCTGCGCAGGTGTCTCGGGCCGAGCGGGGATGCCGGGTTCTCCTGGTGGTGACGGAACTCTGCGGTCTTACGTTTCGCCGCAGGGACGCATCCAAGAGCAACGTCGTCGCCACCGCTCTGTTCGGTGATGGCGCCGCCGCGGTCCTGCTGGGACCCGCCGGGGAGGCGCCGGGCCCGGTGGTCACGGTGGGGGCGGCAGGGGAACATACTTGGCCGAACTCCCTGGACGTGATGGGATGGGAGGTGGAGGACGATGGCCTTCGGGTGATCTTCTCCCGCGATATCCCGACGCTCATCAGGGAATCGTTCCAACCGGCGCTGCAGGCCTTTCTTGAGCGCCATCGCCTCAGTGCCACGGATTTCGATCGGTTTCTTTGTCATCCCGGCGGTGCCAAGGTGCTGGATGCGCTGGAGGATGTGCTCGGCCTTGCCTCGGGGGCACTGACGGATGCCCGGTCGGTGCTGCGCGACTACGGCAACATGTCGGCGGCGAGCGTCCTGTTCGTGCTGGACCGCGCGCTCAACAGTGACGGCATCGGCAGGCGTGCCCTGATGACGGGGCTGGGCCCCGGCTTCACCGCCGGCTTCGTGGTGCTGGAGACCCGCGGATGAGCCTGGTCCAGTGGATCGTGCTGCTGGTCGCGCTGCAGCGTGTTGCCGAGGTTGCCTATGCCGAGCGCAACACCCGGATCCTTCGCCGGGCAGGCGGCATCGAGATCGGCGCCGGCCATTATCCTCTGTTCGTCCTGCTCCATTCCACCTGGCTGGCCGCGCTGTGGTTCACGGTGCCGGCGGACGCGCCGGTGGCATGGTCTCTGCTGGCCCTGTTCGTCATCCTGCAGGCGCTCCGGGTGTGGGTGATCGTCAGCCTCGGCCGGTTCTGGACCACCCGGATCATCACCGTTCCGGACGCACCGCTGGTCCGAAGCGGCCCCTATCGCTGGTGCCGCCATCCCAACTACGCCATCGTCGCTGCCGAAATCGCCCTGCTGCCACTGGCGTTCGGGGCCTGGGCACTCGCCCTTGGTTTTTCGGTGGCGAATGCCTTGCTGCTCCGGCACCGCATCCGGGCGGAGGACCGTGCCCTCGCCGCCAGGCGCAGGGCGGAAACGACCGCCTGGGACCGCTCGCACGCCTGACGGACGGCACGGCACTGCACAATCATGCGTGCGGGCTGGCCGGGTCGGGCGGCCGGTCGGTCGGCAGGTCCGTCCGCAATTGAGAGCAAATATCACCTTAGAATGCGACCTGGCGCCGGGACAAATCCTCTCGGCGATTTTTCGCAGAATCGGGTTTTGTGCGGTTGCGAAGATTGACACCCGCCCGGCCCCGGTCTTAAGCTTCCCTCCCTCACATGTGGGAACCGCAACGACAAGAAGGGTGAGTTCCATGGCCTCGAGCCAACGTCCCCTCTCCCCCCACCTGCAGATTTACCGCCCGCAGATCACCTCGGTGCTGTCGATCCTGCACCGCGTCACCGGGGTCGCACTGACCGCGGGCACCCTGCTGCTCACGTGGTGGCTGGTGGCCGCCGCTTCCGGCCCGGGGCCGTTTGCCACCGTGCAAGGATTCCTCGGGTCGTGGTTCGGCCATCTCCTGTTGTGGGCGTTCACCTTCTCTCTGTTCTATCACCTGAGCAACGGCATCCGACACCTGCTGTGGGATTTCGGCTGGGGCTTCGAGCTGGAGCAGGTCCGCCTGTCCGGTATCGCCATGGTCGCGGCCGCCGCCGGCCTGACGGTGATCACGCTGATCGCGGCCTATGTCGCGGCGGGAGGTTGACAATGGAATTGCGCTCTTCCCTGAGCCGCGCCCGCGGTCTCGGCTCCGCCAAGGAGGGGGTCCATCACTGGTGGGGGCAGCGGGTGACCGCGATCGCCCTGGTCCCGTTGTCGCTGTGGTTCGTGGTCTCTGCCATCGGCCTGATGGGTGCCGACCTGCCGGCGTTCCAGGCCTGGATCGGATCGCTGTTCAATGCCGTCCTGATGGTCGTGCTGGTGGCCGTGCTGTTCTATCACGCATGGCTCGGCATGCAGGTCGTCATCGAGGACTACGTCCACGGTGAGGCGGCAAAAACAACCTCTCTGCTCATCGTCAAGTTCGCCCTCGCCGTGATGGCGGTGGCCTGCATCCTGGCGGTGGCGCGGCTTGCGATCGGGGCTTGAGGGAGACCATGAGCAACAACGGCTATTCCATCATCGACCATACATATGACGTCGTCGTCGTCGGCGCCGGCGGTGCCGGCCTCAGGGCCACCATGGGCTTGGCCGCTGCGGGCCTGAAGACCGCCTGCATCACCAAGGTGTTTCCCACCCGGAGCCACACCGTGGCCGCCCAGGGCGGTATCGGCGCCGCGCTCGGCAACATGGCCGAGGACCGCTGGGAATGGCACATGTACGACACCGTCAAGGGGTCGGACTGGCTCGGTGATCAGGACGCCATCGAATACATGTGCCGCCAAGCGGTGCCGGCGGTGCTGGAGCTGGAGCATTTCGGCGTGCCGTTCTCCCGCACCGCTGACGGCAAGATCTACCAGCGGCCGTTCGGCGGCCACATGCGCAATTACGGCGAGGCACCGGTGCAGCGCGCCTGCGCCGCCGCCGACCGCACCGGCCATGCCATTCTGCATACCCTGTACCAGCAGGCCCTCAAGAACCACGCCGAGTTCTTCGTCGAATACTTCGCCATCGACCTGATGATGGACGACTCCGGCGCCTGTCGCGGCGTCGTCGCCTGGAATCTGGACGACGGCACCATCCACCGCTTTCAGGCCCAGACCACCGTGCTGGCGACCGGCGGCTATGGCCGCGCCTACTTCTCCTGCACCTCCGCCCACACCTGCACCGGTGACGGCAACGCGATGGTGCTTCGGGCCGGCCTGCCGGTCCAGGATCACGAGTTCATCCAGTTCCATCCCACGGGAATTTACGGCTCCGGCTGCCTGATCACCGAAGGCGCACGGGGGGAAGGCGGCTACCTCACCAACTCGGAAGGCGAGCGGTTCATGGAGCGGTATGCGCCCACCGCCAAGGACCTGGCGTCACGCGACGTGGTCAGTCGGTCGATGACCATCGAGATCCGGGATGGCCGGGGCGTGGGCGCCGAACGCGACCACATCCTTCTCCACCTGGAACACCTGGGTGCGGAGGTGCTGTTGCAGCGCCTGCCGGGCATTACCGAGACCGCACGCATCTTCTCGGGCGTCGATGCCACCAAGGAGCCGATTCCGGTGCTGCCCACCGTCCACTACAACATGGGCGGCATCCCCACCAACCATCACGGCGAAGCGCTCAACCCATCCGACAAGGACCCGGACGCCATCTGCCCGGGGCTGATGGCGGTGGGTGAGTGCGGCTCCGCCTCGGTGCACGGCGCCAACCGGCTCGGCACCAACTCGTTGCTGGACTTGGTGGTGTTCGGGCGCGCCGCGGCGCTGCGCTGTGCCGACAAGCTCAAGCCCGGCGCATCGCTGCCGCCGTTGCCGAAGGACGCTTCCGACTTGGCGTTGAGCCGGATCGACCGGCTGCGCCACGCCAAGGGCGGGCGCCCCACCGCGGACATCCGCCTGGAGATGCAGCGCAACATGCAGGTCAACGCTGCCGTGTTCCGGACCCAGGAGGTGCTGGCCGAAGGCTGCGCGAAGATCGATCAGGTTTGGGACTCCCTCGGCGATATCCGGCTCAGCGATCGCTCCATGATTTGGAACTCGGACTTGGTGGAGGCGCTGGAGCTGGAGAACCTGATGGCGTGCGCCAAGACCTCGCTGTACTCGGCGGAGGCCCGCAAGGAAAGCCGCGGCGCCCACGCCCGCGAGGACTTCCCCGACCGGGACGACGAGACCTGGATGAAGCACTCGCTCGCCTGGATGGACGGCCAGGGCACGGTCACCCTGACCTATCGGCCGGTGCATGCCTTCACCCTGACCAACGAAGCGGAGTACATCAAGCCGCAGACGCGGGTGTACTGACGCCAAAAAACGATAGAAGTACGGAGATCCCCCATGGTCGAGCTGACATTGCCGGCGAACTCGCGGATACGGGAGGGCAAGACATTTCCGGCCCCGGCCGGTGCCAAGAAGGTGAAGCGCTTCAGGATCTACCGATACGATCCGGACAGCGGCGAGAATCCCCGGCTGGACACCTTCGAGGTCGACCTGGACGCCTGTGGGCCGATGGTGCTGGACGCGCTGATCAAGATCAAGAATGAGATGGACGCCACCCTCACCTTCCGCCGGTCCTGTCGGGAAGGGGTGTGCGGCTCGTGCGCTTTCAACATCGATGGCATCAACACCCTCGCCTGCACCAAGGCGATCGATGAGATCAAGGGCGACGTCAAGGTCTATCCGCTGCCGCACATGCCGGTGGTCAAGGACTTGGTGCCGGATCTCTCCATCCCCTATGCCCAGCTGCGCGCCATCGAGCCCTGGCTGAAGGCGGACACCCCGGCCCCGGCCCGGGAACGCCTGCAAAGCCCGGAGGAACGGGCCAAGCTGGACGGGCTCTGGGAATGCATCCTCTGCTTCTGCTGCCAGACCAGTTGTCCCAGCTACTGGTGGAACGGTGACCGCTACCTGGGTCCCGCGGTGCTGTTGCAGGCGTATCGCTGGATCGCCGACAGTCGCGACGAAGCGACCGGGGAGCGGCTGGACCAGCTCAACGACCCCTACCGGCTGTTCCGCTGCCACACCATCATGAACTGCACCATGACCTGCCCGAAGCACCTGAATCCCGGCAAGGCGATTGCCGAGATCAAGAGCCTGCTCGCCCAGCGCTTGTAGCATCAACAGCCGGAGCGCGGGCGCGGGCGCCCTGAAGGGGGGACCAGCCGCCGGGCTTCCGGGCCCGGCGGTTCTTCTTGTCGACGTGACCCCTGAGGACCGCTGCGAGCGTCCGAATGAGGCTGTCGTCGCGGCACGCAGTGGTTGCCGATCGTCCCCAACCTTGGTACCAACCGATGGCGCCCGGCGGGACGGATCGCCCGTCCCGGCCGGCAGGGTCAAGGCCGACACTCCATGCAGGACACGCCCCACGCGCCACCGGCAGGCCGTCGACGGCTCATTGTCAAGGTCCTTCTTGCCGTGGCCATCACGGGGGCGGCGGTCGGGTTCCTGCTGGCGATGCTGGATGTGGATCAGGCATGGACGGTCCTGCGGCAGGCCGATCCCGGCTGGCTCGGTTTCGCCGCGGCTCTGCTGATCGTCGTCTTTGTGTTGCGCAGCATCCGGCTCGCCGTGGCGGTGCGACAGAAGCTCCGGTTCATCATCTTTCACGTGATGGCGGTGTTCGTATTTCTGGTGGCGCTCCTGCCCGGAAAGATCGGCGAGCTCTCGTTACCGTATCTTCTCAAACGCCGGCTCGACGTCCGGCTGTCTTTTGGAGTGGGCGCATTGATCCTTCTTCGCGCCTACGACCTGTTGCTTCTGGTTCTGGTCGGCTGCACCCTCCTGATCTTGTATCAAGACACGTTCGGCTTGCCTGCAGCCGCCGGCTGGGCCGCGGTGTTCGGCGCCGTGACGGCAGCCGTTGCGGCGGTGGCCTTGCCGACGATGGCCCGCACCCTGGTCGTCATGGCACCCGCTGCCCTCCGGCGCCGACAGCGGGTGATGAGTATCTTCGAAGGCCTGCTGGCGGCGACCACGTCGCTTACGTGGGTCCGTCTGGTCGTGCTGGTGCTGTTGACGGCCGGTCTCTGGCTGCTGCTGTTCACCGCCTTCCACGGCGTCTCGCTGGCTCTGGGCGCGACCCCGGGCTGGCCCCAGTCGGTTCTGGCAGTGGTCGCCGCCTCGTTCGCCTTCGCCCTGCCGATCAACGGTGTCGCCAACGTCGGCCCGTTTCACCTTGCCTGGGTGGCGGTGATGGTGCCGTTGGGCGTGCCGATTGAGCGCGCTGCGGCGGCGGCCTTTTCGGCGCATATCCTGATGCTGATCGTCAATGCGGTCAACGCCGGCGCCACCAGCCTGATCGATGCCGGCCTGCGGGCGCGGCCCGCGCTCCCGGCCCGGGCTTCGCCGCCAGGGTGATCGAGACCATGGTCGGACGCAGCGCCCGCCCTGACCAAACCAACGGTCACGAGCCTTTCCGGACGGAGACCGCCACAGACCGGGTGCCCGCTGCAATGCTTCCCTCAATCATTTCCGTCTGCAATTTCAAGGGTGGAGCCGGCAAGAGCACGATTGCCGTGAACCTTGCATGCGCCCTGCATCGGGCCACCGGCAAGGCGGGCGTGCTGGTGGATGCCGACCGGCAAGCCACCGCGGCGACCTGGGCCAAGGCCGGCCTGCTGCCGGTGAAGACCGTGACCCGGTTGTTGCACGAGGCCAAGCCGGAGGAGCGGTATCCCGGGATGCTCTGGGTCACCCACATCAAGGGGCTCGCCGCGTCCAATCCGTTCGTCGTGATCGATCTGCCGCCGGGATTGCAGTATTCCATCGCAGCGGTCACCACCGTCTCGGACCTGATCGTGATCCCGGTGAATCCGAGCGGCATCGACTTCCACTCGACGTCCGGCTTCATCGCGCTGATCCAGAAGTCCCGGGAGTTGCGCCGGAGTGATCGGCCGGCCTGTGTGATCGTGCCGAACCGGCTGGACCGGCGGACCACGATTGCCCACAAGCTCTCTTTGTATGAGCAGTTCGGCGAGCCGATCGCGCCCGCCATCGGCATGCGCACCGCGTTCGCCTATGCCTTCGACCACGGCCAGTGGGTCGGCGACTACGCCCCCGGCTCCGCCGCCCACCGCGAAATCGACCGCCTGGCGCAGCTGGTTTTGGATGGCGCCTGTGACACGGGTGGCTGAGCGCTACCATTGGCCGAAGTGTCACGGCCGCAGCGCTCATGTCGTTCAACCGAACGCAGCATTGGAGTTCGGACCGGCACCGGCGGGGCGGTTATCGCGCCAGGGCCACGTCCTTGTCCTGCATCACCTTCTGCAGTTCCCCACTGGCATACATCTCGCGGACGATGTCGCAGCCGCCGATGAACTCCCCCTTGACGTAGAGCTGGGGAATGGTGGGCCAGTTGGAGAACTGCTTGATGCCCTCCCGGAGCCCGGGATCCGTCAGCACATCGATGCCCTTGAACTTGACCCCCATGTGCGTGAGGGTCTGCACGACTGCAGCCGAGAACCCGCACTGGGGAAACATCGGCGACCCCTTCATGAACAGCACCACCGGGTTGTCGTCGATCTCCTGCTGAATGCGGGTGAATACGGGATTGTCGTTCATCGAACCTCTCTCGCCTCCCTCTCTCGTGCTGACGACCGGCCGGGCGGCCTGATCAGGCGCTCTCCTCCGGCACCGCGGTCTGGAGCGCCAGAGCGTGAAGTTCACCACCCATCCGGCCTTTCAGGGCCTGATAGACCATCTGGTGCTGCTGCACACGGGACTTGCCGGCGAAGGCCCGGGAGGTCACCAGGGCCGCGTAATGATCGCCGTCGCCGCGCAGATCCTCGATGGTCACGACCGCATCGGGAAGCGCCTCCCGGATCAGCCGCTCGATCTCCGCCGCTTCCATCGCCATCGCCTGCCGTCTCCTTCAAGCCAGCCGGGCTGCCGATATGGCCATGAACCGCGGCAGCCACGCCTCATGGGCCTCTCGCAGGAACGCCAGCGATATGGCCCCGTCCGGGCCCAGCGTCAACCGATCGCCGCCGGTGGTACCGATGGCCAAGGCCGTTACGCCCGCGGCCTCGGCGCCGGCCAGGAGGCCGGCAACCGAATCCTGAGGCACCGTCACCAGGTAGCGCCCCTGATCCTCGCCGAACAGCCAAGCGAGCGGCTCAGCCAGCGACGGCGGAACCGTGAGGGCCGCACCGATGTTCCCGGCCAGCGCCATCTCGGCGACCGCGACCAGCAAACCGCCGTCGGAGATGTCATGGCAGGTCACCACGCGGCCGGCCGCAATCAGCGAGCGGACGAAATCGCCGGTCCGACGCTCGCCTTCCAGGTCGACCGGCGGCGGCGCCCCGGCCTCCAGGCCCGCGATCTCCCGCAGGAACAGCGACTGGCCCAGCCAGCCGCCGGTCGGTGCGGGGTCGCCGCCGATCAGCACGATCGCTTCCCCCGCCGCGCGAAATCCCGGGGTGGCCATGCGGTCCAGGTCGTCGATCAGCCCGATGCCGCCGATGCTCGGCGCGGGCGGAATGGCGACGCCGTTGGTCTCGTTGTAGAATGACACGTTGCCGGAGACGACGGGGAAGGCCAGCGCGCTGCAGGCTTCGGCCATCCCCCGGATGCAGCCGGCAAACTGGCCCATGATGGCGGGTCGCTCCGGGCTGCCGAAGTTGAGGCAGTCGGTGACCGCGAGCGGCTTGGCGCCGGCGGCGGTGAGGTTGCGCCACGCCTCCGCCACCGCCTGACGGCCGCCCTCCACCGGATCAGCCAGGCAGTAGCGGGGCGTGCAATCGCACGTCATGGCCAGTCCCTTGCCGGTGCCGTGGACCCGCACCACCGCGGCATCACCGCCCGGACGCTGCACCGTATCGGCCATGACCATGTGGTCGTACTGTTCCCACACCCACCGCTTGGCCGAGAGGTCGGGGCTGCCCAGCAAACGCGGCAAGGCCTCGAGCGGATCGGCCGAAGCCGGCACCGCGGTCGCCGCCAGCGGCGCCGGCCCCGGCGGGTCCGCGAGCGGCCGGTCATACTCCGGCGATGCCTTGGCCAGCGGGTCGATCGGCACGTCCACCACCACCCGCCCCTGGTGTCGCGCCACCATCCGGCCGGTATCGGTGGTGTTGCCGATCACCGCGAAATCCAGCTCCCACTTGCGGAAAATCGCCTCGGCAACGCCCTCGCGACCGGGCTTGAGCACCATCAGCATCCGCTCCTGGCTTTCGGAGAGGAGCATCTCATAGGCCGTCATGCCGGCTTCCCGGACGGGCACCCGGTCCAGGTCCAGCTCGATGCCGAGGCCGCCCTTGGACGCCATCTCGAACGATGACGATGTAAGGCCCGCCGCACCCATGTCCTGGATGGCGACGATGACGTCGGTGGCCATCAGTTCCAGGCAGGCCTCGATCAGCAGCTTCTCGGTGAACGGATCACCCACCTGGACGGTGGGCCGCTTCTCCTCGGTATCGTCGGAGAACTCCGCCGACGCCATGGTGGCGCCGTGAATGCCGTCGCGGCCGGTCTTGGAGCCGACGTAAACCACGGGAGCGCCGATGCCCGCGGCGGCGGAATAGAAGATGCGGTCGGCACGCGCCAGCCCCACGGTCATGGCATTGACCAGGATGTTGCCGTCATAGCCGGGGTGGAAGGTACACTCGCCGCCGACGGTGGGCACGCCGACGCAGTTGCCGTAGCCGCCGATGCCGGCCACCACCCCGGCCACCAGGTGCCGGGTCTTGGGATGGTCGGGGCTGCCGAACCGCAGCACGTTCAGATTGGCAATGGGCCGGGCGCCCATGGTGAACACGTCGCGCAGAATGCCGCCGACACCGGTGGCCGCTCCCTGGTAGGGCTCGATGTAGGAGGGATGGTTGTGGCTCTCCATCTTGAAGATGGCGGCAAGGCCGTCGCCGATGTCCACCACCCCGGCGTTCTCACCGGGACCACAGATCACCCAAGGGGCGCTGGTCGGCAGCAGGCGGAGCCAGCGCTTGGACGACTTGTAGGAGCAGTGCTCGCTCCACATCACCGAGAAGATGCCGAGCTCGGTGAAGCTGGGCGGACGGCCCAGGATGGTCAGGATGCGGTCGTATTCGTCCGGTGACAGCCCGTGATCGGCCACCATCTCGGCTGTCACGGTCGCCGGATCGTTCATGCCAGCACCGTCAGCAGCGACTGGAACATCGTCCGGCCGTCGGTGCCGCCGAGGCTGGCATCGGCGGCCCGCTCCGGGTGCGGCATCATCCCGAGCACGGAGCCGCGCCCGTCGGCGATGCCGGCGATTCCACGCTGCGCGCCGTTGGGATTGGCCGCATCGTCAACCCGACCATCGGCGTGGCAGTAGCGGAACACGATCCGCCCTTCGCCCTCCAGTTTGTCGAGGGTGGTCGCATCGGCGTAGTAGTTGCCGTCGTTGTGGGCGATCGGCATCCGCACCACCTGCCCGCTGCGGTAGCCCCGGGTGAACGGCGTTGCGGCATTTTCGACCCGCAGCCAGACATCCTTGCAGACGAACCGCAACCCGGCATTGCGCATCAGCACGCCCGGCAGCATCCCTGCCTCGCACAGCACCTGGAAGCCGTTGCAGATGCCGAGCACCGGGACCCCCTTGGCCGCCCGCGCCTTGACCTCGCGGACCACCGGCGAGTGTGCCGCCAGCGCCCCGGCCCGCAGGTAGTCGCCATAGGAAAAGCCGCCGGGGACCACGATCAGGTCCAGCGGCGGCACCTCCGTCTCCCGATGCCACAGCATCAGCGGCGCCCGCCCGGTTGCCTGCGTCAGAGCCACGGCAACGTCACGGTCGCAGTTGGAGCCCGGGAACACGATCACGGCGGCATGCATGGAACAATGGCCCCGCTGCTGGGGTCAGTCGACGATATCGATGGCGTAGTCTTCGATCACGGTGTTGGCCAAGAGTTGACGACACATCGCATCGACCCTGGCCTGGGCCCCGCCCGGGTCCTGGTCACCAAGATCGATCTCGATGAACTTGCCCTGGCGGACGCCGTGAACCCCACTGAAGCCGAGCGCGTCCAGGGCGTGCGCCACCGCTTTGCCCTGGGGATCCAGAACGCCTGGCTTCAACGTGACGTGGACTTTGGCCTTCATGCTGAAACGCCCCCCTACCATTCGGATGCCTCTGCCCGGATCACCCGCCCGTTGCCGCCGAGTCACGACCCTGATACGTGCCCCACCTACTGCAGGGTCTCCGGGCCCTGCGGATCCGCCGGCCCACTTTCCGGAATGACCCCGAGCCGGCGGGCCAGCTCCTGGTATACCCGGGTGAGCGCTGCCTGGTCGCCGCGGCAGGCCTCGGCATCCAGACGCTGGCCGGTGCGGAGGTCATTGAGCCGGCAGGTCTCCGGCCCGATCTCGTCCGCCAGCACGATCCGCATCTGATCCTCCTCCCACAACCGGCCGAACACCACCTTGACGTCATAGAGCCGGATGCCGGTGCCAAGAAACAGCCCGGTGAGGAAATCATTGATGCGAAGGGCCAAGGCCATCATCTCGTCCAGGTCGGGCGGACTGGCCCAGCCGAACGCGGTGATGTGCTCCTCGGAGACCATTGGATCCTCGAGCTCGTCGGAGCGGTAATAGTACTCGACGATGGAGCGCGGCAGCAGCGTACCCTCGGGCATGCCGAAGCGGCGCGCGAACGAGCCGGCCGCGACGCTTCGCACCACCGCCTGCACCGGAATCATCTCCACCTCGCGCACCAGTTGCTCGCGCATGTTCAGCCGGCGCACGAAATGGGTGGGAACACCGATCTCCCCCAGCTTCCGCATCAGGAATTCGGAAATGCGGTTGTTCAGAACCCCTTTGCCGGTAATGACGATGCGCCGATGCGGGGTGGCCGCGGTGGTGTCGTCCTTGAAGTACTGAACCAGGGTGCCGGGCTCCGGACCCTCGTACAGGATCTTCGCCTTCCCCTCGGAAATCTGCCTGCGTCGGGCCATGGGGATCGACCTGAGGATGGGATGCCATGCTGAAGGCTCAAGGCGCCTAGCCGCTGTGATATAGCAACTATCCGGTACCAACTCAATCACGTGGGAACAGGGCCGCCGCGACACCCGGGTTCCCCGGCGGTGGGGCCGCCTCGGACCCTCGATGCCGGAGTGCTTGGCGGCAGGCTCAATCCGTCACCTGAACCCGGACTGAGAATCGTTCGGTGACGGAATCCTCACCGGACCAGGGCTGCCAGTGTCGCAGGGTCAACGTGGCAAGGCCCTGCCGGGTCGCACGGAAATGGAAGGTCCGCGTGCCGCCACTGCCGACCTGAGCCGGCTGAGCCAGATCGAAGGAGCAGGCGTA
Source organism: Rhodospirillales bacterium (assembly GCA_007694935.1). Classification (GTDB taxonomy): domain Bacteria; phylum Pseudomonadota; class Alphaproteobacteria; order Rhodospirillales; family Defluviicoccaceae; genus REEP01. Next base: position 82,729 of record REES01000036.1, read on the forward strand.
GCCTGGATGGAGCGCAGGGAAATCCAGGATCCTGTGATGACGAGGCGCATGGTCAGCGAATGTCATGATGGAGGAAAGGCTGGCGCCTGCCCTCCCGCCCCGCCCATTGCCGAATGTTTCATCACAATCCTTTACAGCACATAAAATAGGCACCCCCTGCCAGCAAACGGCGCATCACCCGCCCCTTCCGGCCGTTGACCGGGCGCGCCCGGTGCCCCAGGCCGGCTTGGCAAGGCCGCTGAAACAAAAAGCTTTTCGCCGCCAGCCGCACATGCCACGTGCGCCCGGCAGTTTGGCACGGAGGTTGCGAAATGCCTCAGTGCAAACGCCGATCGGTTCGATCAACGAACATCGTGCCCGTGGGGAGTCCTGGCCATGTCATCAACCTTCAGAAACCCGTTCGACCCAGCGCCGCTGCCCTCGGCCGGCTGCAGCTGCGGCCGGCATGCCAGCGCCGCCGAACATGAGGCCGAGGTGGCACGCGACGCCGTGATGGCGCGGGCGGAGACCACGGGGAGTGCTGCGGCGCAAACGCTTCGTGCCAATGACCGCGCCGGCGACGAGGTGCTGATTGGTCGCACGGTAGAAGGGGCGGTGATGCGCGCCCTGTTCCCGCATGATGCCTCCCGGCGTGCCTTTCTGCGTGCCGTCGGTGCCTCCACCGCGGTGGCCGCCCTGGCAGCGGCGTTCCCTCTGGAGGCGGCGAAGGCGCTGGCGTCCGAAGCCGCCGGCCCTCTGGAGAAGACCAAGCTCCGGATCGGGTTCATCCCGATCACATGCGCCACGCCCATCATCATGGCTCATCCGATGGGCTTCTATGCCCGGTACGGGCTCGACGTCGACGTGGTGAAGACCGCCGGCTGGGCGGTCATCCGCGACATGTCGCTGGCCGGCGAATATGACGCCGCCCACATGCTCACGCCGATGCCGCTCGCCATCACCCTCGGCACCGGGTCGACCGCCGTGCCCTGGACCATGCCGGCCGTCGAGAACATCAACGGTCAGGCGATAACCCTGCACTTGAAGCACAAGGACAAGCGCGACCCGCAGCAGTGGAAAGGCATGCGCTTCGCGGTGCCGTTCGAGTTCTCCATGCACAACTTCCTGCTCCGTTATTATGTCGCCGAGCATGGCCTGGATCCCGACACCGATATCCAGATCCGGGTGCTGCCGCCGCCGGAGATGGTGGCCAACCTGCGGGCGGAAAACGTCGACGGCTACCTGGCTCCCGATCCGTTCAATCAGCGCGCGGTTTTCGATGGCGTCGGCTTCATCCACCTGCTGACCAAGGAGATCTGGGACGGCCATCCGTGCTGCGCGTTCTCCGCCTCGCGCCGGTTCGTGACCGAGAACCCCAACACCTTCCAGGCCCTGTTCAAGGCGATCATCGACGCCACCGCGTATTCCTCCAACCCCGACAACCGGGCCGAGGTGGCCAAGGCGATCGCGCCCCGGGCCTACCTCAACCAGCCGGAGACGGTGGTGACCCAGGTGCTGACCGGCACCTTCGCGGATGGCCTCGGCAACATCCAGCGCGTGCCCGACCGGATCGATTTCGATCCCTTCCCCTGGCACTCCATGGGCGTCTGGATCCTCACCCAGATGCGCCGTTGGGGCTACATCACCCAGGACATCGATTATCGCAGGGTCGCCGAGGAGGTCTACCTCGCCACCGACGCCCAGAAGCTGATGCGGGAGATGGGGCTGACGCCGCCCGAGGAAACCTACAAGACCCATACCATCATGGGGCGGGAGTTCGATCCGGACGAAGCGGACGCCTACGCCAAGAGCTTCCCGATCAGCCGCGTCTGAGCCCAGGCGGAGCCCCGGTCATGACCCAGGCATCCTCCGGCGGGCGCGCCGCCCTGCTGTCCTTGGTATTGCTGGCGGTGTTTCTCGGAGCTTGGCAGCTCGCCGTCGGCGGCGCCGGGGACGGCGGCGGCCTTGGCGATATGGACCCTGAATACGCCGCGCTGATGGGGCTCAGCGCCGGCAGCGGGTCGGCCATGCCGAGCCCCATCGAGATCGGACGGGAGCTTTG